>JAQBHL010000204.1:0-37708 GCA_032127745.1 Acidobacteriota bacterium
GTTGGCCGAGGTGACGTAGGGAAGATCACTCTCCCACTTGAGTTCGTTCTTCGCGTACTCGGAGAAGAGCGCGGTGTAGGCACCCTGCAGCGCGGAGTTCGAGGGATCAAACTCCTGACTCTCGCCCGCGGCGTCGCGATCGAGGCCGGTGTAGCGGCCGTCGAGCCGGCCCACGGTCTGTCGCTGGTCTCGCAGGAGCTCTTTGCGGAAACGGGCGGGACTGACCCGCAGATTGGCCTCTTCCACGAAGGTGGCGGAGAGACCGGTGAACTTCGCGACCTTCCCCGCCATGTCCTTGCGCTCGGCAGCGGTGAGACGGCTCCCCTTCACCAGGGCGGTCATGTACTCGCCCCACACGAACTGGCGCGACTCGTCGAGGGCTTTCCTGAGGTCCATGCCCTGAAGCTCGGGACCCAGCCGCTTGTGGTACCAGGCGTCCGCGGTGTACGTGGGCAGGAAGCTCGCGTAATTGAGCTCGTTCCCGGGCGCTTCGGACAGGGTCGAGAAGTCGATGACGGAGGAGATGAGGACGATCCCGTTGAGCTCGATGCCGTGGCGCGCCTGCAGGTCGGCGGAAACCCCGGCCGACCGCACCGTGCCGTAGCTCTCGCCCATCAGGTACTTGGGCGAGGCCCAGCGATTGAACCGTTCGAGGTAGAGGCGGATGAAGTCGGAGAAGGCCTCGATGTCCTGGGCCACACCGTGGAAGTTCTTGCCCTCCTCGCCTTCGACCATGCGCGACCAGCCGGTGGTCACGGCATCGATGACCACGACGTCGGCGACGTCCAGGATCGAGTCTTGGTTGTCGACCAGTTCATAGGGCGGGGCGGGCTGGAAGCCGTCGTCGGCCATCTGCACGCGCCGAGGACCGAACAGACCCATGTGGACGAAGACCGACGCCGAGCCGGGGCCGCCGTTGTAAGCGAAGGCAATGGGACGCGAGCCCGCGGGGACGCCGTCCTTCGTGTAGGCGACGAAGAAGACGTTCGCACGCGGCTTGAGGGCGGCGCTCTTCAGCACCATGGTGCCGGCGGTGGCGGTGTAGGCGACGGTCTGGCCACCGAATTTGCCGGTGTGCGGGGTCTGTTTGTAGTTGTCAACGGCCGCTGGTGCGGGACGAGCGTCGGCGGGGTGGGCGGAAGCCTCGGGGGTGGGGCGTGCGGGCGCTCCCTGGCCGGGAAGAGTGTCGCGGTGTCCAGGCTGGGCCTGGATCGTACCCGCCGCGAGGGCGGCGATGGCGAGGGTGACGAGAAGACGCGAAAGGCGCATGGTCAGGAAATCCTCAGGACGGTTGGGAAAACGTAGGCGTGGATAGAGGCGGCTGGGTCGATACGCCTTTGCGTCTTGACCAACGCCAGCGGGTGGAAAAGCCGATCACGCCGCGACACAGGAGCCCGAGGGGTTGAGGAACGGAACGCTAGCACAGGCTCGCTCCGCTGGCCGCGGAGAGGGCTCGGGGGACAGGCTCAGGGACGGCGAGGCCGCTGTCTGGCGGAAATCGACTTGATGATCATGCGCCTGCTGGCCTTGGGATGGATCGGTTTCGGGGCCTGCGCGCAGGCGCGTTCCATCAGGTCGCGGACCGCCGGATCGTCGATGAGCTTCGGATCAGAGAGAAGGAAATGCCGAACGACGTTGCCCTGGCCGACTGGGTGAAGGTGGTGCAGGCGGAGAAACTAGAAGAGCACGGCGAACGCGTGGCTTTCCTGAAATCGAAGCACGGACTGGACCATGGCTACGGCAATCTGGTGGCGCACTCCGCGGCGGGCGGGGGCGCGACGTCTCGCGGGGAGGATCCGGTGGCGGCGCAGTACGAAGGCGCCAAGGCGCCCCTTCGCCCGGCCTACGACCAGGCCTGAAAGCGCCGCGGCGGAGTCGAGGCGCGCGGCTAAGCTCTCGCGAGAGTGAAGATCGCCTTTGTCACCCACGCGGCGCATCCCGACATCGAGGACGATGACCGGCCGCTCGCCGAAGCCCTCGCGCGTCGCAGCGCATTGGCCATTTCGGTCTCCTGGGACGACCCGAACTTCGACTGGAGCGCGGTCGACCTGGCGCTCCTGCGTTCAACCTGGGACTACTTCCGCCGGTATGAGGAGTTTTTGGGCTGGCTCGCTCGGGTGGAAAGGGTGACGCGAGTGATCAACTCCCCGGAGGTGGTGCGCTGGAACGCCAACAAGCGTTACCTGAGCGACCTCACGGCCCGGGGGGTTCCCACCGTCCCGACCGCCTTCATCGCCCGTGATCAGATCGTGAGCCTCGAGACCCTGTGCGCTGATCGGGGATGGGGCGATGTCGTCTTGAAGCCGGCGGTCTCCGCCAATTCCTGGGAGACGGTCCTTATCGGGACGAGGGGTCGAGCGGACGGACAAGCCTATCTGGAACGGCATCTCCGGGATCGGGAGATCATGGTCCAGCCCTTCCTCACCGACGTGAACGAAGGAGGCGAGCAGAGCCTCATGTTCTTCGGCGGTCGATACTCGCACGGGATCAAGAAAACGTCTCCCTTCAGGGAAGGTCCGCGTTTCGAACCCGAGGGCATTCCGATTGAACCGAGAGAAGACGCCATCGACATGGCGCACGATGTGCTCGTCAGGGCCGGTCTGCCGGAGATTCCCTATGCTCGGGTCGATCTCGCCCGCGACGAGGAGGGCCTTCCGGTTCTCCTCGAACTCGAACTTTTCGAGCCCACCCTCTTCTTCCGGGAGAAGCCCGGCAGTGAAAAGCGACTTGTCGACATCCTGCTGACCTGAAGCCTGGGCCGATGCCGCCATGCCGCTCAGCGAAGTGATCGGCGGTCGGAGTTGTGTTCATCCCCCTTCCTGGCCTCACTTGAAGGCCTCAAAAGCCGGGCGCGCGCCCGAGCGATTCAAGCACCCTGTCCATTCGCGCCAGTCCCGCTTTCAGATCCTCGGGCTCATTGCCGAGTCCGATGCGCAGGTACCCGTCCATACCGAACTGGTCGCCCGGCACCACCAGGAGACTCTGCTCATCCCTCAACCGCTCCATCAAACGCGTCGAGTTGATCGGCCAGGAGTAGCGCGGGTAGGCGATGGCGCCGGCGCGCGGGGGCACGAGACGGAAACCGGATCCATGGCCGTTCATCCACTCCTGAAGCACGGGAAAGTTGGCGTTGACGATCCCTCGCGTGCGTTCGAGGATGCGCGGCCGAACCTTTGGCTGAAGAGCCACACGGGCGAGATGGTCGGAGAGCGATGAGGGGGCGATGCTGAGGTAGTCCTTCCGCGCCCAGAGGTCGGCAACCATCGGAGCCTGGCCCACCACCCATCCGATCCGAAGTCCGGGGAGGCCGTAAGCCTTGCTCAGGCCGCAGGCCACGAGGACGCGATCGGAGAGGCCCCAGAAGCTGCGGGTAAGGGCTCCGTCGAGCTCGGCGCCGCGGTAGACCTCGTCCGCCAGCACATAGGCTCCAACCTTATCGGCCACGGCCACGATCGCGCGCATCGCGGATTCGCTCAGGATCGACCCCGTCGGGTTGTTGGGATTGCACACCGCGATCAGTTTCGTGCGCGGCGTGACCAGGGAGGCCAGTTCCTCCGCGTCCCCCTGCCAGGCGCGATCCTCTCGCAGTCGCCAGGGCACCACGGCGGCGCCCTGGCCCCGCACCACGCCCCAGATCTGCATGTAGTTGGGGAGCATCATCACGACTTCGTCGCCGGGCTCCACCAGATGCCACACCGTGATGTAGTTCGCCTCCGCGGTGCCATTGCCCACCACCACGTTGTCGGCGGTAGCGCCCGGATACAAGGCGGCGATCGACTCGCGAAGGGCGGGGGTTCCGTTGGTCTGGACGTAGACGAAACGCTGGTCGAAGATGGCGTCTTGATCCTTGGGGTCGACCAGTTCGCCGAGAGACATGGGATGCACCCCGCTCTCGGAGAGATTGTGGGTCACCCGGTTCTCCCAGATCGACTGGAGTCGCTCCATTTCGAAGACTTCGAGCTTCATGCTGCTCCTTCCTTTGGGTTGCGGTCTCACGCGGCAAATCGCGCCCGCAGGTCCTTCTACTTCTTTGTGGTCGGTCGGTCGGGTGGGCGACCTCGGTTTCCGTTTAGCGGCTTCGCGGCCGGGCGACGGCTTAATCGGGGGCCGTTCTACTTCCTCGGATGCGCGCGCCTTCTTCGGATGCGCGCGCCACTTCCGCAACCTCTCCAAGCGGGGGCGAGGCGAACCACAGCACGCCGAGAGGAGGGAGTTCCATGCTCGCCGAGTAGGGCAGGCCGTGGAAGGGGTCGGCCACGGCATCGACCCCTCCGGCATTGCCGATGTTCGATCCTCCGTAGATGGAGGCGTCGGTGTTCAGGATCTCGCTCCAGCGTCCCTCTCGCGGCAGGCCCACCCGGAAGTCGTGGCGCGGCACCGGTGAGAGGTTGGCCACGCACACCACCTCGGTCCCCGCCCTGGGGGCGATGCGCCGGAACGAGACCACGTTGTCGTCGGCATCGCTGGCGTCGATCCACTGAAAACCCTGAGGATCGACATCGGCCTCGAAGAGCGCCGGTTCGGCCCGGTAAATGCGATTGAGGTCTTTGACCAGTTGGGAGAGGCCGTGGTGATCGGGTTCGGCCAGGAGGTGCCAGTCGAGGCTGCGCTCGTGGCTCCATTCGCGCCACTGGCCGATCTCACAGCCCTGGAAAATCAGCTTCTTTCCGGGGTGGGCCCACATGTAGGCGAACAGGGCGCGGAGGTTGGCGAATTTCTGCCAGCGATCGCCGGGCATCTTCTCGATCAGGGAGCCCTTGCCGTGCACGACCTCGTCGTGGGAGAAAGGCAGCACGAAGTTCTCGCTCCACGCATACAGCAGGCCGAAAGTCAGGTTCTGATGATGGTGGCGGCGGTAGATCGGGTCGGTCTGAAAATAGTGCAGGGTGTCGTGCATCCAGCCCATGTTCCACTTGAAGTCGAAACCGAGCCCACCCAGATGGGTCTTACCGCTGACCGCCGGCCAGGAGGTCGATTCTTCCGCGATCATCAGCGCGCCGGGGTGCCGCCGCCGAATCACGTCGTTCAACTCACGCAGGAAGCTGACCGCTTCGAGGTTCTCGCGCCCGCCTTGCTGGTTGGACACCCACTCGCCTTCCCGGCGGCTGTAGTCCAGATACAACATCGACGCCACGGCATCGACGCGCAGACCGTCGACGTGGAAGCTGTCGAGCCAGTGGAGGGCGCTGGCCAGAAGGAAATTGCGGACCTCCCGACGGCCGTAATTGAAAACGTACGTGCCCCAGTCCGGGTGCTCGCCCTGGCGGGGATCCAGGTGCTCGTACAGCGCGGTGCCGTCGAAACGACCAAGCGAGAAGGCGTCCTTGGGAAAGTGCGCGGGCACCCAGTCGAGGATCACCCCGATGCCTCGCTCGTGCAGGTGATCGACAAAGAAACGAAAGTCGTCGGGGTCGCCGTAACGGGAGGTGGGGGCGAAATACCCGGTTACCTGATAGCCCCACGATCCCTCGAACGGGTGCTCCATCACCGGCATCAGCTCCACGTGGGTGAATCCGAGTTCGATCACATAGTCGGCAAGCTGCGTGGCCTGTTCGCGATAGGTAAGGGCGCGGTCCCCCTCTTCCGGCACGCGACGCCATGAGCCGAGGTGGACCTCATAGATTGACATCGGCGCCCGCCAGGGATCGGCAGCAGACCGCGCCTTCATCCACGCATCGTCGGTGAAGACGTAGCGTCGCTCGTGGACGATTGACGCGGTGACGGGCGGCTTCTCCATAAAACCGGCATAGGGGTCGGTTTTCACGATCGGGCCCATCGCGGTACGGATTTCGTATTTGTAGACTGCCCCCGTACCCAGGTCGGGCACGAACAATTCCCACAGGCCTGAAGCGCCCAGGCTGCGCATGGGGTGGAGCCGTCCATCCCAGCTGTTGAAATCGCCCACCACGCTCACCCCCAGCGCGGTTGGGGCCCAGACCGCGAACCCGACCCCGCGCACGCCGCCCAGGTCGCGAACATGCGCGCCCATCCGAAGGGCGAGTTCCTCGTGGCGGCCCTCGGCGGCCAGATGAACATCGATCTCGCCCAGGCTGGGGAGGAAGGCATAAGGGTCGCGGCCGAGCACGGTGAGGTCGCCCGGATACTCCACCTCGAGCTGGTAGCCAAAGACCTTCGGCCGATCGGGAATGAGGACCTCGAAGAGGCCGGCCTCATGCACCCGGGCCATTTCATGCGTGCGCCCGCCCACATCCTCGATCACCCGCACCGCCCGCGCGTCGGGCCGCCGTGCGCGGACCACCACCCCACCCGGGGTCGGATGCGCGCCGAGAAGCGCATGAGGGTCTTTCAGCTCAAGGGCCAGCAGCCGCTTGAGGTCCTTCCTGGAAAGCGTGGTCATGAGACCTCCACAATGGCGAGACCGAGCGCGGTCGCGAGTTCGCGAACGTCATCGTCGATGAACACGCCGCGGTCGATCGCAGCATAGAGAATTTCCTGGGCGCGCCCGAGCTGCTCGACCAACCCCAGTCGCACGCCCACCTGGGCCAGCCGGGTGACCTTCCGGTAGCGCTCGGCCGAGGAGTCAGCCACCGCGCCGGCCACGCCTTCGGCGACCAGGTCGCCGAAGACCGCTCCCGCGGCGGTCCGATCGAAGCGGTACCCTCGGCGCTCGGCTTCTTCGGCGATGGCCACCGCGTCCTCGTAGGCCTTGGCGTCCCGGCTTCCCCCGGCGCGGCTCATGGCCTCGTCGAATCTCCGGCTGAACGTGAACTCGGCGGCCGAACGCAACGCCGCGGGCAGTTGGAAGCCGGCTTCTCCGAGCATGGCCAGAATGCGCTCGTTGGTTTCGTACAGATGGACGTACTCCCCCGCGAAGCGGCTGACCACGTCGCCGAAGACCAGACGGGAGATGTGCTGCAATCCGTCGGGAAAGACACTCTGCAGCCCGTGCTCCTCCGGTCCGAACTCCTGTTGCGCGGTGCGGAGCAGGACGGGCAGGGAGGCGGTGCGCTCCGAGGACCAGAACTTCGCGATCGCGGCCTGGAACCGCTGATTGCCGGGATAGGGCCTCAGGGCGCAGTAGAAGTCGACGCCGCCGAGGTGCATCGACGCCACCGCGAAGTCCTGACGACGGCCGGTCGCGAGTTCTTCGAGTTCGATTCGACCCGTCCACCGCACCAACCGGCCGTGGCGCTGCTTCTGGGTCTGAGAGGTGTGAACACGGAAGCCGGCCATGATCTGATCGTCGTCCGATCCATTGACCAGGCCGGAGATGGCGAGATGGGCGGCCACTCTCGAGGGAGTGGTTCTCAGGGGGTCGACGGAGCGGGCGAACACGTCCGCCCCCGTCCCCCACTCGGGCAGGTTCGAAGTGGCCTCGGCCACAACCTCCAGAAAGGCGTCGCGGGGCGACACCAGACCCATGTCCTCCATCAGGTCCATGGCCCGCCCGGCGTACTTCATGACCTGAACGGTTTCGATTCCCGAAATGTCCGCGAAAAACCACCCGCAGCTCGTGTACATGAGCTGGCAGAAGCGCTGAATCTCCAGCAGACCCAGAGCGCGCTCCTGTTCGCCTCCATCGAGCGGTCGCGAAGCCACCTGAGCGAGCCACTCGTTGTTGTTCAGGGCCGGGTCGAGTACCAGCTCGATGTAGCGATCGCGGGCCGCCCAGGGATCCACAAAGAGCTCGTCCCGCGTCGCCTCGAAGACCCGAGCCGCCTCGTCGCGGACCAGATCCAGGGCCCGGCGCAGCGGCCCGCGCCAGGCCTGATTCCAGCCTTGACGCGCGCCGTTCTCGCAACCGCAATCCCGGGTCCAGCGACCGAGGCCATGCGAACAGCTCCAGGCCGTTCCCTCGCCGTCGGGACCGGGCTTGATTTTCACCTCGATGGTGGGCGGATACGCTTCGAGGTAGGCCGCGTAGTTCGTGACCCGGAACCCGGATCTTTCGGCCTCGTAGAGAAGCGCATGGGCGAGGGCCCGTTCGCCGAATCGGGTGTGATGTCCGTAGCTCTCGCCATCAGTGGCGATGTGGACGAGGCGACCCTCGCCGCTCGCCCCTTGACCCAGCCGGCTGATGAAGGCCTGACTCGAGTTGAGAACGCCCTCGAAGGCGATCGAGCGTGCGATCGGTCCGTCATAGAAAAAGATGGCGAGTTCGCGACCCGAGCCGTCCGGATGCAGCCACCGGTAGGCGATTCCGGGATCGATGTCGCTGTTGGAAACATCCAGCCAGTTCTCCTCGCCCGGATGCCGCAACTGCTGGGCCTGGTTGGGAGCGAGGATGACGAAGCGCAGCCCTTCGTCCACCAGTGCGGCCAGGGTGGCATCGTTGGCCGCGGTCTCGGGCAGCCACAGGGATTCGGCTTCCCGGCCGAAGCGATGGCGGAAGTCGGCGAGGCCCCAGCGGATCTGGGTTCGTCGATCCCGATCGTTGCCAAGGGGGAGGATGGTGTGGTTGTAGCCCTGGGCGATGGCGTTGCCATGCCCCCGGTTGGCCTTGGCGCTGATGCGATCCGCCTCCAGAATGCGCAGGTAGGCGATCTGATCGTGCTCCTGCATCCACGAGAGGAGAGTGGGACCGAGGTTGAAACTGAGGTGCGCGTAATTGTTGACGATGCGCGAAACCCGCCCGAAGTTGTCAAAGACCCGGGCGAAGGCGTTTGACCGGTAACACTCTCGATGGATGCGCTCGTTCCAGTCGTGGTCCGGACGCGCGCTGGGTTCGTTCTCGACCATGCCCGTCCAGGGGTTCTCGCGAGGGGGCTGGTAGAAATGCCCGTGGAGCACCAGCGACCTCATTTGTCGTCGTTCCTCAGGTAGATGGCCGCCGACCACGGAGCCAGAGTCACCGGGGATTCCCGGGTCGAGGAGGCGTCGACGGTCTCGGGCGGGAGGCGGGCGGGATCGCCTCCAAACCGGAGTTCGCTCGTCGACAGAAGGCGTCGATGCCCCCCGGGGCCAAGGACCGCCCGCAGATCGCACTCCGCCTCGGACAGATTGAACAGGCAGGTGGTGGTTTCACCGTCCGGATCACTCCGAATGAGCGAGAGGGTGCGGCGGGTCTCGTCGACCATGGCGCGGGTGAGATCGCGGCGGCAGTTTCCCAGGCTCGGATGCGCGCGCCGCAACTCGAAGAGCGCCTTATGAAGGCCCAGGAGTTGTGCGTTTTCAACCCCGCGAGCCTCGCCCCAGTCGAGACGGCACGCCTCGAAGGTGGCCGGGTCTGCGGGATCGGCGAATTCCTGGGCCGGACCCGTTCGGCTGCCCCCCTCGGCCGCGAAGAAGTCTTCGTGTTCGGCGCGACGGCCGCGCCGTACCGCGTCGATCAACCCGAGGTCGCGGTGGGACACGAAGTAGTAGAAAGGCGTCGTCGTGCCCCACTCCTCGCCCTGAAACAATAGGGGAAGGGTGGGCGAGCAGGCCAGCAGCGCGGCGCCGACCCGGAGCCGGGACGCCTCCACCAATGCCGCCAGGCGCGCACCCTGAGTGGCGTTGGCGATCTGGTCGTGATTCTGCAGGCAGACCACGAACTGTTCGCCGGGACGATCGGCGGCGGAATTGCCATGGCGCCGCCGCCTATAGGACGAGTATCGGCCGTCGTGAACAAAGCCCTCGACCATGGCCTTTCGGAGGTCATCGACCGAGCCGAAATCGGCGAAGTAGGCTCGCTTCTCGCCGGTGAGCAGGGCGCGGGCGGCGTGATGGAAGTCATCGCTCCACTGGGCATCGTGCCCCCAACCGCCCCGCTCGGGCGGTGCGATCACCCGCACGTCGTTGAGATCGCTTTCCGCGATGACATGCGCCGAACGGCCCAGTTCCTCGGAGAGGCTCCCGATCTCGGCGCGGAGTTCTTCGAGAACGTGACGGGCGGAGAAATCGAAGATGCCATGGACGGCGTCCAGGCGCAGGGCGTCCAGGTGGTATTCCCGGACCCAGAAGAGAGCATTGTCGATGAAATGGCCGCGCACGGGATCCGAGTCGGGGCCGTCGAAATTCAGGGCATCGCCCCACGGTGTCTTGTACCGATCGGAGAAATAGGGGCCGAATTCGCCCAGATAGTTGCCCTCGGGGCCAAGATGGTTGTAGACCACGTCGAGTACCATGGCGAGGCTGCGGGCGTGGCAGGCATCGACCAGGCGCCGGAGACCGTCCGGGCCGCCATAGGACGACTGAGGGGCGAAGAGATGAACGCCGTCATAGCCCCAGTTTCGCTGGCCCGGAAACTCCGCCACCGGCATGATCTCCACCGCGGTCACGCCGAGATCCACCAGGTGGTCGAGACGGGAAATGACGGCGTCAAAGGTGCCTTCCCGGGTGAACGTGCCCACGTGCAGTTCGTAGAAGACGGAGCTCTTGAGTGGACGCCCCCGCCAGCTGGCGTCGGACCAGGGGAAGGCCTGAGGATCCACCACCCGGGACGGGCCATGCACACCAAGGGGCTGGTGGCGAGACCGCGGATCCGGGCGGCGCTTCTCCCCCTCGAGAATCAGGTAGTAATCGGCGCCCGCCCGGGCCTCCGGGGCCACCGCTTCGAAGACGCCCGGGACCTGGCTCTGCATGGGCACTCTCCGGGCTGCCGGGGCGACAAGTTCCAGCTCCACCGAATGCTGGCGCGGAGCCCAGACCCGAAAAGCCACTCCCTGGTCCTGGGGGAGGAGGCGGGCGCCAAGGTCGCGGGGATCACTGCGCATCAGATCTCGTCTTCTCGAACGGACGGCTCACGAATCGCCTTTCCCACCCGAAGAATGTGGGCCGGCTCCATTTCCGGATCGAGACGAATGTAGTTCCGGTCGGACCAGATCCAGGCCGCTCCACTCAGGAGGTCCTCGACCTCGAACCGGGTTCCTTCCGGGAACCCGAGATCCTCAAGGGGCACGAAACCCGTGCCGTGGTGGGGATGGTGGGGGTCCAGGTTGACCGCGACGATGAGCTGATCCATTCCGTCCGCGGAAGCCTTGCGGTACAGGAGCAGATTCGGGTTGTCGGTTTCGTAGAAGCGCAGGCCGTCCAGTCTTTGCAGGGCCGGATGGGTGCGACGGATCTCGTTCAGGCGGGCGATGTCCGCCCTGATGTTCCCGGGCGCATCGAAGTCCCGGTGTTTGAGCTCGTACTTCTCCGAATTGAGATATTCCTCGGTGCCTGGAACCGGGGCGTTCTCGCACAGCTCGAAGCCGCTGTAGATCCCGTACGAGGGCGAGAGAGTGGCGGCGAGGACCAGGCGCTGGCGGAACGCGGGACGGCCGCCCGTCTGCAGGATCTCGGGCAGGATGTCGGGGGTGTTGGTGAAGAAGTTGGGTCGATAGCAGGCGAGCATCTCGGGCGAGGTCAGCTCGGTCAGATACTCGGTCAGTTCTTCGGCGGTGTTGCGCCAGGTGAAGTAGGTGTACGACTGGGTGAACCCGACCTTGGCCAGAGCCTTCATCATCTTCGGGCGGGTGAAGGCCTCGGAGAGAAAGATAACTTCGGGATGGTTCTCGTGGAGCCGATCGATCACCCACTGCCAGAAAGGCAGGGGCTTGGTATGGGGGTTGTCGACCCGGAAGATGGTGACACCGCGGGCGATCCAGAAGGCGAGGACGTCGTGCAGAGCTTCCCAGAGCGCTTTCCAGTCGCTGTTCTCGAAGTCAACCGGGTACACGTCCTGGTATTTCTTGGGCGGGTTCTCGGCGTACTTGATCGTGCCATCGGGACGGTGGCGGAACCACTGCGGGTGCTTCTTGACCCAAGGGTGATCGGGCGAGGCCTGAATCGCGAAGTCGAGGGCCACATCGAGCCCCAACCGATTCGCGGTGGCCACGAAATGATCGAAATCCTCGATGGTGCCGAGCCTGGGTTCCACGGCGGCGTGGCCGCCGGCCGGACCGCCGATGGCCCAAGGGCTTCCCGGGTCATCGGGCCCGGGGGTCAGAGAGTTGTTCTTTCCTTTTTTGAATGCGCTTCCCAGTGGATGGACGGGGGGCAGATACACCACATCGAAACCCAGATCGCGCAACTCGGGCAGGCGGTGCTCGGCCTCGCGCAAGGTACCGTGGCGCCCGGGCACCGGGGCCTGAGAGCGAGGGAATAGCTCGTACCAGGTCGAGTACAAGGCACGGTTCCGGTCGACGATCAGCTCCAGGAGCGGCTCGCGCCGTATGAGATCGGACCGGTCTGCGTTGGCGGTGATCAGATCACGCAGGTCCTGGTCGCTCGCCAGGATCAGGGAGCGGCGAGCGTCCGCTTCACGTCCCAGATTCTCGAGCAGGGTCTCAAGCCGTTTCCGCGCGGGTCCGGCGGCGCGCTCGGCCACGGCCTGGACGATCTGTACTCCCTCGAGCAGATCCAGGGCGAGCTCGCCCGGCGTGGCTGCTCCCGCCCGCACCTTCTTGGCGAAGTCGTAGAGCCAGGATGCATAGTGGTCCGTCCAGGCCTCCACCGTGAAGACGTAGCGGGTGTTCGCGTCGAGCGGGAACTGGCCCGCCCAGCGGTCGTTCTCCACCAGGATCATGGGCGCTTTCTGGAAGTCGCTCTGGTCGGCCGTCCGCCACAAGAGCGCCGCACCCAGCACGCCGTGGCCGTCACGAAATATGTCCGCGGTCACCGCACACGGTGTCCCGACCACTCCTTTGGCCGGGTATCGTCCGTCATCCACGGCGGGCATGACGTGTTCAATCAAGATGCTGCTTGGCCATGTGCTCATGCGTGGGGCTCCGATGTTCGTCCGTAAAGTTCAGTCAAGTCGGCGAGGCGCTCCAGAGCACCGTTGGTCAGGTCGCCTTCGTCGTATCTCCACTCCCAGTTGCCCTGCGCCGTGCCCGGCATGTTCATGCGCGCGGAGGAGCCGAGGCCCAGAATGTCCTGGAGAGGCACGATCGCGATATCGGCGGCACTCATGAAAGCGAGCCGTATGAGATCCCAGTGGATCTCGGCGCCGCGCGGGCCGCCGCCAAGGTAGCGAAGCAGGTTCGCCCGCGTCGCCGCTATCTGCGCGGGCGTGCGCGTGTTCCCGCGACCACCGCGATCGCGAAACCAGCCGAGAGTGGTGTTGTTGTCATGGGTGCCGGTGTAGATCACGGCGCGGCGCGGGCAGGCGAAGGGCCCCGATCCGACTTCGGCATCGCCGGCAAAAGAGAACTGCAGCACATGCATCCCGGGCAGATCGAATTGATCGCGCAACACGTGGACCTCCGGCACCATCGTTCCCAGGTCCTCGGCAATGAAGGGCAGGCCGCCGAGTTTCGCGCGAAGGGCGGTGAAGAGCTTCGCGCCAGGGCCCGGGCGGTAGGCTCCTCGGCGCGCGGTCCGGGCGCGGGCGGGAACGGCCCAGGCGCGGTGGAAGGCGATGAAATGGTCGAGGCGAAGGAGGTCGAACAGATTCAGCGAGCGCTCCAGCCGTTCGACCCACCACGAGTACCCACTCCTGGCCAGAGCATTCCAGTTGAACAGAGGGTTCCCCCACAATTGCCCTTCCGCGCTGAACAGATCGGGCGCCACTCCGGCAACCGCGGTGGGCCGGCCCCGCTGGTCGAGCTCGAAAATGTCGCGGTGCGCCCACACATCCGAGCTGTCATGCTCGACATAGAAGGGAAGATCGCCGACGAGGCAGACATTTTGAGGGCGCGCCGCTTCCATGAGGGCGCGCCACTGGCGATCGAACTGGTACTGAACAAAGGCGTGGTACTCGATCTCGCCCGCGTGCTTCTCTCGCGCCCGGACCAGAGCCCGGGGTTCCCGAAGACGCAGGCCCTTTTCCCAATCCGTCCAGGACGCGCCGCGGTTTGTGGTCTTCAGCGCCATGAAGAGCGTGTGATCGTTGAGCCAGGCGCTCTGCCTTCTCTGGAAGGTCTCAAATCGAGCGCGATCCCCACGGGCTGCCTTTTCACGGAAGGTGGCGTAGGCCTCACGCAGCAAGGCCTCGCGCGCCCGCATGGTCGACGGGTAGTCGACGCGGCCTTTCGGCAAGGCCGCGCGACCGCGCCATGCCCGCAGGTTCAAGAGGCCTTCTTTGGCGAGGGCCTCCGGACTGACGAGCAGGGGCGAACCGGCAAACGATGAGGGCGAACTGTAGGGCGCGTTCCCAGCGCCTACCGGACAGACCGGCAACATCTGCCAGTAACGCTGACGTGCGCGACCCAGCTGTTTGACGAAGCGGTGCGCGGATGGGCCGAGATCACCGCAGCCGAAGGGCCCGGGGAGAGAGGTCGGATGAAGAAGCACACCGCTCCCCCGCTCGTTCGAGAGATCGCGCCGCTTCACGCCATCGACTCGAGCAGGGCAACCGGCAGGTGAGCAAAGACTTTGGACAGGGGAAGAACCGCCTGGCCGTTCAGGATTTCCGCGGTGAGAGTGTGCCCGCTCAAAGCATCACGCAGCGAAGGCGTGGGCTGACCGGCGGGGAACAGAGTCGCGAGCGACACGTGGGTGTCGCCCCAGGCGGCAGAGCCTATGGGCGGGCCGCCTCCTTCGGTGAGGGTGGCGAAGAAACGACCAAAGATCGCGATCACGGAGCGCCGGCCTTCACCACGGGCGAACGCTATCGCATGGCGACTTCGAGCGCCCAGGACGGAGAGGGCGGAGTACGGCCCGGTTTCGAATACGTCTGAACGCGCTCGGCGAAGGCCCAGCGCGCGGTAGGTGACGAACAGCTTGACCCGTCCATCCTCAGGAGCGGCAAGGAGTCGCTCGGCGAAAGCCCCTGCTTCGACATCCGCATTGCTGCGCAGTTGGGCGAGCATCGCGCGGCGGTGCTCGTAGTCGACGGGACGCCGGTTGTCAGGGTCAACCAGAGACAGGTCCCAGAGTTCGTTCCCCTGGTAAATGTCCGGCACGCCGGGTGAGGCGATCTTGAGGAGAGCCTGGGCCAGAGACGTGTAGTAGCCAAGCGGAGCGAGACGCTCCCGGAACTTCGTGATGTCTTCGATAAATGGGGCGTTCTGCGCTGGATCGAGCACGGTGGCGACGAACCGGGCGACCGCATCCTCATACGCCTGGTCGGGGTTGATCCAGCTGGTATGGAGCTTGGCCTCACGACTCGCCTTGGTCATGTAGGCCTGAAGTCGAGCCACGAACGAGGGATCGGTGGCGGGGGTCTCCGCGGGCCAGGCGCCGAGGATAGTCTGGTAGAGCAGGTACTCGGTGAGGTCATTCGGTGTGGCATCGCCCACCAGGTCGCGTTTGTGCCCGCGATTCTGCTCGCGCCATCGATCGACCGCCTCGATCCACTCGCCTGAAAGCTCGGTCAGCGCGAAAAGGCGCGCCCGCACATCCTCGCCGCGCTTGGTGTCGTGGGTCGCGGTGGTCGACATGGTGGTCGGGGAAAGCCTGTGGCGTTCGGCGTTTTCGTGGTGCAGCTGCTCGACGGAAATTCCGCGCGCATCGATCGGACCACCGACCTCATTCAGCGCCGCCAGCGGGAAGTAACGATAGAAGGAGGTGTCTTCGAGACCCTTGGCCATCACCGGCGCGGTCAACTGCTGCAGACGCAGGACGAAATCGCGGCGCTCGGCGAGATCGATGGGGTCCAGTCCTTCGGGAGCCTCCAGGAGGAGGAGAGAGCGAACAAAGTCGAAGATGGAAGGGCTGGTGGTGGGGTTGCGCCGCTTGGCGGAGCGGACCGCCGCTTCGACGTGGGCGCGATCCTCGTCACCAATCGTCGCGTCTTCGGCGCGCACATAGGTTCGATACACGGGAAAGCAGGCAACCACCTCGGCGAGCGCCCCCTGAAGGCTCTGCAGGGTGAAGTCCCTGGATGAGCGGTGCTGTTCGGAAATGCGATCGAGCCGGCGCGACAGGACGGTCAGTTCGGCGGACAGGGCGACGTCGAGGACGAGCTTCTTGGCTTCATAGGCGACGTCCGCGAAACGGCGCGTCTCCTGAGCCAGGCGGGCCTCCAAAAGCCGCAGCGCCGCCATGCCCTCGCCATCGACAAAGACGCCTCCGGCCAGGTTCAGAAAGTCGTAGCCGGTTGTCCCGTTGACCAGCCAGCTCGATGGAAGGCGTTCGCCCGGCTCGAGGATTTTCTCCACCACGGTGTAGAGCGTCTCGCCGCCGGAAGCCGTGGTCAGCGCTCGCCGCAGGCGAGCCAGGTAGGCCTGCGGATCCCACAAGCCATCCACGTGATCCACTCGAACGCCGCTGACCTGGCCTTCCCGCACCAATCTCAACAGAACCTCGTGAACGGCGTCGAAAACCGCGGGCTCCTCGACCCGCACCGCAGCCAGTTCATTGATGTCGAAGAAGCGGCGGTAGTTGATCTCCTCGGCCGCCACTCTCCAGTGGCTCAGGCGGTAGCCCTGCTGGGATAGCAGCGCCTCGAGGGCGTCGAAGCTGCGGGGATTTCCCGGCCGGCCGTTCAACTCCGCCAGGGCGTCGTCGATCGCCTTGCGAACCTGAGGATCCTGACCGACATGGGCGTCGATGCGCCGGCGGGACACCTCGCGGTCACGGAGACGTTCGCGAACCCGCTGACGATCCGTCTCCGTGCGGGGCGGAAGATGCTCCAAGGAGGTGATGATGCTCTCCAGCTCGAGCAGGATGGACGAGGCGTCCGGCATGGCCCGGCGAAGCCGGGACAGCGCCGGAGTCAGGATCTGCGGCCAGGACTTGGGCGCCACCGGGAAGCTGAGGTCATGATAGTGGGCCACGAACGCGCCATCCATGTAGGCCACCTTGATGTCCCCGGCCTCGAGAACGCGGCCAAACTGGTCGCCCAGAACCGGCAGCAGGATCTTGGCCTCGAGATCCGGTTTCGGAGGGGTCCAGTCGATATCGAACCAGCGGGCGAAGGGCGAACTCGGACCATTCTCGAGCACGTCGTTCCAGGAATGGTTCGCCGAACCCCAGATACTCATGTGGTTCGGCACCACGTCCACCATGAGACCCAGGCCATGCTCCCGCAGATCCTTGGTGAAGTCGGACATCTCGCGATCGCTGCCGAGTTCCGGATTCAATTTTCCGAGATCCACCACGTCGTATCCGTGGCTGCTGCCTGGACGCGCCATCACAATGGGAGAGACGTAGGCGGCGCCCACGCCCAGGTCAGCGAGGTAGGGGACGATCCGTTTCGCCAGGGCCCAGGGGAACTCGCCACTCAGTTGCAGACGATAGGTGGCAGCCGGGATTCCCATTGTGACAATTCTATCAGCAGCACGACTCTTCAGTCGCATTTTGATGGTCGCTGTTGTGGATTGTATCTCTTTGCGTTTAATCTGTTAACGGAAGTGACCTTGTCGGCAAATAAGAAACAATCGAAAGATTCGATGAACATTGGTCGTATACGGATACGTGACCATGAATCGACCAGTCGAAGAGAGAGGCGGAAGGAGCGCACGCGACGGGCGCTTCTCGACGTGGCCCTCGCCTTATTCGCCCGTCGGGGAATCTACGGCACCAGGATCGAGGACATCACCGATCGGGCGGACCTTGGCAAGGGCGCCTTCTACAACTACTTCGATTCGAAAGACGATCTCGTCGCTATCCTGCTCACCGAGGCGGTCGAGATTCTCGATCGCAACTTCCTGAGCCGGATCGTCCCGACCACCACCCCCACCGAAAGGGTGGGCGCCCTCGCCGGGGAACACGAGCGTTTCTTCGAGACCCACCCAGACTATCCCGTGCTATTTCATCAGGCCCGCGGTCTGCTCATGCTGGATACCTCGACATCCAGCCGGCTGCGTCTGGTCATGAGGGACTATCTGGTTCGACTTCAGCGAAGACTGGCGCCGGCCGGGGAGGCGGTCACAGCCTTGTGCCCCCTCGACCTCGACACCGCCGCCGCGTTCGCGGGGGCGGTCACCGGCTACCGCTCGCACGCAATGGCGGCCTCGATCCCCGTCGAGTCCGGAACCGTCGTGGCCCTCGTCACCGGTGGAGTGATGTCCATGCTGGAGAAGCGCGCGGCGCTTCCCTGACTTCGCAGAGCCCCGTCGATACCCTCCCGGCGAGGGGCTTCTTTCGGGCCTCCCGGAACTCGGGCCGCCCGGGCCGCCTGTGGCTAGAACCATCGTGTCGCCGACCGCGGTAACCTGATCACGTCGCATCCAGCGCGAAGGAGTCTCCCCAATGACCCCCTGTCTCTTGTCGCTCGTCTTTGCCGGCTTCTCGGCCTGGCCGGCGCAGGCTCCGCCGCCGGAGCCGAAGACGGCTCTGCATCTTTCGATCGACCAGTTGCGCGGCGCGATTGGCCGCCGGGAAGTGACCACTGAATTCCTGAAGGACGATGGCTCGGTGGCGCGGTCCGTCTCCGGAACCTACGAATTCTCCCGGGTGGTCCACCGATCGAGTGGCAGCAGGCAAGAACGAGATCCCCGAACTGAAGCAGGCCGTGGGGATCCTCTTCTACATCAACGAGAAGAAGGGCCAGATCGAGATGGTCTCCGTGGGTGGTGACGGCGCCTTGTGGATCATGACCGGGCCGCGGGGCGGAGAAGAGCGCCTTTCGCAGGAATACAAGAGCGCGGAGGGTGGAACCGGCCGGCTCAGGTTTACCCGGTTCAACTTCGCCCCAGATGCCTTCGAATCCAGAATGGAGTACACGGACGACGGGGCCAAGACCTGGAAGCCGGGTAATCACCAGAAATTTATCCGTTCCGGGCAACCGTTTCGATGATTCCCGAACGAGCAGGGGGCGGCCCCGGGCCATCTTCTGGCCCCAGAACTCCCTTGACCGCGGACCGGAGATTCGGCGCCCCGCGGCATCGTGCGCGGGCCTGGACATTCGCGATTGCCAGCACGCCGAAGTAGTCTGAGAGCGCTCATGCGGATCACATTCTGGGGAACTCGAGGTTCGATCGCGAAGCCGGGCCCGACCACGATGCGATACGGCGGTAACACATCCTGCGTGGAGATTCTCTCGCGATCGGGCACGCGGATCGTGGTCGACTGCGGAACCGGCGGCCATGATCTGGGTCAGCACCTGCTGGCCACCCAGGGCAATACCACCCGCGGGCACATGCTCATCAGTCACTCTCATTGGGACCACATCCAGGGGATCCCGTTCTTCGCGCCGCTGTTTTCTCCGGGCAACGAATGGGACATCTACGGCCCCAAGGGCCTGGCCCAGGGCATTCAGAACACCCTCGCCGGCCAGATGGAGCACACCTATTTCCCCATCACCCTGGCTCAGTTCGCCGCCACCATAAGGTTTCACGACCTCGTCGAGGGCGCCTTCAGCATCGACGAGGTCAGGATCACTGCGCGCTACTTGAACCATCCCGCCCTGACCCTTGGCTATCGATTCGAAATCGATGGAGCCAGCCTCGTCTATTGCTGCGATCACGAGCCCTACTCCGCCGCCCTGGGCACGGGAGAAGGGCCGATCGAGGGAGGCGATCAGCGCCACGCCGATTTCGTGCGCGGGGCCGATCTGGTGATCCACGACGCCCAGTACACGGCCGGCGAGTATCCCGCCCGGGTGGGCTGGGGACACAGTTCTGGCGAGTACGCGGAACGAATCTGCCGCGACGCCGGGGTCAAAAAACTCGCCCTCACCCACCACGATCCGCTGCGGCACGACGACGCCATCGATCGGATCGTCGAGGCGGCCCAACGCCGGCTGAAAGAACAGGGCTCATCCCTCGAGGTTCTGGCCGCCGCCGAGGGTCTGACCCTCGACCTGCGGGGCCGCCCGGAAAGCTCGACCACGGGAGAGCAACCACGGTTCCTGGCCAAGACTCTGGTCGATGTTTCCGGGCCACCCCGCCCGGTCCTGCTCTACACCGTGGACCCCAAGACCACGTCGATCCTGTCGGAGGCCATCAGCCTCGAGGGTCTTCCGTGCCGGGCTTTGCCGAACCATGCCGAGCTTCTTCGTCGATTGGTCGAGGAGAATCCCTCGATGGTTCTGATCGAGCATCGCCCGCCCTTGCTGGATGGGCTGCAAACCGCTCGAACCCTGCGTGAGGGCGAGGGCGCCCACCGGGTGAAAGTCCCGGTGGTGCTGGTATCGACCCGCGATCTTCAGGTCAAAGGATGGGACGACATCGCCACGGACTGGCTGGTGGCGCCTTTCAGCCTCAGCTACGCGCGCACCAAGATCCGGGCCTGGGTACTCAGAAACACTTGTCGGTGGGTGCGAGCACGCCTGCCCCCGAACGAACTCGGACGTCTGCGGGTTCTTCGTGAGCTCGCGATTCTCGATACCCCGGCCGAGGAGCGGTTCGACCGGGTGACCCGGCTCGCCGGCGCCACCCTGAATACCCCGATCGCCCTGGTCAGCCTGGTGGACCAGAACCGGCTCTGGTACAAATCCACATATGGCCTGAACTCCCACGGGGGGGCTCGCGACGCCGCCTTCTGCGCGCACGTGGTGGAGTCGGGAATGGAACTCGTGATCCCCGATACCCTGCTCGACGATCGGTTCGCCGACAACCCGCTGGTGGCGGGAGACCCTCGCGTCCGTTTCTATGCCGGCGCTCCCCTCGTCCTGTTCGACGGAAGCTGCATCGGAACGCTATGCGTGATCGACACCCGCCCGCGCGAGCTGGCCGAGTCCGACCTCGCCGCCCTGCGCGATCTGCGCGACCTCGTTCTGCAGGAAATCCAGGGCCGCGAAGCCTGACCGCGCCTGGCTATTCGTCGACTTTGAGCACGGCCAGGAACGCTTCCTGCGGGATGTCGACGCTGCCCACCTTCTTCATCCGCTTCTTGCCTTCCTTCTGCTTATCCAGAAGCTTGCGCTTGCGGCTGATGTCGCCGCCATAGCACTTGGCGATGACGTTCTTGCGCAGGGCTTTGACGCTCTCGCGGGCAATGATGCGTGAGCCGATGGCGGCCTGGATGGCCACGTCGAACATCTGCCGCGGAATCAGCTTGCGCATCTTGGCGACCAGGGTCTTGCCGCGCGGGTAGGCCGAGTCCTTGTGGCAGATGATCGAAAGGGCGTCAACCGGTTCGTCGTTCACCAGGACGTCGAGCTTGACCAGGGGCGTGACCCACCAGCCGGTGATCTGGTAGTCGAGCGAGGCGTAGCCCTTCGAGGCCGACTTGAGCCGGTCGTAGAAGTCGAGCAGGACCTCGGCCATCGGCAATTCATAGGTGATCATCACGCGGGTGGGCGTGATGTAGCCCATGTTCTTCTGCACCCCGCGTTTGTCCTGGCAGAGCTGGAGGATCGCGCCCACGTAGTCGGGCGCGGTCAGAATGGTGGCGGTGATGACCGGTTCCTCGATGGCCTCGATCTGACCGGGGTCGGGCAGGCGCGCGGGCGAATCCACGTCGATGATGTCGCCGCTGGTCAACATGACCCGATACTTGACCGAAGGCGCGGTGACGATCAGCTCCAGGCCGAACTCCCGTTCCAGCCGCTCCTCGACAATCTCCATGTGCAAAAGGCCGAGGAAACCGCAGCGGAAACCGAAGCCGAGGGCGGCTGAGGTTTCAGGCTCGTAGTTGAACGAGGCGTCGTTGAGCCGGAGTTTCTCCATGGCGTCGCGCAACTCGCCGTACTTGTTCGACTCGATCGGATAAAGACCCGCAAACACCATGGGCTTCACGTCCTTGAAGCCGGGCAGCGCTTCGGACGCCGGGTTGCGGTCATCCGTCATGGTGTCGCCGATCTTGGTGTCGGAAAGCCTCTTGACCCCCGCCACCACGAAACCGACTTCTCCGGCGCTGAGCGAATCCACCGGCATCGGCTTCGGGGTGAAGACGCCGAGGCCTTCAACCTCATGGCTTCCCTCCGACGCCATCAGCCGGATCTTCATGCCCGGCCTGAGTTCGCCGTCGACCACATGGACCAGGATGACCACCCCTCGATACTGGTCGAACCAGGAGTCGAAGATCAGACAGCGGAGCGGACCGTCCGGGTTTCCCTTGGGGGCGGGAATCCGGTGCACGATGGCTTCGAGAATCTCGGGAATGCCCAGACCCTGCTTGGCCGAGGCCAGGATGGCGCCGGAGGCGTCGATTCCGATCACGCTCTCGATCTGCTCCTTCGCGCGCTCCGGCTCGGCCGAGGGCAGGTCCACCTTGTTGATGACGGGAATGATCTCGAGATGATTTTCGACCGCCAGGTGCGCATTCGCCAGGGTCTGGGCTTCCACTCCCTGGCTCGCATCCACCACCAACAAGGCGCCCTGGCAGGCGGCGAGCGACCGACTCACTTCGTAGCTGAAGTCGACATGGCCCGGGGTGTCGATCAGATTAAGGACGTAGTCCTTGCCATCCTGGGCTTTGTAGTTGAGCCGCACGGAGTGCTGCTTGATGGTGATGCCACGCTCCTTCTCAAGGTCCATGGCGTCGAGGAACTGGGCGCTCATCTCGCGGGCGGTCAAAGCGCCGGTCGCCTCCATCAGGCGGTCCGACAACGTGGTCTTTCCGTGATCGATATGAGCGATGATCGAGAAGTTGCGGATCTGTGAAAGTTCGGTCACGTCTACCTAAGGTGATGAGAGGAATCGATTAAGGGACCGGAAGACCGAACTCAGCGCGCGCGTTGCATCGCCGTCGCCGCCGCTCCGATCGCACCCGCCTGGTGGCCGAGTTCAGCCGCCACGAACGAAGCGCGAGAGAAGATCTCGCTAAACGTCCGGGCGCGGGCCGCCTCCATTATCCGCGGAATCAGTAGATCGGCGCTACGCGCGAGGCCACCGCCGATGACGATTCTCTCGAGATCGAGGATCTGAAGGGCCATGGCGCAGGCCCGGCCGAGGGCGGAACCGGCGCGATCGATGAGGTTCAAGGCGAAGTAGTCGCCCCCCCGCGCGGCCTCGAAGATCGCCGCCGCGTCCAGTGGATCGGCATTCTCCAGCGAGCTGTGGACGCCGGAGCCGAGGGCGGCCCGGGCGCGGCCCACCAGGTAGTAGGCGCCACACTCCGTTTCAAGACACCCGTGCTTGCCGCAGGCGCAGGCATCGCCCTGAGGCTCCACCGCCACGTGGCCGATCTCGCTCGCGAAACCGGAAGCCCCTTCATAGGGCTCTCCATTCAGGACGAGACCACCGCCCACGCCGGTTCCGGCGGTGATGAGGAGAACATGCGAGAGACCACGAGCGGCCCCGTAGCGGACTTCCGCATAGGCTGCGGCGGTGGCGTCATTCATGACGCTCACCGGAATCTGAAGCGCCGCTTCGAACCGGGGCTTCGCGTCGACGTTGCGGAGTGAGGGCAGGTGGGGCGAGGCGGTCAGCCGGCCGGTGGCCTTGTCCACGAGCCCCGCCACCGCGACCCCGGCCGCTTTCGCCTGCGAATCCGGATCGAGTTCACGTCTCAGCTTCGCGAGCTGAGCACACAACGCCTCGAGCGATTCGTGTCGGACAGCGGCTTCACCGTGACCCACCACCTCAAGGTCCTTGAGGGCCGCCGCCTTGATAAACGTGCCGCCGATGTCGAAGCCGAGGGTGAGCATAGGGGGAGCAATTGAGGAGCGCTTATGGCGAAATCCTAGGCAGCGTGCGGCTGCACTTCTTTCTCCACCCGCTTCCCGTTCGTTCGCATCGCGATCTTGAGATCGTAACCAGACTGAAGGTTCAGCCAGAACTGGGCGGAGGCCCTAAGAAGCGCCCCCGCCGGATGGCCGTGTCCGGCTAGACGCCCCGGCGTTCTCGAACAAGGTCATTGACGCGCGGCGCCAGCACCCGAAGGGCGATGGCAAGCGCACTTGCGGACGCTCCGAGGAGGATACGATCACTCTCGAAGAGTACAACGGAACGCGTTAGGAGACAAGATCGGCTGCGGGAGCCCCCTCCGACCGGTGGGGGTCGAGCGAGATATGTCATTTCGATCCCGGAATTGAGGAAAGAGTCACCTTCCAATTCGTAACTCTGAGCCACTATCTCAGTAAGGATCAGGACGGCCCAGTCCGAGGTGCGGCCCTGAACAGGCCGCGGAGCGATAATCATTGAGAAACCATGAATACACTCCTCGATCTCAAGAAACAGGGCCTCAAAAGAGGCGAATCGGTCAAGGACGAGATGCGGCGCAATCTCCTCACCAAGCTTCGCGACCACGAGCCCCTCTTCCCCGGCATCGTCGGCTACGACGAGAGCGTCATCCCCGAGGTGGTGAATGCCATCCTGTCCAAGCACCACATGATCCTGCTCGGACTGCGGGGCCAGGCCAAGACACGCCTTATCCGCCAGCTGGTTTCGCTGCTCGACGAGCGCATGGCGGTGGTGAAGGGCTGCGAGATCCGCTGCGATCCGTTTGCTCCCCTGTGCAGCTCCTGCAAAGACAAGGTCGCGGCGCACGGTGACCAGCTCGAGGTCGAGTGGATTCACCGCGACGAGCGGTACGTCGAGAAGCTCGCGACCCCGGACGTCACCATCGCCGACATACTGGGAGATCTCGACCCCATCAAGGCGGCCAAGAGTGGTCACATCCTCTCGAGCGAAGGCGCCATTCATTACGGCCTTCTGCCGCGCTCGAACCGTGGCATCTTCGCCATCAACGAGCTTCCCGATCTCGCGCCCCGCATCCAGGTTGGACTCTTCAACATCCTTCAGGAAGGCGACATCCAGATCAAGGGCTTTCCGGTTCGGCTGCGCCTAGATGTCGCCATGGTCTTCACCGCGAACCCCGAGGACTACACCGCGCGCGGCAAGATCGTGACCCCGCTCAAGGACCGCATCGGCAGCGAAATTCGTACCCACTATCCGGAGACCATCGCCCTCTCCTCTTTGATCACGGAGAGCGAAGCCTTTGCCCAAAGGAGTCTGCCCGTTTTCGTGCCCGGCTTCGTGCGCCACACCGTGGAGGCGGTGGCCTTCGCGGCGCGCCGGGACCGGAGGGTGGACAAGAAGAGCGGGGTCTCGCAGCGTCTGGCCATCAGCGTGCTCGAGAACGCCATCTCCTCGGCGGAACGGCGCGCCCTGGCCTACGGCGAAATCGAGATCGTGCCCCGCATCGCCGACATCTACGTGGCCCTGCCCGCGGTCACGGGCAAGATCGAACTGGAGTACGAGGGCGAGATGGCGGGCGGAGCGGTGGTGGCTCGCGACCTGGTCCGCGAGGCCCTGAAGGAAGTCTTCGCCAACGAATTCGGCGGAACCAACATGCGCGGCCTCATCGACTTCTTCGAGCAGGGCGGCGAGGTCGGAGTGTCCGACGACAAGAGTGCCACCGACCTGCTGGCCACACTCTCGCGCGTGCCCGGGATCCTGGCCCAGGCCGGCCGCCTCGTTCCCGAGCGGAGCGATGCGCCCACCCGCGCCGCCGCGGCCGAGTTCATCCTGGAGGGCCTGTTCGCTCAGAAGAAGATCGGACGGTCGGATCAGGGCACGTACATCGCGGTCGAGCGCAAGACCGACGAAAGCCCCGATCTCGAACGTCTCGAACGTCTGGCCCGTCTCAAGCGTCAGGTGAATTAGCGGGGGCCATGCGCTTGCTCAACCCCCGCGTATCCCGGCGGAAGCCGGGATCCACTCTCTAGGATCCATGCCTCGGTTCACCTACCACAAGCATCGACCGAATCTCTGGGAGGACCTCGACCTCTCCGAACTCGTCAATGCCATGTCCGAGTTCCTGCTCGGCAGCGGTTTCGGAGAGCCCGCCGACGGCGACTCGCAGACCTCCCAGGAGGACCTGAAGGACGCCATCATCAACGCCTTGATGACCAGCAACCTCCTCCCCGATGAGGATCTGCAGAACCTCTTCTCGAATGAGGATACGCTGAACGAATTCCTGGAGAAGGTGATCGAACGGCTGATGAACGAAGGCTTCATCCAGACCGCCCGGAACGGCACCGGTTCGATGGAAGACAGCGACGGCCAGGGCGAAGCCTCTGGCACGGGCGCGCCGGTGAGGTTCGAGTTGTCGGAGAAGGGCACCGACTTCCTTGGTTACCGCGCGTTGCGGGAACTGATGGGCGCCCTGGGGAGATCGTCGTTCGGCTCCCACGACACCCAGGACCTCTCCACCGGCACCGACGCCAGCGGTCCATCGAAGCTCTACGAATTCGGCGACACCTTGAACCTCGACGTCTCAGAGACGCTCCTCAACACCATCCGGCGAACGAATACGCTCGAATTCAACGACGACGAAGGCCTCGATGTCGGCTACGAAGACCTGGTGGTGCGACAGACCGAGTACCGGTCCTCCTGCGCCACCGTGGTGATGCTCGATTGTTCGCACTCGATGATCCTCTACGGGGAGGACCGCTTCACTCCGGCCAAGAAGGTGGCGCTGGCCCTGTCCCATCTGCTCCGAACCCAGTTCCCCGGCGATTCGTTGCGGGTGGTTCTCTTCCACGACTCGGCGGAGGAGATTCCGCTTTCGATGCTCGGCCGGGTGAAGGTGGGCCCGCACTACACCAACACCCGCGAGGGACTCAGGGTGGCCCAGCGCATCCTGGCTCGCGAGCGCAAGGACGTGAAGCAGATCGTGATGGTCACCGACGGCAAGCCCACCGCCATCACCCTCGATGACGGCCGGATTTATCGCAACCCCTTCGGCATGGATCCCAAGGTCATCGGTCTCACTCTCAAGGAGGCCATCAACTGCCGGCGCCAGAACATCATGATCAACACCTTCATGCTGGCGCGCGACTATGAGCTGGTGGCCTTCGTGGCCAAGGTCTCCGAGCTGACCCGGGGCAAGGCCTACTTCACCTCTCCCTACGATCTGGGCGAGGCCGTGCTCATGGACTTCCTCCGCAAGAAGCGCACGGTCGCGCACTGATCGGCTTCGCGTTCAGGACAGGCCGCTGACCCCGGGCTTCGTGAAGAACGCGGCGGGCCTTTTGCTGGCCTGTGTGATCGGGGCGGGCTTCGTCCAGTACCACCACCAGACCCATTCCGATCCGCACATCGTCTGGGACGGTTTCAACCTTCCCGGCTTCGACGCTCATGTGTATGTGGCCATGGCCGAAGAGCCGCGGGTCTTCACCGTGGCTCCATGGGGATACCGGATCCTGCTTCCGGGCCTGATTGGCTCTCTTCTTCCCCCCCGGCTGATCGCGCCGGGTTTCGATTGGGCGGCCAGGACATCGCTCGTCGCGGCCAGCGGACTTCTGTTCATCTACCTGCGGATTCGCGGGGCCACATTGCGCGCGACCCTCCTCGCGGTGGCAGCCGTGATGGCCACGCCTCAGATCAGCGTGGCCTTCTCCAACTCGTTTCTGGTCGAGCCATTCGCCCTGGCTCTGCTTCTGATCGCCCTCATCGCCATCGAAGGCGGGGCGGGCACATGGGTCGTCGCCCTGACCCTGGTCGCCCTTTCACTGTCGAAGGAAATCTGGGTCCTGCTTCTTCCCGTGGTCTTCCTGAGGGAGGCTCCTGAGGGCGCACGGGTCGCCGCGCGTCGCACCCTCACAATGGCGGGTCCGGCGATCTGGGTCAGCGTACTGATCCGCCTCATGTGGATGCCGCAGGGGGGCCGGGAACCTTCCGGGACCGACATCATCGGCGTGTTCGGCTTCATCGGATCCAATCTCATCCTCATCGCTCCGGAGTTCCTCCTCGGCGGCCTCTCCATCCTCGCCCTCCTCGCCCTGCTTCGTGCCGAGGCCCGCGACTACGCCCTCCGGCATGTCTTCACCATCGCGCCGCTGCTCGCCTTGCCCGTTTTCGCCGCGGCCTACACCGGCGAAGGCGCCGCCACCAGCTTCTTCACCGATGATGTGCGCCGGCTGCTCATCTATGTCCTTCCCTTCGCGGCCGCGCTGGCCGTCTATCTCGACCCGGCGAACGAGGAGGAGACGGTGGGGCTTCCGAACTGGCTTCTCGCCCGACGGGCCGCGGTCGCCCTTACCCTGGTCCTGATGCTCGCCCCTCTCGGTCTCGACCGCTACTCGCGCATCGACCTGTCCACCTCGCGCGACGGTCCTTACGTCCTGGGGTTCTCCCGCGAAACCCTTAAAACGGCGCGGAAACTCAGCCGCGGGGAGACCGTGGTTTTCAACCCGGAGGAACGCAGGTTCGCCTGGGGCGTGTCCCCTCCCAACGAGCTGTCGAAACTGCGCTTCTTCCTGCGCGACGGTTTCGGGTCACTGGCCCACTACGGCATCCACGACATCACAATGCGGGCGAAGACCGCCACTCTGATCGCGCCCCTGGTCGATCCGCGTCCCCTGAAACTGAGCCTGACCATGGACGCGCGCGAGTCGGCCTGGGTCACCGTGCTCGCCGGAGGGAGCCGGGTGGGCGAAGTTCTGATCGGACCACAGGCGGTGCAGGCCACGTTCGAGATTCCCGTCTCCCTCCTCAGGCGCGGGGACAATCCGGTCGAGGTGCAGTGCGAGAAGGCGTCGAGCGCGCGGCCGAGGTTTCTCCGCCTCGAACTCAGCCAGCCCCAGGGCCCAGGATAGGACGCGTTCAGTCCTCGGCCTCGGTCTCGGCCTCAAGGTCGGGCAGGGGTGGGGCGTCCCTCGGCCACTCATAGTGGACAATTCTTCGATCGACCTGGAGGTCGCGAATGACCTTGACCGGGTAACAGGTCCTGAGCCGCCCTTCGAGAGTCATCTCCTTCGGTTCTCCCAGTCGGAGCCGAACCGAACCGGCGATGACCGTGGTGGCGAGCGTCCAGCCATCCTTGCGGCGACTGCTCACCACCACGAAATCGGCATCCTTCCCGGCGAACTTCCGGCACTCGAGGACCTGGTCCGGCGCCACCGGGCCCTCGGCCTTCTCCCTCTCGTCCGCGGACTTCCGCGCCTGCGCGTCCTCCCTCTTGCCGCGAAGGACATTATCGAGGACGGTGAGCAGGGGATCACCCCATGGGTTGTCCACGGCCAGGGTGATTCCGCGAAAGACCGCGGAGAGAACCAGATAGTCGGCCAGCCAGCCGAGGGGTGTGAAAAGGAAGAAGGCGAAGGGGACGAGGGCGCTGCCTTGCAGGGCCGCCCCGAGCGCTTCGGTTTGACTCAGGCCGCCCGTCCCGCCCGCGCCGGACGGCGCGCCCAGGGTAAGGGCGCGTTTCGCGCCCTCGACTCCCGCCTCGGTCGCCCGCGCGAAGAAGCCTGCATAGCCGATACGAACACCGAGGGCCGCGGTGAGAAGGATCGAGAGATAGGCGCCATTTCGCAGGTCCCGCCAGTATCGCGAGGGCAGCAGGCATCGGACCACACCGATCAGAGTGTCCATTCGGGGAGAATGCTCTCACTTCCCGAGTGCGTCAAGGCCGGCTATGGGCGGGCTCGATTCTCGATCGCGGCGAGGACGTTGCGGGTGTCTGCCCAGGCGGGCTTGGCGGCCATGGGGCCGATGGTCCGGCGAAGGGCGTCGGGTCGGGGGCTACCAGACTGGCGTGCACCGGTCGACGACGCCCGAGTGAGCCACGTTCCAGGTTCCGGTGCGGGAAATCCAGTCCAACGAGAGGGTCATGCACTTCTCGCCTCCCCCTTCGCGGAAACGCACGTAGACACCGTAGCTGTCGGGATCGCCCACCCAGGCCATGATCCGGGGCTGGGCAATCTGCACGTCAACCAGCTGGAAATCATGAAGTTCGGGAGCGGTCAGATCGACCCTTCGGTTGAAATTCACCGCGTTCTCTCTGACGCTCGACTCGATGAGGCGTTGGAGGCCGCTATCGGTCTCGAGCCCGGGCTGACGTTGCTCTTTCGCGCTCGTGGCCAGGGCGGCGACCAGCACCGAGAATCCCGCGATCGTCTTCATGGATGTCATAGGGGGTTCGCCTTTACGGAAAAAGGGTAGCGCGCAATCCGGAATTCGTTGGTGACGCCGGATACACTTCGGGAAGACGATGATGAAGCAACTTTCGCTCCTGTTTTGGCTGTACCTGAACCCTCTGCGAACCATGGGTCGGCTTCTGGATGAGGGCAGCCCCCTTTTCGGAGGCTTTGCCGTGCTGGGCATCTGCGCTCTTTTCGGCTTTGCCCCCCACCCCGCCCGGCTGGCCGGGCCCGAGGCGGCGGCGCATCAACCGGGCGATTCCTACGCGGGCCGCGAAATCGGAAGGGAAGCCGTCATCAGAGTGGAGCGACCCTCCGGCCCGCGGGCCATCATCGCAGACATCCTGTCCAGCGGGGCCCTCGGAACCCTGATCGGCCTGGCCGTTCTTTATACACCGACCCTCCTCCTGGCCGCCTCACTTCTCGTCCCGATTGGCGGATTCGGAACCGCGTTCCGCCGCGACTTCGGCGGTCTGCTGACCTGTGTCTTCTTTGTTTGGGCCGCCGTGCATCTGCCCCTGGCCCTTTGGTCGCTGATGAGCCCATTCGGAGAGCTGCTGCGGCTGGCCGGCGGTCTCCTGTTCGCGGTGGGGCTCGCCCCCGCGGTCCGGGTGGCTTTGGGAATTCCGCTGACTCAGTCCGCGCTTTCGGTAGCAGGGGGCTTCTTGGGCCTGCTCCTTGCGCCCCTCCTCTATCTTCTGGCCTCGCCCTTTCTCCTGATCCTCGTCTGGGTCTTCCTGAGCGGCAATCTATCGGACGTTGAGTGGTCGCTGAAGGCCCGCCGCGACCAGCGCCGCCATCTGGAAGCCGCGACCCAGAACCCGCGTGATGCCGAGGCGCACATTCAGCTCGGCCTGATCCATCTTCGGCGAAACCAGTGGCCGGAGGCGAGGGCGCGGTTCGAGCAGGCGGCCAGGATCGATCCCACCGATCCCGACGCCCGGTTTCAGCTCGGTCGCCTCGACCGCCGCGACGGCCGTTTCGCCGATGCGGAGGAACACTTCATCGCGGTCATGGCCAGGGACCCCCGTTTTTCTCAGTGCGAAGTCTGGCGCGAGTTCGGCGCCAACTATCTGGACGCGAGAGCCTACGAGGACGCGCGGTCGGCGCTCGACAAGTTCGTCTCGCAGCGCCCCTACGATCCGGAGGGCCTGGTCCTGCTGGGCGAGGCGCTCATGGCGCTGGGGCGCCCTGACGAGGGGCAAAGGCGCCTGCGCGACGCCATCGAGGCCGCCGACGCCGCGCCCCACTATCAAAGATATGCGGTCGGACCCTGGCGGAAGCGGGCGGCCCGGCAGCTTTCGAGGTAAGGGCGCGCCGGCGCGCTACTTCTTCTCCACCTTCACCGGTCCTTTGGGCTTGCCTGGGTACCGCGGCGCGCCGGCGTCGATCTTCTTCATCACTTCCGCCACCGCGCGTTCGAGTTGCTGGTCCTTGCCCTCTATCGTGGCTTTGACGTCGTTTTCCACCTCGATGTCCGGGTCGACGCCGTGGCCCTCGATGATCCACTCGCCCTTCGGGTTCGCCATGCCGGATTCAGGAACATTGATCGAACCGCCGTCGATCAGAGGACCGCGGCCGGAGATGCCGACCACCCCACCCCAGGACCTTCGGCCGATGAGCGGACCCAGCCCGGCCTCGCGGAACATGTGCGGAAAGATGTCGCCATCCGACGACGACCGCTCATCGAGGATCGCGGCCATGGGCCCGATGAAGACGCCATCCGGATAGGGGTCGGCCAGGTCGTCGGTGCGGCCGAAGTTCACGGCCAGGAGCTTCCGGCGCAGGCGCTCGATCAACATGCGGGACACGTTGCCTCCTCCGTTGGCGCGGACGTCCACCACCAGACCCTCCTTGCGGATCTGGCCGTAGTACCACTTGATGAACTCGCGGATGCCCGCGCTGCCCATATCGGGGATGTGGAGATAGCCCACGCGCCCGTGGGTCAGATCGTCGACTCTCTTTCGGTTCCTGGTGATCCAATCGAGGTAGACGAGGTCGGATTCGCTGGTGATCGGCTTGTAGGTCACCGTCCGGGCCCCTTCCATGGCCGGCCTCGAATTGACGGTCAGGGCGATGGGGCGGTCGCCCCTGCCGCGCAGGTGCATGTATGGATCCTCGGTGGCCTTGAGCTCGACCCCGTCGATGGCAAGGACGTAGTCGCCCACCTTCACATCGACCCCGATCTCGGTCAGAGGCGAGCGATAGATGTCCTCTTCGTTCTGGCCATCGAAGATCTTGGTGATCTTGAACTTGCCGCTGGCGGCGTCGAGGCCGAACCAGGCGCCGGGCAGGCCAACCTTCGGGCGCGGCGGGATGGTGAAATCGCCGCCGGCCACGTAGGTGTGCTGGATGGTCAGCTCCGAGATCATTTCGCTGATCACGTAGTTGAGATCGGACCGGTGGGCGACGAAGGGCAGCCAGGTCGCGTACTGCTTGCGCAGCGCCTCCCAGTCGAAGCCGTGCATGTTTTCCACGTAGAACCAGTCGCGGTAGCGGCGCCAGACCTCGCCAAAGATCTGGTTCCACTCCTGCTCGGGCACGCGGTCCACCATGAGGCCGGCGGTGGACACGGTCTTCTTGGAGGAAGCGCCCGCGGGCGTGGCGTCGTACAGCGTCCAGGCGGAGTTCGAGACGACCAGCACTTTTGATCCATCGCTCGAGAGGGCGTAGCCGTCGATGTCGTCGACCAGGGTCGTTTCCTTCCGGTCCTTCATCGAATAGATGCGGAGCGTGGTCTTGCGATCGCCGTCCCGGCCGTAGAACTGGGCGGGGCGGTGGGTGTAGATGAGGTGGCCGGTCTTGGCGGTGAGGTCGGCGTAGTTGTCGGCCTCCACCGGCACCTTCGCCACGCGTTGACCCAGGCCGTCGAAGTCGATGACGAGATCATCAGCCGGTTTGGGCGCGGCTTTCTGGTCGGGAGCGGCGTTTGCCTGGGCCCCGGCTTTCGCCGGGGCGGCGGAGGCGTTGGTTTTTGTTGCCGCCTCCGCCGGCTTTTCGTCCTTGCCTAGCGTCACTTCGTCGCTCTCCGGCGGGAAGGGGTGCTTCACGTCCTTGCGCAGAGCAGCAGCGAAGATGCCGGTGGTGCGGTTGGTGGCGTAGTTGAACTCGAAGGTGGAAATCTGCGGATCGTACTCACGATCACTCAGGTAGAAGAGATAGTTGCCGTCCGGATCCCACACCGGCTCCTGCGCGTTGAAGAGTTCGTCGGTGACCTGGCGGACCTGCCCGTTCGCTCCTCCCCCTTCGCTCCAGATGTAGATGGTCCGGAAGTTGTTCCCACCGTTCGAACTGAAGGCGAGGAAGTGGCCACGGGGTGACCAGGTGTAGTCCCGCACCTGATCGCGGGGCGCGTCGTAGACCTGCTTCAGGGACTTGTCGTCGAAGGAATAGATGTGGATGCGGCCATCCTTGTCGGAGAAGGCGATCCGCTTGCCATCGGCCGACCATGCGGGCGCATAGCGCATGGCCTTGCCGCCGTTGGTCAGCCGCTCGGGCTTGCTCGACCCATCCTGGGCCACGACGTACAGCTCTTCCTCACCGGAGAGATCCGAGATGAAGGCGATCTTTGAACCATCGGGCGACCAGCGCGCCCACTTGTCGTGCGCGCCCGAGGTGTCAGTGAGATTGCGGGTAAAGCCCTTCTCGATGGGTGCCGTGAAGATGTCCCCGCGGGCGCTGAAGAGGGCTCGTTCCCCCTTCGGAGAGAGTTCCGCGTCTTCGATCTGCTTCGCGGCGGAGACCCGGGAGGCCCGCTTCCATAGGCCGTCGTCGGGGACGTCGATTCTGATGGGAGTGCTCCTCCCGGACTTCACGTCCAGGATCTGCAGTTCGCCGTTCAGCTCATAGACGATGAGGCCGGCGGCCTTGTCGGCGCTGGGCCAGCGTACGTCCCAGGTCCGACTGGTGGAGACCTGGGTGGTCTTGGCGGTGGGCACGTCGTAGGCGTAGAGGTTGAAGGTGCCGTCACGGTCGGAGGTGAAGTAGATGACATCGCCGATCCACATCGGGTCGCGGTCGGCGCGCACGCTGTCGATCACGCGCTTCGCGTCGTTGGCCTTGAGATCGAAGATGAAGAGGTCGTTCGCCATGCCGCCGCTGTAGCGCTTCTCCGGACGAAAGTCGCGGTAGAGGGGCGAGTACACGATCTTCGTACCGTCGGGCGAGTAGTCACCCGCACCCGACTCCGGCATGGGCAGGGGCTCGGCCGGACCGCCATTCATCGAAACGGTGAAGAGCTTGGTCTTGCCGAGAGTCCACGAGTCGCGGTGTGACCGGAACACGACTCTCTTCCCATCCGGCGTCCAGCCGTAGACCTGGTTGTCATAGCCCCAGCGGGGACTCAGGGGTCCAAGGGCAGGGTAGTAGGTGAGCTGCTTCGGTTCTCCACCCCCCACCGGCATCACATAGACCTGCTCGTCGCCGTCATATTGACCGGTGAAGGCCAGCCACTGGCCGTCGGGTGAGAAGTGCGCGAAGACCTCCATCCCCGGATGCGCGGTCAGGCGGGTCGCGGTGCCTCCGGTCGCGGACGTGGTCCAGATGTCGCCGGCATAGGTGAACGCGACGTGATCGCCATGGATCGCCGGGAAACGCAGGAGCTTGGTCTGGGCGCTCGCCGGCGAAGGGGCGGCGAGGGTGACGGCGACACACAAGGCCGCCGCGAAGGGGGTGGGCCGAAGCCGAAAAGATGAACGCAAGGTGTCTCCTTGTCTGGGCCGCGACAGGATCGCGGGCTTAGTAAACGGTGGTTGTTGATGAAAGCGCTTCAGGGCGCTTGGGGCCCGGGCGGCACGACTCGAACCAGGGGCACGTCCCAGTGGGCGTCAAGGATCTCGAACCGGCGCCGTTCTTCCTTCTGGAACGTCGCCTGATCCGGATAGAGGCGCATCTGGATCGCCGACTCCTGATTGGGACCCACGAAGGCAGCGTTGCTGGCGAAGGTAATGACCACCAGGAAGGTCCAGTCGGCCCGGCCGTCGCCGTGATAGGTCGGCCGCATCACCTCCACGCTGGTGATCCTTCCGTGGTCGCCCATCTGGGCCTTCAGAACCGGATAATGGTTCTTGAAGAAGAGGCTCTCGAATTCCTCCTGGTAGCCCCACTTCACCTTGTAATAGTAGGCAGCCCGGACCGGGCTCTCCTGAGCCAGAAGAGAGAGAGGCGACGACAGGGAAAGAAACAGCGCGGCGACAAGGGTGATGATCTTCTTCATTGAAAGTCCTCTTTGGAAGGTGGTGCAGTCATTTTAGGCCTTCATCCAGGCCCCGCAGGAAGGTCAAAGGCGTCGAGTCGATCCACGTCATCGGGCGAGGGACGCAGCCTTGATAATGTCCGCGAACACTCCGGAAGCGGTGACGTCGGGACCCGCACCGGGACCGCGGACCACCAGGGGCGAGGTGGAGTAGCGGTCCGACCAGAACGCCACCATGTTGTCGCCGCCGCGAAGGGAAGCGAAGGGACTGGAAGGCTCGACCCGACGCAGGCCCACCTCCGCTCGACCATCGATTACGGAGGCCAGGTAGGACAAGCGACCGCCTTCCGTGGAGGCGTCGTCCGCCTGCCGCTCCATCTCGGCATCGAGTTCGCTTATCCGTTTCCAGAACTCGTCCAGGCTCATGGAATCCCACTCCGCGGAGGGCAGAAGTGACTGGCGCTTCACCTCGGACGCCTCGATGAGCATGCCCGCCTCCCGGGCCAGGATGAGAATCTTCCGGGCCACGTCTCCGCCCGAAAGATCCTCGCGCGGGTTGGGCTCGGTATAGCCAAGAGCGTGGGCTTCCTTGAGGGCCACGCTGAAGGCGACACCGTCCGCGATCTTGGTCATCAGGAAGCCGAGGGTGCCGGACAAGGCGCCTTCGATCCGGCGCACCTGGTCGCCGGTGCTGATCAGATCGGAGAGGGCCCCGACCACGGGAAGGGCCGCCCCCACCGTGGTCTCGTGGTACAAGGCTCCCCGCCCTCGGAGGCGACCGGCCTTGATGGATTGATAGACAGAAAGGTCGCCGCCAAACGGACGCTTGTTGGCGGAGACGACATGAACGCCGGCCTCGAGCAGAGGCCGGTAATGCGCGATCGTCTCTTCGCTGTCCGTACAGTCGACAAAGACCGCGCTGGACCGCCGGCTCTGCACGGCCGCGCGAGCCAGGGCGTCGAGGTCCCGGGCCACGCCCTCGGATTCCACCGTCTTTCGCAGCCCCTCGCCGGGAATCCCGGAGGGGCGGATCAGCATGTGCCGGGAGGTGGCCGCGCCATCGATCTCCAGCCGCAGGCCGGCGCGCTTCCGGAGACCGTCCACCTGCGCGGTCATCTGTTCGATAAGGGCGCGGCCCACGCGGCCGATGCCGGCGATGAACACGGAAGCGGTTCGGAAATCGGCGAAGAAAGCCTCATGGATGGCGCTTACCGCCCGCGTCTCGTCTTCGCGACTGACCACGCAGGAGACGTTCAGTTCCGAGGAGCCCTGGGAGATGGCGCGGACATTGACATGAGCCTCGCCCAGCACGCCGAAGATGCGGCCCGCGCTGCCCGGGGTCTCGCGCATGGCCGCACCCACCACCGCGATAACCGATGCATCCGGCTCAACCACCAGATCGTCGATCAGTTCCGCCTTTCGTTCGAGGGCGAACTCGGCGCCGATGCTCTCCTGAGCCCGCGGTACTGCGTCCGGCTCGATGGCGAAGCAGATGGAGTGCTCGGAGGAAGCCTGGGAGATGAGGATCACGCTGACCTTCTCCCGGGCCAGAGCCCCGAAAAGACGCATGGCGATGCCGGGCACGCCGACCATGCCATCGCCCTCGAGGCGGAGGAGAGCCACGTTCGAGATCGAAGCCACGCCCCGCACGCCCAGAGGCGCGGGGCCTGCGTCCTCCCGAACCCAGGTTCCCTTGAAGCCCGGGTTGAGCGTGTTCTTGATGACCAGGGGGATGTTCGCGGCCCGAGCGGGATGCACGGTCGGCGGATACACGACCTTCGCGCCGAAGTGCGACAACTCCATCAATTCGTCGTAGCGCAGCGAGTCCATGGAGAAGGCGGTGGGAACGATGCGCGGATCGGCGCTCATCACTCCATCCACGTCGGTCCAGATCTCAATGGCGGAGGCGTTGAGCGCGGCGCCGAAAAGGGCGGCGGTGTAGTCCGAGCCGCCCCGGCCCAGAGTGGTGGTTTCGCCGGAACTCGTCGAACCGATGAAGCCCGTGACCACGGGCAGGGCGACGCCCTCGCTCCACCATGCGCGTATGCGGTCGTAGGTCGGAGTCAGGGCCACGCGGGCCCCGCCAAAAGCGCTGTCCGTGAGCACCAGAGGCCGGGCATCGCAGGCCTTCGCCGCCTGCCCCTGGGCTCGAAACGCGGCCGCCACCACCAGGGCGGAGGCACGCTCGCCAAAGCTCAGAACGCTGTCGAGGGTGCGAGGCGTGCACTCACGGACCAGGGAGACGCCCTGGAGTTGACCGGCAAGGTCGTCCGTCGCCTCCTGGATCCGGCGAAGCAGGTCGTCGCGCTCCTTCGGAGCCGCGAGGTCTAGGGCCGCGTCCAAATAACGTTGGGAGACCCGGGCCAGATCGGCGCGCCACGTGCCCTGGGCGAGCGCCGCCTTCCGCGCGGCTTCGATCAGCGCATCGGTCACGCCGCCGAAGGCGGATACCACCACGATGACGCGTTCCTCGGGCTCGCGCTCGAGGACGACGCGCACCACGTCTCGAATGCGATCGGGAGCGCCGACCGATGTCCCGCCGAACTTCATCACTCTCACAGCGTTTCCCATAGCCTCCGTAGCCGCGTACTTTATGGTCTCCGGCCCTGCGGAGCGTCTCCAGAGAACGTCCGACCGCTTGGGAAACACCGCCCCGAGTCGCTACCATTCGAGTTCTAGTCATGACCAGCACGCCCAGACCCGACTTCTCCCTCCACCTCGCCTGGCAGGGTGAACAACGATTCGGGGGAGCCTCGGGGGACGTGTCGATGAACCTCGACGGCAAGCGAAAGGCGGGACCCTCGCCGGTTCAGGCCGTGGCCTTCGCCCTTGCCGGCTGCATGGCCATCGACGTGGTCGACGTGATCGAAAAGGGCCGCCTGCCCGTCAAGGCCGTGAGCTGCGACATGAAGGTCTTCCGGGCCGACGAAGCCCCAAGACGCATCACCGGCATCGAACTTCACTTCGTGGTCGGCGGGGAGGTTCCCGAAGACCGGGTGGCCCGGGCC
>JAQBHL010000205.1:0-47024 GCA_032127745.1 Acidobacteriota bacterium
GGAGCAGAAGAAGCCGGCGCGACAATCGGAGTCGCTGGAGCAGGTTCCACATTCTTCCGTCGAAGCGCAGGATGACAGCGCTCCGATGAGCAGGGTGGCGACCAGGGCCAGAACACGAACCGGAGAGAGTCGGGATTGGGCCTTCATGGCCCGGAATTCTGGCAGGAGTTCATGATCTGAGAGAATCGCCGGATCTCAATGAGCGAAGCGAACGACTGGAAGCACACTCTGAACCTGCCGCAGACCGCTTTCCCCATGAAGGCGAATCTGCCCGACTCAGAGCCCAAGAGGCTCGCCGCCTGGAAGGCGCGAGGACTCTACGCACGGATCCGCGAGGCCCGCAAGGGCCGGCCGCAATGGATCCTCCACGACGGCCCGCCCTACGCCAACGGTCACATTCATCTCGGCCACATCGTCAACAAGACCCTGAAGGACCTCTCGCTGAAGCGCAGTTCGATGCTGGGATACGACGCTCCCTTCACTCCGGTCTGGGACTGCCATGGCCTGCCCATCGAACTCCAGGTCGACAAGAGCCTCGGCTCCAAGAAGGCACAGCTTTCCCCCGTCGCCTTCCGCCAGGCCTGCCGGGCCCACGCCCAGAAGTTCGTCGACATCCAGGGAGAGGAGTTCGAGCGGTTGGGCGTTACCGCGGAGTGGGATCACCCCTATTTCACGATGGCCAAGTCGTATCAGGCCACCATCGTGCGCGCTCTGTCGAAGTTCGTCGAGCGCGATCTCGTCTACAAGGCGCGCAAGTCCGTCCACTGGTGCCTGTCGTGCAAGACCGCGCTCGCCGAGGCGGAGATCGAATACGAGGAGGACCATGTCTCCCCTTCGGTCGATGTGCGCTTCCCCCTGAGCGAGGCCGGCAAGGCGGCGCTCTCAAAGAGGACGCTCGCCCTGGCCGGCCGGCCGGTTCACGCCCTCACCTGGACCACCACACCCTGGACTCTCCCTGCCAACCGCGCCCTGGCCTTCAATCCCGACCTGGAGTACGGCCTCTACGAAGAGACCCCGGGCGGAGCCATCGCCATCCTGGCCACCGGGCTGAAGGAAGCCACCGTCCTGCGCTCCCGCACCGTCGAGACCCTCGGCCTCTCCGAACCCCTGGCCACGGTCAAGGGCGATGCCTTCGAAGGCCTCGACTTTCGCCATCCCTGGATCGATCGCGCGTCGCCCGGCGTGCTTGCCGACTACGTCACCCTCGAGGCCGGAACCGGAATCGTCCACACCGCCCCTGGCCATGGCGCGGACGACTACGACACCGGCATCCAGTACGGCCTCGAGGTCGACTGCCCGGTCACCGACCGGGGTTTCTTCACCACCGACATCGATCACTTCGCGGGCCAGAAGATATGGGATGCCAACCCCAAGATCACCGAGTTCCTCCGGGAGCGCGGCCGGCTGGTCTCGACCGTTCCCTACCGCCACTCGTATCCGATCTGCTGGCGCTGCAAGAATCCGGTCATCTTCCGCGCCACCGCTCAGTGGTTCATCGCCATGGACCGCCGCGGCTTTCGGGAGAAGGCGCTGTCGGAGATCGAGGCCACGCGCTGGATCCCCGCCTGGGGCAAGGACCGGATCTCGAACATGATCGCCTCTCGGCCCGACTGGTGCATCTCGCGGCAGAGATTGTGGGGGGTGCCGATCCCGGCGGCCTACTGTGTGGCGTGCGAGGAGCCTCATCTCGATACCGCCATCCTGGCCCGGGTGGCCGACGTCTTCGACCGGGAGGGCGCGGACGCCTGGTTCGCGCGGGATATCGCCGAATTCCTCCCGGACGGATTCCGGTGCCGGAAGTGCGACGGCCGACAGTTCCGTCGCGAAGACGACATCCTGGACGTCTGGTTCGATTCGGGCTCCCTTCACGCCGCGCTGGAAGCGCATCCCGATCGGCCGGTCGCCGCGGTGGCGGACCTCTATCTCGAGGGCTCGGACCAGCATCGGGGCTGGTTCCACTCGTCGCTGCTGGTCAGCGTGGGCACCCGGGACCACGCCCCGTTCAAAGCGGTTCTGACCCACGGCTTCACCGTTGACGGCAATGGCCGGAAGATGTCCAAGAGCCTGGGAAACACGGTCGAGGCGGACAAGGCCATCAAGCAATACGGCGCCGATGTCCTCCGCCTGTGGGTCTCGATGGTCGATTTTCGCGAGGACATGCGGATCTCGGACGAATTGCTCAAACGGGTGGCCGAGGCCTATCGAAAGATTCGCAACACCTGCCGGTTCCTGCTCTCGAACCTCTACGACTTCGACCCCGCCCTTGGCCACCGGGTCACCGAGCCCCTCGATCAGTACGCTCTCGCAGTTCACTATGACTTCGAGACGAAGATCCGGAAGGCCTACGAAGAGCACGACTATCATGCCCTTTGTTCGCTACTGGTCCAGTACTGCACTGTCGATCTGTCCGCTTTCTACATGGATGTTCTGAAGGACCGCCTCTACTGCGATGCTGCCAATGGCCCCCGGCGGCGGTCGGCGCAGGCCGCGATGTTCCGGATCGCCGACGGCCTCGCCCGGTACATGGCTCCGCTCCTCGTCTTCACCGGCGACGAAATCTACGCGTCCCTTCACAAGGTGGAGCCGGGAACGGTTCACGAAGGCGAATTCCCGGCCCCGGTGAGCCCGGAGGCGCCGGTCCGGGAGAGCTTTGAGCCGCTCCTGGCCGCGCGCGAGACCGGCCTCAAGGCTCTCGAAACCGCGCGCGCGGCCAGGATCATCAATTCGTCTCTCGAGGCGACTCTCGTGGTCCGTGGCTCGGCGGCGGCTCTGGCCCCGCTGCTGGCCCACGAAGCGCTTCCGGCCCCTTTCCCGGGCAACCTGGCCAATCTCTTCATCGTCAGCCGGGTGACCCTGGAGGAAGCTCCGAACCTTGACCTTCAGATCGAAGTCCGACGGGCCGAGGGTGCCAAATGCTCCCGATGCTGGACCTACTTCGAGGCCGCCGAAAGCCAGGGCCGGGCCCTGTGTCCGCGCTGTCTTCAGGTCGTTCCCGCCGAGGCGAGGCGATGAGGTTCCTGGGTGTGCCCCTGCTCATCGTGCTCGCGGACCAGGCCGCGAAGTGGGTGGTCATCGAGAGGCTTCCCCTGTATGAAGACCGGCCCCTGATCACCGGTCTGCTCAGCCTCCAGCACGTCCGAAATTCGGGAGCGGTCTTCGGCTTTCTCTCCGGTGCCGTCATTCCGGGCAAGCCGTACCTGTTCGCGCTTCTGAGCGCAGTGGCCCTCGCCGCCCTGACCTACTACGCCCGGACCATTCCCAGGGAAGAGCGCTTCCCCCGCTTCGCCTTGAGCCTGGTGATCGGCGGGGCCATCGGCAACCTGATCGATCGCGTGCGCTTCGGCTACGTGGTGGACTTCGTCAAGATGTACTGGGGAACCCACGTCTGGCCGAACTACAACGTCGCCGACTCGGCCATCAGCATCGGCCTGGTCCTTCTGGTCATCGATTCCTTCCGCCCGCGCGACCGCGAAGCCGTCGCGGCGCCCGTGGTCTCGTCTTCTCCGGGCCCGGCGTCCACAAGCCCCCCCCTCAACTGACCCAAGGCTGATCCACCCATGTTCCCGAAACTCTTCACGGTACCCGCTTTCGATCTGCTCGGTCGGAACTTCGGTCCGTTTTCGCTGCACACCTACGGGGTCCTCCTCGTCTCCGCCCTCCTGGCCGCACTCTGGCTGGCCGGGCGCCTGGCCAGAAAGGAAGGACTCGATTCCCAAAAGGTTCAGGACCTGGGCATCGCCTCCATCATCGCCGGCCTTATCGGGGCCAAGCTCCTGCTGGTTATCGTCGACTTCGACCAGTATCGCGCGAGCCCGCGGGCCTTGCTCGACGTCTTGCAGAGTGGAGGCGTCTTCTACGGAGGTCTCCTCGGGGGGCTCCCGGTTGCCTGGTGGTACATCAAGAAACACGGTCTGCCCCTGTTCAACACCCTCGACATCCTGGCCCCCGCGGTGGCTCTGGGGCAGGCGATCGGACGTCTGGGCTGCTTCGCTGCGGGTTGTTGCTACGGCGCTCCGTCCACCGCGCCCTGGTCGGTCATCTTCCACAACCAGAGCGCCCACGCGCTGGTCGGGGTGCCCTTGGACACTCCCCTCCACCCGTCGCAGTTGTACGAGGCGTTTGGAGCCTTGGCCCTGATGTTCATCCTGCTGGCCGTGCTCCGGAATCGAAGATTCCACGGCCAGGTCGTCTCGATGTATCTCCTCATCTACGCGGTTTTGCGGTTCGTCCTCGAGTTCTTCCGGGGCGACGTGGCCCGGGGCAGCGTCTTGGGAGGGGCCCTCAGCACCTCTCAGTTCATCGCGATCGTCGTCGTCTTCCTGACTCTGGCTGCCCTGCCCGTCCTTGCCAAGCGCCAGTCCAACGCGGTCTGAGTCCGCGTCCGCCCCGCCCCGGCTCCTCGAGGCCGGCCCGCATCTGGCCGGCCTTCGAGTGGACCGAGCCCTGGCCGACGCTTTCGACGACCTTTCTCGATCGAGGATCCACGGCCTGATCGACGACGGCGCGGTCCGGCTCAACGGACAGCGCCCCAAGCCCTCTACGAAGCTCCGCCTGGGCGACCGGCTGGAGGTCACCATTCCCGACCCCGTCCCTTCCACCCTCGAACCGGAGCGGGGCGATCTCCGCATCATCTATGAAGACGAAGCGCTGCTGGTGGTGGCCAAGCCCGCCGGAGTCGTCGTGCATCCGGGCGCTGGCACCGCGCGCGGAACCCTTGCTGCGGCGCTTCTGGAGCACTGTGGGTCGCTCTCGGAGATCGGCGGGGTCCTCCGCCCGGGAATCGTTCACCGGCTGGACAAGGGCACCTCCGGCCTCCTGGTCGTGGCCAAGAACGATCAGGCCCATCGGGCGCTCTCCGCCCAGTTCAAGGCCCGGACCGTGAAAAAGATCTACGCCGCGATCTGCATGGGACAGCCGCGTCCGGCCCGGGGGTCCGTGCGGCTCCCGCTGGGACGCGATCCCCGGCATCGGCAGCGGATGGCGGTGGTTCCGGATGGGCGAACCGCCCACACCGACTATGAGGTGATCGAGGCCCTGGGCGCCGCGAGCGTCCTCCGCCTGACCCTCCATACCGGGAGGACACATCAGATCCGCGTTCACCTGGCCTCCTTGAACTGCCCCCTGGTGGGCGACTCCACCTACGGCGCGTCGGCACTTGCGGCCCGGTCTCCATTAGCGGTGCGAGACCTCCTCTCCGAATTTCCGAGGCCGGCGCTTCATGCTCAGATCCTCGGCTTCGCCCATCCTCTCACGGGCCAGACCTTAGAGTTCGAGGAGCCGTGGCCCAAGGATCAGGATGAGCTTCGCCGCCACCTGCGCGCCGCACTCCCGCGGGCGCGGGAACAAAAGTAGAAGGACCCAAACATTGCCACCCATGAAGACTGTCTACACCGGGCCCGTCTTTTCCATCGAGAGCGGCACTTTGGCGGAGCCGGGCGGGGTTCGGGCCCGGCGCGATATCGTCCGTCACTCCGGATCGGTCGCGATCCTGCCCGTCCATGCCGACCGGCGCCTGACCCTGGTCTCGCAGTATCGCTGCGCCTTCCGCCAGCAGGTCCTGGAACTTCCGGCCGGGCGCATCGACCCGGGCGAAACCCCGCTGCAGGCGGCGAAGCGCGAATTGCGCGAGGAACTCGGCCTCGGAGCCTTGAAGTGGGAGCGCCTTCAGCGCATCCTGCCCTCACCAGGTTATTCGGACGAGACGGTGACCATCTTCCGGGCCACGAACCTCTTCAAGTCTGAGGGAACGCCCGATGCGGACGAGAGGATCAAACCCCTCACCATGCCCCTGGCCAGCGCGGTGAAGCTCATGAGGCTTCGCCGGATACAGGACGCGAAGACCGTTATCGCTCTGCTTCTGGAGACGAAAAGAAGAGCTAGAGCGCCTGTTCCATCACGATGATGTGCTTGATGCTGGTCCAGGGCACGAAGATCTGACTGGTCGCGGTTTCGATGGTGCCTCCGCTGTCGGCCACCGCGCGCTCCACCTCGAAGGCGATCCCCACCGCGTCAGAATGAAGGACCCGGCATCCGTCCCACGAGCCGGACACGGCCACGATCTGCTTGACCACCACCCCGACGCCCAATGCTGACATGCTGGTTCTCCTGGCTGGCCGCGGTGGTCGGTTCGACGCCTCAGTCGTAGTATTCGAGGCCGAGGTGAGTGATGAGTTCCTCTCCTCGGAGGTGGCGCAGGGTGTTCTTGAGCTTCATGAGCTGAATGAACAGATCATGCTCGGGATAGAGGCCGGGTGCGGTCTGTGGACTCTTGAAGTAGAAGGACAGCCACTCCTGGATTCCGCTCATCTGGGCCCGCTTGGCCAGGTCGAAGAACAGAGCGAGGTCGAGAACCAGGGGCGCGGCGAGGATGGAGTCGCGGCAGAGGAAGTCGATCTTGATCTGCATGGGATATCCCATCCAGCCGAAGATGTCGATGTTGTCCCAGCCTTCTTTGTTGTCGCCGCGGGGAGGGTAGTAGTTGATCCGGACCACGTGATGGATCTTCCCGTAGAGGTCGGGATAGAGGTGGGGTTGAAGAATTTCCTCGAGCACGCCCAGCTTGCTGACTTCCTTCGTCTTGAAGGACTCCGGATCCTCGAGTACTTCCCCGTCGCGGTTCCCCAGGATGTTGGTGGAGAACCAGCCGTGGAGGCCGAGCAGGCGCGCCTTCAGGCCAGGGGCCAGGATCGTCTTCATCAGGGTCTGGCCGGTCTTGAAGTCTTTGCCGCCGATCGGGGTGCCCGTCTTCCTGGCCAGGTCGATGAGGGCCGGGAAATCGGCGGAGAGGTTCGGGGCGCCGTTCGCGTAGGGAATTCCCATCTTGATCGCCGCGTACGCGTAGATCATCGAGGGTGCGATGTCCGGATCCGAGTCCAAAAGGCCCTGCTCGAAAGCTTCGATGGTCTGATGGACCGCGGTTTCCTTCTTGTAGATCTCCGTCGAACCGCACCACACCATCACCAGGCGGGCCAGATTCCTGGCCTTCTTAAAGCCCTCGATGTCGGCCATCACCTGCTCGGCCAGATCCATCTTGCTCTGGCCCGTCTTCACGTGGGTGGCCTGAAGCTTCTTCACGTAATTCTGATCGAACACCGCCGGCCAGGGCGCGACGGTTTCGAGAAACGGCTTGAGCGCGGCCAGGTGCTCGGAGTGGAGAACACCCGCCTTCTTGGCCGCCTCATAGCAATTGTCGGGGAAACAGTCCCATCCCGCGAACTCGATGTCCGCAAGTTCGGTCAGGGGGACAAAGTCCCGAACCAGAGGGGACCTCTTGTCGGTGCGCTTGCCCAGCCGGATGGTTCCGGTCTGAGTGACGCTCCCCACCGGCTGCACCAGACCGGAGCGGATGGCCTCGACGCCGGCGATGAAGGTCGTGGCCACCGCCCCCATGCCGGGGAGCAGAACGCCCATCTTGCCTTGTGCCGGGGCAATCGCCCGGCCCTTACCTGCGGACATCTAGAGAACCACTTTCATCATGAGGAAGCGAGTAATCGTCCCGGTCGGGCGACCCGGCTGGCCCGCCGCGGGAAACCGGACTTTAACACGCGGGCCGCGGCCGATTCTCCGGTTTGGATCGTGGTCCTGCCCGCTCTATCAGGCCTCGGGACCGAGCGGCCGGTCGATCAGGCGGACTTCTGGTCGGGCAGGCGCGAGCCGGACTCGACCCCTTCGATGAACTGGAGCGCCGCATCCATGAGTTGCGCATTCCGCTGGGGCCCCACGAAGCGGCGCTCGCCCAGATCGAAATTCAACATCCCCGATCTCACGATCTTCGCGAGCGTGGTGAAGCGGAAAAGCACCACCAGCCGCCCCTGCTGGGGGAGGCCGCCCTCGAGAAGACTGAAGCTGAGATCGAGCATTGAATGGAGGTCTGGGAATGGATGTCTGGCCCTTCAAGATTCCGGCGGGAGCCGATTGGTCGCCCACGCCGCGTCGCAGAGAGTTGACGGACTCGTTGAAGGGAGGCGAAGCCTAGTGAGCGCTTCGAAAGACTGTCAACCCGACTCTCACTGTGCATTTCCGCTAGTGATCGTGCGTCGCGTCCATTTCGACCGCGCTCCTCGTGGCGAAGAAATTCCGAAAAATTGTCCGGAGCGAAAAGCGTCTTATATAGTTTCTTGAGCGCCAGCGTTTCGGCGAGTGTTTTCGGGAGTGAGCGCCATTCAGAGACCAAACCGGTCTTCGGTCTTCCCGATCCAAGGTCTCATCCGGGTCAGGGGCTCGTCACGCCAGCGTCACGCGAGCGACGCGCCGAGGAGTCTCGGGAGGGCTGTGGCCGGGAGTCCCTTGCGCCGGGCGTACTCCTCGGCCTGGTCGTCGCCGATGACGCCGACGGTGAAGTACCTCGATCGGGGATGGGAGAAGATCAAACCGGAGACAGCGCTCGCGGGCAACATGGCATAGCTCGAGGTCAGGGTAATGCCGGTTTTGTGGGTTCCACCCAGGAGTTGCAGAACGGTGACCTTCTCGGAATGATCCGGCTGGGCCGGATACCCTGGAGCGGGTCGAATGCCCCGGTAGCGCTCGCGAATCAGATCGGCGGCGCTCAGATCGTCATCGATTCCCCACGCCTTCCGGGCCTCGCGGTGGGTCCATTCCGCCGCGGCTTCGGCGAGCCGGTCGGCCAGGCTCTTGGCCAGGATTGAGTGATAGTCGTCATGGTCCTTCTCGAAACCGGCCACGAGCTGATCCAGGCCGTCGCTCACGCACACGGAGAAGACGCCGAGTGAGTCGGGCACCCCGCTCTCAATGGGTGCGATCAGGTCGGACAGGGCAAGGTAAGGCTCGTCCACTCCCTTCTTCGTCTGCTGCCTCAGGGTGTGAAGCGCGACCATCCCCTGATCGGTCTGGAGTTCGATGTCGTCGTGATGAGTGGAAACGGCACGGAACAGCCCGAGGCTCGTCTGGACCCGAATCGCGCCCGGAGACGCCATCGTGTCCAGAAGGCTCCGGCCATCGGCGAACAACTCTTTCGCTCGCTCGCCCCACTGCGGATGCTCGAATATCTTCGGATACGTGCCCACCAGCTCCCAGGCCGCGAAGAAGGGAGACCAGTCGATCAATGGAATCAGTTCCGCGACCGGCACGTCCATGTTCTTCACCTCCAGGAACGAAGGCGTGGGCGGGACGTAGGTCTTCCAGTCGATGGGGAGCCGCTTCGCTCGAGCCTCCGCGAGAGGCAGCAGGACGCGCTGCGAGACCTTCCTCGCGTAGTCCGTGCGCAGGCGCTCCTGGTCCCTGCGGTTCTCATCCACGAACGCCTGTCGATCCTCTGACTTGAGACGGGTTAAAACCCCCACCGCGCGAGAGGCGTCGATCACATGGACGACCGGATGATCGAAGGCCGGCGCGATCTTCACCGCGGTGTGAGCCTTCGAGGTGGTGGCGCCGCCGATCAGCAGAGGGACGGTGAACTTCAGGCGCTTCATCTCCGCGGCCACGTGCGCCATCTCATCAAGAGAGGGCGTGATGAGGCCGGAAAGACCGATGACATCGACGTTCCTCTCCATGGCGACGCGGAGAATCTCATCCGCGGGCACCATCACGCCCAGATCTATGATTTCGTAGCCATTACAGGCAAGGACAACGCCCACGATGTTCTTGCCGATGTCATGGACATCGCCCTTCACCGTGGCCATGAGGACCTTCCCGGCCGCCGAGCTGGTCGCCTTCTCGGCCTCCAGATAAGGTTGGAGCCAGGCCACCGCTTTCTTCATGACGCGCGCGCTCTTGACCACCTGAGGCAGGAACATGCGGCCCGAACCAAAGAGGTCGCCGACCACGCTCATGGCGTCCATCAAGGGTCCCTCGATGACCTTCAGGGGCTTGCCGTACTTCTCGAGCGCCTCGGCAACATCCTTCTCGATGTGGTCCGCATTGCCGGCCACCAGAGCGTGCTGCAGCCGTCCTTCCAGGGGCAGGCTCCGCCAGGTCTCGGCCGCGGCCTTCCGGGCCTCGCCCCCCGCGCTCATGGAAGAGGCGAAACTCAGAAGACGCTCGGTCGCGTCCGGTCTTCGATTCAGGAGAACGTCCTCGACCAGGTCGCGCAGCTCGCGGTCGATTTCCTCGTACACCCCGAGCTGGCCCGCATTCACGATGCCCATGTCCAGTCCGGCCTTCACCGCGTGGTAGAGGAAGGCTGTGTGCATGGCCTCGCGCACCGCGTTCTGGCCGCGAAAGGCGAACGAGACGTTGCTGATGCCGCCGCTCACCTTGGCCTGCGGACATCGCTCCTTGATCCGGCGCGTCGACTCGATGAAGGAGACCACGTAGTTGGCGTGTTCCTCGATGCCCGTTCCCACGGTGAGAACGTTGGGGTCGAAGATGATGTCTTCGGGAGGAAAGCCGATTTCCCGGGTCAGGATTCGATACGCGCGCTCCGCGATCTCCACCCGGCGCGCGGTGTTGTCGGCCTGGCCCTTCTCGTCGAAGGCCATCACGATGACCGCCGCGCCATAGCGCCGCACCAGTCGGGCCTGCCTCAAGAAGCTGGCTTCACCCTCCTTGAGGGAGATCGAATTCACGATGCCCTTGCCCTGAAGGCACTGCAGCCCCGCTTCGATGACCGACCATTTCGACGAATCGATCATGATCGGCACCCGGGCCACGTCCGGTTCGCTGGCCACAAGGTTCAGGAAGTCGCGCATGGTCTGCTCGGAATCGAGCATTCCCTCGTCGAAGTTGACGTCGATGATCTGCGCGCCGTTGTCGGCCTGCTGGCGGGCGATCCGCACCCCCTCATCCAGATTCCCCTCGAGCACGAGCTTGGCGAACTTGGGCGAGCCGGTGACGTTCGTCCGCTCCCCTACGTTGACGAAATTCGACTCCGGCCGGATCGTGACCGCCTCCAGTCCCGACAGTCTGAGCAAGGCGGTCTTCTCGGGTGGGACGCGGGGAGGCACACCCTCGCTCAACGCCTTCAGGGCGCGAATGTGTTCAGGAGTGGTGCCGCAGCATCCCCCCACGAGGTTGAGCCAGCCGCCGCGAACGAAGTCGGTCATGGCCGCGGCCATGGACTCGGGGGTTTCGTCGAATCCGCCGAACTCATTCGGGAGCCCCGCGTTTGGATAGCAGCTGGTGCGCACGGGGGCGATCTGCGACAGTTCCTCCATGTAGGGCCTCATCTGAGCGGCGCCGAGCGCACAGTTGATTCCCACCGAGAAGAGGGGAAAGTGCGAGACCGAGTTCCAGAAGGCCTCGATGGTCTGGCCGGACAGCGTCCGGCCGCTCTGGTCGGTGATGGTCACGGAGAGCAGCACGGGCACGCGCGAACCTCGCTCTTCGAAGGTCTCCTCGATGGCAAAAAGCGCAGCCTTCGCGTTGAGGGTATCGAAGACGGTTTCGACCAGCAGGAGGTCGGCCCCCCCGTCCAGCAGGCCCCGGGCCTGATCGCGGTAGGCGAGCCGCACATCGTTGAAGGTCACGTCCCTGGCCCCGGGGTGATCGACATCCCGCGACATGGACGTCGTCCGGTTGGTCGGCCCCAGAGCCCCGGCCACGAACTTCGGTCCCGCTCCGCCGTCTTTGAGGTAACCGTCGATGGCGGCCCGGACGCGCCTCGCGCCCTCGAAGTTGAGCTCGTAGGCGATCGACTCCAGTCCGTAATCCGCCTGCGAGATGGCCTGGGCGCTGAAGGTATTGGTCTCGATCAGATCCGCCCCGGCATCGAGATAGGCGCGATGGACCTTTTCGACCACATCCGGCCGGGTCAGGATCAGAAGGTCATTATTGCCCTTCAGGAGCTTCTTGACCCCCTTGAACCGCTCCCCCCGAAAGTCCTCCTCGGTGAGGCTTTCCCGCTGGAGCATCGTCCCCATGGCCCCGTCGATGATCGCGATGCGCTCTGAGCAGAGTTCTTCAAGCGTGGCCGGGCTCTTCATGACTCGCGCAGTTTACGACTCCACCCGTCCATCCGGTTAATCGGATGAAGAAACGCTCGCGCGCAGGCCCAATTCACCTGGGCCGGAGCGAACGGGGGTCTGGGGGGCTGAGCAGGCAGTCCGTGCTGGTTCGTGCACCACGCACCAAGCGCAGGCCCAATTCACTTGGGCCGGAGCGAACGGGGGTCTGGGGGGCTGAGCCGGCGGTCCGTTCTGGTTTGCGGCCCCCCAGCTGAACGAAAGCACAACATTGGCGGAAGCGCGTGGGAATCGAACCCACCCCTCCGGGGAGACCCCGGACGCCAGCGGCTTTGAAGGCCGTGCAGGTCACCAGACCCGGCTCGCTTCCACGCTCGGCGTCAGCATACCGTGCGCGATTCGAAGACGCGTCGCGTGGGAGAACCTACAACCCGTCGTACTTGGGACCGCCTCCGCCCTCGGGGGTGACCCAGGTGATGATCTGGTAGGGGTCCATGATGTCGCAGGTCTTGCAGTGAACACAGTTCGAGAAGTTGATCTGGAGCCGGAGCGACTTTTCCTTGCCGTCGTTCTTGGGAACCATCTCGTACACCGCGGCCGGACAGAACTTCTCGCAGGGGTTGCCGTATTCCTCGCGACACTTCGTCTCGCAGATGTCCGGATCGGCCACGTGCAGGTGGGCGGGCTGATCTTCCTCGTGCATCGTCCCCGAGTGGAACACGTCGGTGAGACGGTCGAAGGTGATCCGGCCGTCCGGCTTGTCGCGCTGGAAGAAATCCCGGGTGGTGCCCGCGCCATACCGATCGATGAGCTTCTCCATGTCGGCATGGCCGCCCGAGGGCTTGAGCGGATCGATAAGGCCGCGCCCGCCCGTCACCATCATCAGACCGGTGTGGATCATGCCGCCGAGGAACCCGTGCTTGAAGGCGGCGTGGAAATTCCGGACCGCATACAGTTCCTCTCTGACCGAGGAAGCATTGACCCGATCCTCGAAGCCCTTCAGCACGCGGGCCGAGCAGTCGTCGTGCTCCAGGGCCTCGATGACGGTTTCGGCCGCGAGCATCCCGGTCTTGATCCCGAGGTGAATGCCTTTGAGCCGCATCGCGTTGAGGAAGCCGGCGGCCTCGCCGATCAGCAGCAGGCCGTCCGCGTAGGTCCGGGGTATGCAGTACCACCCGCCTTCGCTGATCGCGCGCGCGCCGTACTTCACCATCTTGCCGCCCTGCAGCAGTCCGGCCACCCGGGGGTGGGCCTTCATCCTCTGAAAGAGGCCGTGGGGGTCCAGGAATGGATCCCGGTAGTCGAGGCCGATCACCAGACCCACACAGATCTGGGTCTGGGAAAGGCCGTAGATGAATCCTCCCCCGAAGGTCTCCCACCCCAGCGGCTCGCCCATCGTGTGGATGACTTCGCCCTTCTGGATCCGGCCCGCCGGCACTTCCCAGAGTTCCTTGATCCCGATGGTGTACGCCATGGGGAACCTGCCGGCATCGAGCTTCAGCTTCGAGACCGCGGTCTTGGTGAGACTCCCCCGCGCCCCTTCGGCCAGGATGGTCACTTTCGCGCGGATGTCGACACCGGCTTCGTAGTTGCCCTTCTTCTCCCCGTGCTTGTCGATGCCCTTGTCGCCGGTGCGCACGCCCACCACCCGGTCGCCCTCATAGAGAAGCGAGGCGCCGGGAAAACCGGGCAAGCAGTCGACGCCGCGCTTCTCCGCTTCTCCGGCCAGCCACTTCACCAGGTGGTTGAGGCTGATGACGTGGTTCCCGTGATTCTGGAGCGGGGGAGGCGTAATCGGCAGGCGGAACTTCGATTCCTTGAACAGGTACTCAACGCTGTCCTTGACCACCCTGGCCCCCAGGGGCGCGTCCATGTCGTCGAGATTCGGAAAGAGTTCCCGCAGGGAGGACGGGTCGAGGACCGCACCAGAAATCGAATGCGCACCGAACTCGGCAGCCTTGTCGATCACCATGACGGAAGGATCCAGGGGTGCTTCGCCAGCGCGCTTCCCACGCTCGGCCAGAAGGTCCTTGAGCCGAATCGCCGCGGCCAGCCCCGCGGGGCCTCCGCCCACGATCAGGACGTCGGTTTCGAGGGTATCGCGTTGATGGGTCATGTCCAAGGTCGATTCAACCACAGCGCGAGCCCGTCCGGGCGCTGCCGGCCCACCAATTCCCGATTCCGGAGTCGGCTATCTCTTGCCCCCTTTGGCCGCGTAGTCGAGGAATCGTTCCGGGCTGACCCGGACCGCCGCCCCCGTCGGGCACGCCCGGACGCAGGCCGGGCCTCCGCTCAGGTCCTTGCACATGTCGCACTTGACCGCATGCTTCGACAAATCGTGGTCCGTCGACTGCTTCTCCATCCCGGGCTCCGTCCCCACCCCGAGGGCGAGCCAGGTGAGGAGGCTCGGTCGTTTGCGCTTGGGGTTTATGGGGGCCATCTGAATGACTCCATAGGGACAGTTCTGCTGGCAGTTTCCACAGCCGATGCAGGTGTCGGCGATGTAGACCTCGCCGTTTTGGGAGCGATGGATCGCGTCCGGCGGACAATCCTTCATGCAGTGCGGATGCTCGCAATGCCGGCAGGACGTGGGCACGTGGATCTGGGCCAGGCTCGGCCCCGCTTCCCGGTCCAGGCGCGACGTCCCCTCATGCACGTCCGCGCACGCCTTCTCGCAGTTGTTGCAGCGCACGCACAGCGACTGGTCGATGAGCAGCACGTCCGTCGCCTCGCCAATGCCCTGCTGCATGAGGAAGGAAATCAGGCTTCCCGACTCGGCCTGCTCCTCCTGTGCCTGGTCGCTCAGAAGGTGATCCATGAACTGGGCCTCCATCCCGCTCCGCATCCCCGAATTGCGAGTCAGCACTTCGGTGAAACGCCGCCCTTCGAGCACGATGGTTTCCGTCATGGATGCGGCCCGCACCGTCGCGCTGCGCGGCTTGTCCGACATGAGAGCCATCTCCCCCACATAGTTCCCGGCGGCCACATAGCGGACCACGAGTTCCTTCCCGCCGATATTCCTGGAAATCGTGACCGAGCCGCGACGGATCAGATGTAACCCATCGGCCGGGTCGCCCTCCACAAACAGCGGCTCTCCCCGCACAAACCGCTTGACCTTGGCCCCCTCGACCAGGAATGTGAGGTCGCTTTCGGAAAGGCTCTCGGCCACGTAGCTCCGCACCGCCCGCTTCAGGGACACCTCGTCGATCTCGCGTCGCACCGAATCCACCGAGGCGATCAGCTTCAGCATCGAACGACGCGGCGTTTCGAGCAGAACGCAGCCCCGACCGGCCTTGACCGTGGCCGAACGGCGGCGACCGGAGATGAGGCCCATCTCGCCGAAGAACTCCCCCACTCCCAGAGGCACGTCCACGGGCTCGCCCTTCTTGCCCTTGCTCTCGACCAGAACCGTCCCCTCTACGATGGAGAAGAACGAGTTCGTATAGTCGTTCCGGGCGAAGATCTCGTCTCCGGGCAGTGGAGTGAGGAGGTGGCTCTCCAGCATGAACTCGCGGAGCTGCAGGGTGGTCACCCCGGCGAAGAGGGGAACGTTCGTCTGGATGCGGGCCAGTCCCTCGGAGACTGAACCCAGGGAGGGCACGTCCTTGAACACTTCCCGAAGAAGAGGTTCGTCGGCCGCCTCCACGGGCCGGTCGAGAATGTGCTCGACCACTTCATAGCCCTGATTCATGGCCTGCTTGATCAGCGGACAGCCGCCCAGCGCGCCCACGATGAACATGCCGGGCACGTTCGACTCGTATCGATCGGAGAGCCTCGGCACCGCGCCCCGGTCCTTGCTTGGGAACTCCACCCCAAACGCCTCCACCAGGGCGCGGGGCGGAGAGGCGCCCAACCGAGCGATGACTCGATGGCAGGGGATGGTCTCGGTGCCCTGGGGCGTGGTGGCCACGTACTCCGCCGGGAAGGGACCCTCCTTGGCCTCGACGCTCACCGTTCGCGTGCCGATCCGCAACTCGAGCTTGCCCTCCTTGACCGCCGCCTCGACCAGGGAGATGTTGCCATCCTTCACGCCGACGAACTCATCGTTGCGATTGACGAGGATGACGCGGTTCTGCCTGGCCAGAGCCAGCGCGTTTTCGATGCCGGCGTCCCCCGCGCCCACCACGATGATGGTCTCATCCGCATACTCATCCGGATCGTCAAGCTGATACTGGACCATGCTCAGGTCTTCCCCGGGCGTGCCCAGCTTGCGGATATTGCCTTGCATGCCGATGGCCAGGATGACGTTTTCCGCCTCCAGGCCGTCGCCCGAGGCCAGGCCGATCTCAAACGCGCCTTTTTGTCCCTTGATGCTCGACACCTGCGCGCCATAGCGGACGGCGACTTTGTAGCGACCTAGTTCTTCGCCCCAGTGCTCCAGAATCTCCTCGCGCGTTCCCGCCGCGAAGCTCATGGGGCTGCGCAGGGGCAGGACTCCCGGTTCCGCCATCACGTGCTTGCCCTTCTGGTACTTCTGGAGGGTCTGAGAGTAGAGGGGTCCGGACTCGAGCAGCACGTGGGACACGCCCAGTTCGGCGGCGCGGCCCGCGGCGGAAAGGCCGCTCGGTCCGGATCCCACGATGGCAATCTTGAAACGTTCAGTCATCTCTTCTCCTGTCCGCCAGAGGGAAGGGCCAGGACGAGTTTTCGGAAGTCCTGAAGACGGGGCAACAACTCGGTGGGACGATAGTTCTCGTCGCTGGCCAGGGGGTCCCGGAGCGAGCGCAACCCGCGATTCACCGCCGCGACATCGGGCACCAGGCCCTGCATGTTCATGTAGTTCATGACGCTGCCAATGGCCATGATCGACTGCTCGGCGGCGGCAAAGTCGGTGTAGTGGCCGGACAGGCCCTCATCGAGGAGGGCGAGGGCCACGCCTCGCAAAGCGGCCTCGTCGAAGCGGTAGGAGTCGAGCTTTTGCGCGGCCTCGTCCGCCTTCGCTCCCAGCGCCGAGGCCGCCGCCGAGACGTCGCCGTCCCCGGCCACCGCTCGATGCAGCCGTATGGAGAGCGCGCTCACATCGTCAGCCAACACCGGATCCACCTGACGCATGATGGCCCGCAGCATCAACATGCTGGAGTCATTGAGTCGCGGCGTGCCCGGGCCGGGGCGACCGCCAAAGGGCCCTTGGGCGGTCCAGCGCTTTTCGGACATGGGGTGATGGCACGCGTGGCAGTCGAACAGGACCAGCTCAGGAAACAGGCCGTCTCTCCCGCGGGTCGGGCTGGTCAGGATCTTCATGGTCTCGCCCACGGCCAGGGCCTGACCAATGGCCCAGACCTTGACCCCGCTCCACGGTCCCTTGCGGGCCGCATAATCCGCATCCACCCGGACGTGCGAGGGGCCGAGGTGGGAGAAGGTCTCGAGCTCGAAGCTGAGCCGCGGATGGCCCGCTCCCATGATGCGATGGGTCACGAATCGGTCCGCGTTCCCGAAGTGGCAGGACAGGCACAGGCGCGCCCGGTCCACCGGTCGATCGGTGGGATACAGACCGTGGGCCACATTGTCGCGGTGGGTGGCGCCGGGCGCGGTGTGGGAGGCAATCCAGCCCCCGGCCGGTCCATGACATCCTTCGCAGGACACGCCATCCGAAGTCTTGGCGCGCGCGCCCGCCAACTCGGGCCTCGGATTGTGGGCGTGGCAATCGAGGCAGATCTTCGATTTTTCGGCGGGCTCGCTCAAGCCCAGATTCATGGCGATCTTCTTTGACTGATCATTCAGGAGCAGCCGGGCCGCCCCCGCGTGCTTGTCAACCCGCAACCAGGTTACGTATTCGTTCTGCTGGACGTTCGAGCCCTGCCACTCGGCGATGGAGCCATGGCAAAGGCTCGACGCACAACTGACGACACCCAGCGTCTCGTATCCGGACTGGTAGGGCAGGGGCAGGGGCAGGGGCAGGGACGCGGGAACGGCCACGCCCGGCTGAGCCACCAGCAGGATCGGCCCGCCGGCCAGGATCGCTCCGGCCAGGAAACCGAGACCGAGCCGTCCACGGGAGCGATTCCTCATCGTGTTTGCTCCTTCTCTCATCACTTCTGTTTTGCGCCCTTCCCGAGGGACGCCGGAGACCTCGGCGGCGTGTCTCCGCCCCGAGACGTCATGGCCGGACCGGGCACGAAGGTGGTCAAATCGACCGTATCGGTCACGGTCCAGGGAACGCCATCCGAGGTCAGATACATCTTCTGCATTTCGGCGCGGGTGAATGGCCGCGCGCCGATCCGTCCCATCACCGCGATCTGGCCTCCGGTCTCATCCACCGCGCGGTCGCGGTCGAGGCCTTTGGAAAGAGCCAGAGCGGGCGAGTCCGTTCGACGGGTGGCGATCAGCTGCGGCTTCGGGTCGGGGGAGAAGCCGTAGAACTTCGGCTGGCTCGAGGGCGAGGTCAACTGGATGACCCGGAGCCCGTTCCGGCCGTCGGCCACGTACGCGAACAGCGATGCGTTCGTCGAACCGACGACCACATCCCGCGCGTCGTTGATCAGCCCGTCTGCGGTGAAGGTCTGAACCAGCCGAGGCTCCTCCGGCCGCTCCACGTCCACAACGGCGAGCCCCTGCGGGCCGGCGGCAATATAGGCGTAGGTGCGAGCGACGTAGACACGGTTCGCGCTGCCCAGGGGCACGGCCGGCCCCTCCGCATGGACCAGCCGGGGCTGCTCCGGCACGGTGACGTCAACCACCCGCAGTCCGGTCTCATCGGTGAGGAAGAGATAGCGGAACTGGAGGGCGGAGGCCCGCATGCCTTTGATATCAACCACCGCCGCCACTATCGGCTTGAGCGGATCGTCGACATCGAGAATGACCAGGCCGCGATCCGCCGCGATGTAGAGATAGTGCCCGCCCACCGTGATGTGGCGCGCTCCCTTGAGAACGCCCCCTTCGTTCCAGGTCAGGGCCCGCTCGATCGAATTGTTCCGCGGCTCGAAATCTGCGAAGGTGTTCACGTTCACCAGGATCAGACCCTCGACCGAGTCGACCACGAAAGCGTAGTTGTAGATGGGATGAAAAGGCTGCTCCTGGTTGGTCACTCGCATCAGCTCGCCCTGGTTTCGGAAAGGGGCTATGGGTTGATCGGTGGGCAGGGCCATGCAGGTGGCATTCGTGGTCGCCACATGGGCGTCGTGACCGAGCGGAGAAAAGGGCGCGGTGATGATTCGCTGGGAATAGCCCTTGTTCGCGATCGACGCCACATCGTAGACCCGGAACCCGCCTTTGCCCTCGGCCACGAACAGGTACTCGCCCCGGAGCTGCAGACAGGAAGCCTCGCCCGAAGTGCCGTGAGAGTGCGCCTCCTCGAGCTCGAGCCCCCTCTTCTTGTGCGCGGCGAACCAGTCCGGATAGGCGAAGCTCTGCAGATAGCTGCCGATCACCGCCTGGGGCTCGTCCCATTCCGTCACCTTCACCGCGGAGACGTGTCCGGTGGAGCCCACGTAGGAGTTGAGCCCCACGAAGTTCAGGAAGTTCGTGCCCTGAAGAAGCAATTGGGCCATGATGGCGTTGTTGTCGCCGGTCGCCGCCACATGACAGTCGGTGCAGGTCTTGGTCTCGGTGGTGCGCTCGGTGTGCGGATAGTGGGGCGCGAACGCCTGGGACGAAAAGCCGGATGACGAGATCGGCGGCTGCTGCACGTATATCCGTTCTCGATTGCTGTTGGTGGACGAGAGGACGAGCGCCGACGATGAGCGCACGGGGGCGATCCGGTTGCCCTTGACTCCGCCGTGGCGGCCGAGCTGGAAGGCATCATCACGCGCCACCTGGGGGTTGTAGGTCGCGAAGTTTCGGGTCTCGCCGCCTTCGAAGTGAAGTCGCGAGGTCTTCCAGTTGGCTTCGACGGGCAGATGACATCCGGCGCAGGTCGTGGTCCAGGAGGTGTGGCACGAATAGCAGGTCATCTTGTCGTCGGAATGGGCGTAGCTGGTGGGGAGAATTCCGGCTCCCCAGGTCTGGGAGAGTCCGGTGCTCATGGTTTTCGCTCGCGCCGCCCTGGGGTTGTAGTTCGGATGCAGCGGGTCGAGAGAATCCTTGACCAGGCGCATCTCCCACTCCAGGTCCGGATCGACCGCCGATCGCTGATACAGCCTGCCGTCGCGCCACTCGAACCGCCGCCTTCCGTCCTGGGTGCGCATGAGTTTCATGTCCCTCCCGGCCGGCGAGGCCGCCGGGCCGGACGTGAACAATGTCGGATAGAGGGTCGCGGTTCCGTGGCAGTCCCGGCAATCCACTTCGATGGCCGCCGCCACCTCGCCGTAGATGTGACCGTTGCCGTGGGCGTCCTGCGAGAAATGGCAATCCACGCACTGCATCCCCTTCTCCATGTGGATGGAGGCGAGGTGGACAGCCTTCTGGAACTTTTTCGGATCGTCGTCCTCCACCGCCTTCCCCGCCGCATCGAGGAGCGTCCCCTTGCGATCACGCTTGAAGACGGCGCGGAAGTTCCACCCATGGCCGTGGTAGTCGGCGAATTGCGTGTCCTTGAGTTTGGCGTTGAGCTTCGACACGTCCTTGAGGAACTCCGGGTCTGACCACTTGCCGCGAACCGAGGCGCCCTCCGGGTTGCGGTCGAGAATCTCACGCGCCTCCTTGTCGGTCGGATACTTCTGTTTCTCCGGCCACATGTGCGGTGCGTCCGATTCGTAGTCCCACATGATGTATCCGTAGAAGGTGTTGACGAACACGTTGGGCTGATGCATGTGGCAGACCATGCACTGCGACGACGGGATGGCCCGCGTGAATTTGTGCTCCAGGGGATGGCCGCTCTCTCCGCGGCGGATGGTGGGATCGTCGCTCTGGCTCTCGCCGGTGTTGCCGAACTTCGCGTAGGGCCCCGAGTGTTTCGGATCCCGGTCATTCGCATAGACCGAATGGCAGGCCGTGCATCCCGATGACCGGTAGTCGCCGGGCTGGTCGTTGGTTCCCAGGAACCACAGATGGGGATCGTTGAGCCGCGTCTTCGTCATGTTGAGAACGGGCACCGAAATTCGGCTCCCCGTACCCGGCCCGCGGTTCGACTGCTTGATGTCGGGACGTCCGGGCTCGTCAAGTTTCTGGAGCGCTCCCGTGCTGTTGGGAAGTCCGATCTCGGGAAATTGCGACGAGATGACCCGGCCCCCGCGTTCGAACACCCGGAAGATGTCGCCCGGGGGAATGGTTTCCCAGGCCGGAAGAGGGGCCAGGGAAGGAAGGATCCCCTTAGCCGTCATCTTCGCATCCGGGGCGACCGGATTCTTGATCAGCGCGGGCTCTCCGTCCTTCGTATAGGACTCACCCAGAATCGGACGCTTGAAGGGCAGGATTCCGTTGTTGTAGGCCGCCCCCCCCCACAACATGGCGGAGGTCGCCATGAGACTTCGCTCCGAGGCCTGGACGATCGGCAAATGACAGGACCCGCAGGCCAGGCGGGCCACCCGCAGATCACCGGGATTGACGAACCGAATGAACTCGGCGCTCTCTCGGTTGAGAAGGGTATAGGACGCGCGCGGGTTGGCGCTTGAAGGAAAGTGCCAGGCCTCGGGGTAGTCGGGCAGAATGTGCGCCTGGTCCCGCGCCAGGGCATAAGCTGAATGGGCCTTGGCCGGGGTTCCATGCGGCCCCGATTCGCCTTCAGCGTCCCCACCCGGATTCGTGATTCCCGGATCGCCCCCGTGACAGTCGGTGCAGCCCAGCACCACTCCGGGATTCTCGTGCATGGTCCGGTGCCCCGAAGCGGTGTGGCAGGAAAGGCAGCCCGAGGATTTACGATCCGAATCCGCGGCGCTCTGGCGCTCGGGAGCGCTCGGCGCCATCACGTAATGATGCTTCACCGCAACCGCCGGATCTGAACTCGCCCGCACCGTGTCCGGCCGTCCGGTTCCGAAGATCGCGGCGATGAAGCCGAGGCACGCGCCCAATCCAAGCCAGGAGCCCATCGAAGGGCGGGTACGTCCGGTCAGTTCAGAAGCCATGATTAAGTGAAAAAAGGGTAATCGAAAGTTCAATCAAAAGGTCAATCAATAGGCCAGCAGGACGTTCACCAGAACCGAGTATTGCGGCCCGCGGCGGCTCTCGTCGTAGAGCTGCTTGAAGGATCGCCCGGGGAAAAGGGCGGCACCCGAGACATTGAAAACGATGTTCTGGGTCATGAGCGGGCGGATTTGCACGGCCAGCGAGGTGTCGATCCCCGCGAAGCGGCCCAGGGGGCCCTGATTGCGAAGAACCGAGAGGACGGTGGTGTTCGCGAAGGCGATGGCCGATGCGTTGGTCACCACCCGGACCTGAGGCGTGAGGTCGAGGTCCGCTCCCAGACCCGTGAAGAGCAGGCCCGGATTCACGAAATTCGATTGCCCTTGATCCTTGGAGGAGCGGAGCGAGGGAAGCACACCGTTGCGGCCGGAAAGGGCCACGCCGCCGCCGCCCACGAGGGGCACGGCCTGGCGGATCCAGAACCCGGTGTCGGCGCCGGCGATCTGCGGATTCTCCATGATGGCGTCAAAACCCGTGGCCTTGCCGTCGAAGGGGTTGCTGTCCCCGGTCGCTCCGATGAGGGTGAAGCGGCCTCGTACCCAGTCGAAGTCCCGCGACAGCTCCATCGCGCCAAACGCGGCGAGGATGGTCTGGGAACGCTGGGCCAGAGGATGCCGGGAATCGTGCCCTGCCGCTCCGTAGAGGGAGGTGGTGAGATTCCACTTTCCGAAATGCCCGTCGCCGTTCAGGCCCAGGTAGGTCACGTCGTAGTGATGGGGACGCGCGTCGCCCAGAACGGCGGGGCGCTCCTGGAAGCCGTTCTTGTTGTAGTAGTCCTCGCCGTCTTCGCCGTTCCAGTTGTTGATGAGCGTGATCTGGGCGGTATGCCCGGGCCGGGGAAAATCCTGGCGGTAGAGATTGGCCAGAAGCACCACGTCGGATCGGGGCCTTTGAAGCACGTCGATAAGGCCGGTGTTGGTGTCCTTCTCCATGCGAACGAGGGCGGCCAGGTTGTACTGGGCCCGGTTACTGTTGCGATTGCCGAAGTAGCGCAGGCCCAAGGCGTTGTCTTGAAAGATGAAGCCTCGGAAATCAGAAATTATGGGCTGGATTCCCACCCTATAGCTGTCGAAGTCGTAGCGTTCGGAGACATTGCGCCGGTGCTTGTCGTAGAAGGCCTCCACCACGGCGATGTGGTTGTCGTATCGAACGTAACCCTGCCTGGGGTCGACCCGAAGAGCGCGGACCGGATCCACCTGGGATCGATTGAGGTTGGCGGCCAGGATCAGACGGTACTCGTATTCGGGCGGCTTGAACGTGGTATCGCCCTTGATGACCGAACCGCCGAAGATGAGCGTCTGGGCCAGAGTCAGCTGGTTCGAAGGAGCGAAGACGTCAACCGCCCCGGCGCGACGCACCGCCTGCGGTCCCACCGGGATGGGCAGGCGCCGGGCCTCCACCAGTGAATCGGAGACCCCGATCAGGTTCAAGAACATGTCCTCGCCCCACTTTCGAAAGGGCTCGTAGGGCTTGTCTCCTTTGTAGACGTTCTGGTGGTACGGATCCTTGAACCGTTGCTTGATGACGCCCAGACCCTCCAGGATCCGCCAGCGATCCGGAACGGCCAGGCTCTCCCGGGGCAGGATCGGCTCGGGAGGAGATACTTTCGAAGGGTCGATGGGCGGCAGTTCGTAGACCACGGGTTCGCTCCGTTTCCCAGGTCGCTCGAGGTCGATCGAAGCGGCCGGCGTGGGCGAGGGCGACGCCTGGTCAGGGGAAGAAGCCCTGGGTAAGGGCGGAGGTTCCGAGCTTTGAGCGCGGGCGGACCCCGGCCCGACAGCCAGTATGGCCGGCATCACTCCGGTTACCAGGGTGGCGAAGAGAGACCTAGAACCCCGCACAGACATTCACTTCCGTTGAATCGATGAACGGAGCCTGCGGGCATTGCACGTACTTGAGTCTCGTGCCGAGGCCCTGGGGCTCGATGGTGTCCGAACGGATCCCGGCTGGAGCGTTGGCGATGCCGGTGCGGAGCTCGAGACCCGCGTCGGCCAGGCCCAGGAAGGCGATCATGTCGTCCTGATCGACGCCATCGCCCGAGACTCCCACCGCACCCACCAGCTGGCTGCCCCGATAGATCGGCACCCCGCCGGGAAAGATCTGGGCGCCATCCAGCAGCTCGGGCAGGAACGCGCAGCCCACGCCCTGGGGCCGGCCGAGGATCGCGTTGTTGACAAGATCCAGCTGCAAGCCGACATGGAACGGACTCCAATTCGAATGCGGAGTGCTGAAGGGACCAGGAGCTGACCCCTCAAGGCCGTCCGGGAAGTACGGGCGGTGGAGATTTCCAATCGAGCGAGTCGAGTATGCGACTCCATTCGAAAACGCCTGCGGGTCGTTCAGGAACGCTCGCGCCCGCTCCAGGTAGGCCGCGGGCAGGGAGACCTCCGAGGAACCCGCGTACTGCGTCGCCGGAATCGACTGAAGCGCAGCGGCGGCATGGGAGCTCGAGAAAAAAGCCGACGTGCGGGCCTTCTGCACGGCGATGTCGGTGCCGAAGACCGGCCCATCGGCGGTGCGAGCGAGGCCGAGGATAACGCCCGCGGTGTCCACCACCACCACCGTGGCCTCCGCGGTGGCGCCCTGGGGCCGGCGGATCTGGGCCCGCGTCCGCTTCGCGACCTTGATCCCGTTTCTTACGATGGACGCGACCTCGGCCGAGGTCAGGAACCCGTCCGTGCCCGCTCGGGGCGGAAAACGATTCTGGTTCTGGGCATTGACCAGGATATGCCCGCCGATGTCCGCGAACATTCCAGTGTCCGCCCGGTACCCTGACTCGGCGGTCTTGAACGCCACGCCCGCCCGGATGGTCCCGTCGAAGAAGCCTTCCACCACGACCACCGTCCCCGGGATGTCGCGCAAGGCGGGGGCGCTCGACGGATTCGAGAGCAGCGCTTCGGAGTCGGTGAACCGGAAGGTGCGCCCGTCGGCGGTGATGCGATCTCCGCGCCGGTCGGGGGGCGACATGAAGGAGGCGGCCGCGCCCACCGCGATCAACTCGTCCGGGTCCGAATCGATGTCCGTGATGTTGAGATCCAGAGAGTAGAGGGAATCGGAGATGACGCCCACCCCCCCCACCAGCCGCCCATCCTTGTACAGCGGCAGTCCTCCCGGATCAGCGGAAAGTCCCAGGGGAGATGGCTTGGGCCCCAGGGTCCCGGATCCGTTCATGACATCCGAACAGGGCAACTGAGAGAACTGGACGCCGTACAGCGGCCCCGCGGGCTGAGAGAACTCGCGGGGGTTGAAATTTTCCTGAATGATCTGACTCGCGGTCCGGGTGGAGAAAGCATTCCCCTCTGAGGAGAGATAGGCGCCGGTGATCGCTTTCGCGATGGCGGCGAAGGTGTCGGGCAGGGCGCCGGTGGGCAGCCGGGCGCCCTCGAGCCCGCCGCTCACATCCCGGCCGCTGCGGATCTCAAATCCGGGATCGGCCCCCGCCATCCGAAAGACTCCGAGCACGTTGCCCACCCGATCCACCACGGCAATGGTGGCCCGGGCCTTGCGAGCCTGGGCCTCAAAAGCGCCCTGCGCGATCACCCGTTGGACCTCAGCCGCACTCAGAAAATCGGCGGCGGTGGTGCAGTTTCCAGAGCACCCCTCCTGACCCAGACCCTGATTCCCGCTACAGGAGAGAAGGAGGGCGCCGAGGGCCATGACGAAGACGCCGGCCAATCGTGGAGTGGTTACGGGCTTGAAACCCGGACCGCCCCTCGAGAAACAGCTCATCGTGACCCCGGGGCGCCCGCAACCGGGAGGGTCGCGGCGGAGTCCACGGCGGCACTTTGAGCCAGGGGATTCGAATGCTGGTGGAAGGAGTGGCACATCTCGCAGGCGCTTCGCACTTTCCCTTTGACCGCCTTCGCGCCCGAGTGACAGGACCGGCACGTGGCCAGGGCGGGTATCGAGATGTCGGCGCTCTTGACCGACGTGCGGACATCGTGGCACTTGTCGCAGGCGGCCTGGGCATGGGATTTATGGTCGAAGAAGGCGCCCTGCAACCAATGGGCCGTGATCTTCACCGGCTCAATCGACCAGTGAAGGCCGCCCTCGGACCCCGCGGCGGGCGCTACCCTGTCCGTCTCGCGCCGCACCTGATGGCACTGGACACAGACTCGCACTTCGATAAGGTTCGTAGCCACGGCCTGAGCTTTCTGTTCGGCCCAGGCGAGCGCCTTCCGATGTTCGAGCCGGGTCACGTCGGCGATCGGCCGACGAAGAAGATCGTTCACCAGGGTCACATCGATGGCCCGATCCCCCAGCGCGATCCGGGCGTAGAACTCCCTCAAGCTGATGAGTATTTCCTCCGGCTTCCCGTGAGGCGCCTGTCGGGTCGACTGGGCCGGCTCGAACTCCAGGCGGTGACACTCGGAACAGTCTTCAACCATCTTCACCGGCTCAAAGCGCACCCCCAACAGATCCGGCCGGTGGCACTGCGCGCATTCAAGGACGCGAGGACCTCGCGGAGTCCTCACCCCCTTCGGATTGAGGTGCGTCGCGTGGGGGAACTTGAGGCCCGATTCTTCGACCCGGGAACTCGCCTGGTCGGCGGCGACGCGCTCGGTTTCTCCGGTTCGAGCATTGACCATGTAGAGCGCAAAGGAGGGATGGGCGGACGCGAAGTCGGAGACCGCGGCCAGAGTCGACTTCGGAAAGCGCGCCTCGATCTCGCCATGGCAATCCACACAGAGCGCGGCATCGGTCCGGGCGAGCGCGCGCTCTCCCTTGTGCTCGCGATGACACTCGGCGCACCGCGCGTCCAAGAAGACGCCTCTGCTTACGGCGGCCTCCTTCACATGACTCCCGGTGGCGGCGTGGCATTTGACGCAGGCGCGATCCGGCACCCGTTCGAACGGCGCCTGATGGCAGGCGTCGCAGCGCAGACTCAGGGTCTGGTGGCCCGCGGAGAGAGGCCCGGGGTCCCAGGCCACATCCCAGGCCACCCGGCCGACTGACGCCGGAAGGCTGCCCGCGGCCTTCTCCCGGAATCGCGGCGAGGTGGCATAGGCAATGGGAAGAGCCAGGCTCAGCAGAGCGACCATGGCGAAGGCGGCCCAGGCGACACTCCGCTTCGGAAGCCAGGTCGCGGAGAGAGAGGTTCGCGAGCGGGCCCGTAGATCGCCCAGGTCCTGGGGGAATGGCTGCACCAGTTCGATGGCGAGGCCGAAATCGTGATCCGGCCCGGTCGGGGGCTCAGGGATGATCCGATAGGGCCCGATCAGAATCTGCGCCCCGCGGCGGAGCTTGGCCCGACTCTGGAGTTCTCCATTCACGTCGATGGCGGCGTCCTGACCCTCGAGGTAGAGCTTGCCGAGGTCGTTGTTTCGGATCAGCGCGTGGTGGAGATGAACTCGCGGGTCGGGAAGGTGGATCGAGGCCTCGGCGCTCCGTCCGAGGGTGATCGGATCGCCGGCCACGACTCTCGCCGCCCGAACCGGCTGCCCCTTGCGGTTCCGGGTGATCGTGACGACCTGGCATTTAAGGATCATGGTGTCTTGCCATCAGGCCCGATAGAAGAAGACGGAGATCACATGCCCCACCAGCGCAGCCAGAAGTCCGAAGGAGAGGGGAACGTGAGCGTAGAGCCACAGGTCGAGCCGGGCCTTGTACATGACCGCCTGGCGCGCCCGCTCGAGGAGGCTTTGCTTGCGAAGCAGAACCGCGAAGAGTTCGTGATTGGCGCGGGCCTCGGCGCGCTCGAGATTTCTCCCCGCCCTCTTCACCAGATTCACGGCCGCAGTGGTCGGGCACTTCGGGTCAGTGCCGCGCAACTGGGACCAGACTCCTCCCCCGACCCGCGATCCCTGGCTGGCCTTGAGGACCGCCTGGTTGACCTCATCCGGAAGATTCAAGGCCAGGCGCCTGGCCTCCATATCCAGGCCGGGCAGGGCGAGGAAGATGCCGTCCATCGTCTCGTCCCCCATTATCTCCGTGATCAGGGTGGGAAACCGGGCGTAGGCGTAGACCCCGTAAAACCCGGAGGCGATGACGATCAGCATCAGGGAGTACGCCAGGGTGTGGATGTTCCAACCTGCCTGGAGGCCCGTATGCAACGTGACCACCACGATCAGGGAGGCCCCAAGGTACACATGGGCCGAAAGCCATCCCTGGACGGTGCCCATACGGCTCCGGTATCGGCGCTTGCGTACCCCGAACCACATGAGCCACAGAATGAGAACCGCTCCGATGGTGCCCAGAACGTACCCGGTCGTCGTTCCGCCGTACGGACCAAGCGGAGAGGCATCGCGCGAATACGCAATCGCGGATCCAAGAATCAGAATCGCCGCCAGCTTCAGGTAGCGATGGCCTCCGAACTCTAAAAAACCCTGATGGAAGATCTGCGGCGGCATTCCCTCAATGTAGCAAATATGTCCCCCGCTCGGAGCGGCGCCGCGAGTCCCGCCTCGAATATTTCGCTCCGGGGCCCGGGTGGGCTCCCCCGTGGAACGCGCCCGGGACTCACGTCTCCGGCCCAAAAATGAGAAAGTAGCGGCATGTACGAAGGCTGCACGGGCAAGCCGCTGACCGCGACCCGCTCGATCCCCCCCTCCGATGGGAAGGTCTGAGTTGGAGCTTCCAACCTACGTCTCGATAACCATGCTCCTCGTGGTGGCCGTCCTGGCCCTGCTGGTCGCGCGTCGCCGTTCCGCGCCCTCGGACGTCTCTGACACCTCGGCCGAGCCGAGGCCGCTCCCGGAAACCCCCACCCAACCGCCGAGCACCGGCCGCCCGCCCTTCATTGCTGGGGCGGATGAGGAGGAAGTGACCGACGAGACGTTGGCGGTCGTGGTCAACCGACCGTTTCTGGTCATGGTCTCCGCTTCCGGGCGGAAGACGAAGTATTTCCTCTCCCCCACCGGAGTCACCACCATCGGGCGCGCATCGGAGAACGACATCGTGATCCCGGAGGATGCCGCCTCAGCCAGGCACTGCTCCGTTCAGAAACAAGGCAGCGCCTATGTTCTGAGCGATCTGGACTCGACCAACAAGACCTGGGTGAACGGAGTCGCACGGGAGCAGGTGGTCCTGCGCAACGGAGACCAGGTCACGATCGGCGAAACCACCATGGTCTTCGCCTTGTTCGGCGATCGCGTTTAGCAGCCCGTCGCCTGAGGCGGCGGCCCCGGTCAGGCGCGTGAAGCGAAGTGGGCTCTGGCCTCGGCGGTCAGGGCGGGAACGACCTCGAAGAGGTCCCCCACGATGCCGTAGTTGGCGATCTTGAAGATGGGCGCGTCGGGATCCTTGTTGATGGCCACGATCACGCGCGAGGACGACATCCCGGCCAGATGCTGGATCGCACCCGAGATGCCGCAGGCAATGTAGAGAGTGGGTGAGACGGTCTTGCCGGTCTGGCCGACCTGGAGCGAATGCGACACCCAGCCGTCGTCGACGATGGCCCGCGAGGCTCCCAGCGCCCCGCCCATGGCCAGGCCCAGGTCCTCGATCAGCTTGTAGTGCTCGGCCGCCTTCAGCCCCCGCCCTCCGGAGACGATCACCTGCGCTTCGGCCAGTTCCTTCTTGCCGCCCTCCTTGGCCCTGAATTCGCGAACCCGAGCACGCGTGGTCGCATCGACCTCAGCCTGAACCACTTCGCAGGCGCGACCTTCCTCCGGGCTGGTGAGCGCGAAGACGTTCGGCCGGAGGGTCGCGATCTGGAGTTTTGTGGTCCAGGCGAAGGTCGAGATCATCTTCCCCGAGTACTGCGCGCGCTTCGCCACCAGCCGTCCTTCCGTCATCTCGAAGGAAGAGCAATCCGAAATCAGGCCGCCGCCGGACAGAAAAGCCACGCGCGGAGCCAGATCCTTCCCCATCGCGGTGTACGGGATCAGGACCGCGCCCGGGGCTTCCGTTTCGACTGCCTTCACGATGGCGCGCGCATAGGACTCCGAGGAGTAGGACGAGAGGCTCTCGGCCGCGAAGCAGATCACCTTGTCGGCGCCGTGGGAGCCAAGGGCGGTCACGGCCGCGTCGCCGGCCTCGCCGACGAGAACGCTCACGACTTTCCCGGACAAACCGTCGGCCAGTCGGCGCGCTTCCGAGACGGCTTCAAGCGAGGAACGCCGGAGGGCGCCGGCGCGAACTTCGGCAAAGGTCAGAATGGTGCTGGACATCGCTAGATCACCTTCGCTTCTTCGTGGAGGAGGCGGATCAGTTCCTTGGCCTGGGTCGCGGGGTCGCCCGGAATCAGCTTCACCGGCGGCCGGTCCGCGGGCGGCGCCATGGTGCGACGCTCCGTCTTCGGGGCCAGGGAATCCGGGCCGAGGCCAAGGGCGACCGCGTCGATCACGCCCATCGGCTTCTTCTTCGCAGCCATGATGCCCTTCAGGCCGGCATAGCGCGGAGTGTTGAGGCCCTTCTGGGTGGTGATGACGGCGGGCAGGGTCGCGTCCCACACTTCGATGCCGCCCTCTACCTCCCGTTCCACCACCGCCGTCATTCCCTCGATCTCCAGCTTGATGGCCATCGAAACCGCGGGCAGATCCAGGGCCCCGGCCAGAAGCCCCGGGGTCTGCGAATCGTCCTCGCCCACGCCCTGGTGGCCGCACAGGATGAGATCCGCCCCGCCCAGATGCCGGATGGCCGCGGCCAGGACGGTGGCCCTGCCCGCGGCGTCCAGATTCTCGAACCTCGGGTCCTTGATGTGATGAGCGGAATCGGCGCCCATGGCGAGGCCGTTCCGAAGACCCGCCACCACGCGGTCGGGACCCACGGAAACCAGGATCACCTCGCCGGTGAACTTCTCCTTGAGCTTCAAGCCCTCCTCGACGGCGATCTCGTCGTAAGGCGAGATGACCCAGGTGAGGTCGTTCTCGACCACGTTCTTCCCGTCGTCCGCGACTTTGAGGCGGGAAGCGGTGTCGGGCACCACCTTCACGCAAACGATGATCTTCATGATGGTTGCTTCCTCGATGGACTTTGTGAGGCGGCCATGACTCTCAGGCGCCGCCGCCCCGGACTCAAGAGCAAGAATAGAAGCTTTGAAAGACGGACGCTATCAGGCCGCGTAGCGCTTGAACACGATGGCTCCGTTGGTGCCGCCGAAGCCGAAAGAATTCGAAAGAGCGTATTCGATGGCGAGAGACCTGGCCCCCTCCTTGGCTGCGTCGATGTCACACTCCGGGTCCTGGTCGTCGATATTGATCGTGGGCGGAACCTTCTGATCCCGAATGGCGAGCGCGGTGATCGAGGCTTCGACGCCCCCGGCCGCGCCGAGGAGGTGGCCGGTCATCGATTTGGTGGAGCCGACCACGACCTTCTTCAGGTGCTCGCCGAACACCGTCTTCAGGGCGGCCACTTCGATCCTGTCCCCCACCGGGGTCGAGGTTCCATGGGCGTTGACGTAGGACACCTGGTCCGGCCGGATTCCCGCATCCTTGATGGCCTTGGTCATGACTCGCGCCGCGCCGTCCCCGTCCTCGCAGGGAGCGGTGATGTGATGGGCATCGGAGGTCATGCCGTAGCCCGCGATCTCGCAGTAGATCTTCGCCCCGCGCGCGGTGGCGCGGCTCAATTCCTCAAGAATGAGAATCCCCGAGCCCTCGCCGATCACGAAGCCATCCCGGTCCTTGTCGAAGGGCCGCGAGGCCTTCTGCGGTTCGTCATTGCGGGTCGAGAGCGCGCGCATGGCGTTGAAGCCGCCGACCCCCAGTCCGGTGATCGCGGCCTCGCTGCCGCCCGCGATCATCACATCCGCGTCTCCGCGCTGAATGAGCCGGTAGGAGTCGCCCACCGCGTGGGCGCTGGAGGTGCACGCGGTGGCGGTTGCCGAGGAAGGACCGCGCGCGCCGGTGCGAATCGAAACCCACCCGGAGGCCAGGTTGATGATGGCGGAGGGAATGAAGAAGGGCGAGATGCGGCGAGGGCCGCCGGTCAGCATTTCCGAGTGCTCGCGCTCGATGGTGGCAAAGCCCCCGATTCCGCTGCCGATGAAGACGCCCACCCGCTCCGACTCTTCGCGGGAAAAGACGAGGGCGGCATCCTGGATGGCGTAGTCGCTGGCCGCCACCCCGAGCTGGATGAACCGGTCCATCTTGCGCGCCTCCTTCTTGTCGGCGAAGGCGAGCGGATCGAAGTCCTTGACCTCGCAGGCGAACCGGGTCGGATGCCTCGAGCAGTCGAACAGGGTGATGGGCCCCGCACCCGATCGGCCCGCGAGCAGACCCTCCCAGGTAGGCTCCGCCCCCATTCCCAGAGGCGAAACTACGCCGAGCCCGGTGACGACAACTCTTCTCATTTTGCTTGCGAAGGAAGCGCCTTTGCCTGGGGTCAGGCGAAAGCGCTACTTCTTGGCGTGCTTGGTGATGTAGTCGACCGCGCTTTGAACGTTGCCGATCTTCTCCGCATCCTCGTCCGGGATCTCGATCTTGAACTCCTCTTCGAGGGCCATGACGAGTTCCACGATATCGAGACTGTCGGCGCCAAGGTCGTCCACGAACTTGGCTTCCGACTTCACCGCATCTTCCTCGACCGAGAGCTGCTCGACAATGATCTTTTTGACGCGGGCTTCAAGCGATTCCATTTTTTCCCTCTTGGTTTTCTACTATATCCAGAAGCCTTGGAGTCGATGGCCCCAATGGCTTCGGTCTTAACGATGACACACAGATTTCGTCCGGCGGAAACTTGGGACGGTGGCTCACTTTCGGAAAACACACCGAAGGTGAGTCCGATTCTACATATGGAAGCCGCCATCCACCGAGATGGTCTGCCCGGTAATGTAGGCGGACGCATCGGAGGCGAGGAAGACGACCAATGCGGCGATATCCCGGGGAGTTCCCGTTCGCCCCAGGGGAACGCTGGCGAGGAGGGCTTGCCTCGTCGCCTCCGGCAGGGCATTCGTCATGTCGGTGTCGATGAAGCCGGGCGTCACCACGTTCACCCGGATGCCGCGCGAGGCGACTTCCCGAGCGACCGACTTCGAGAAACCGATGAGGCCGGCCTTGGCCGCGGCGTAGTTCGCCTGGCCCGCGTTGCCGGTGAGGCCCACCACGGATCCGATGTTCACGATGGAGCCAGCGCGCTGCTTGAGCATGGTCTTCATCACCGCCTGGGTCGAAATGAAGACGCTGGTGAGATTCGTGGCCATCACGTCGTCCCACTCGGCCTGCTTCATGCGAAGAATCAGATTGTCGCGGGTGATGCCGGCGTTGTTGACCAGCACATCGATGCGCCCATGAGCGGCGAGGGCGGAAGAGACGAGGGCCTCGATCGATTCGCGAGAGGACACGTCCACGACGTGCGCCCGGGCCTGGCCTCCTTGGGCCGCGATCTCCCCCGCCACCGCCTCCAGCTTCGAAAGATCTCGCGCCGCGCACACCACCGTGGCTCCCGCCCCGGCCAGGGCGAGGGCGATCTCGCGCCCGATGCCGCGCGAGGCTCCGGTGACCAGGGCCACTTTTCCGTCAGATCTGAGGTTCACTGGTTCGTTCTCCGTGCGGTTGGCGGTGGCGGCGCTCACCTACGCCTCGAGGCCTTCCATGGTCTTGTCCAGCGACGCCGTGTCCTCGACATTCAGCATGCGAACGCCCTTCAGGGTCTTCCTGACCATGCCGGAGACGACGGTCCCGGGGCCCACTTCGATGAAGGTGTCGAAGCCGTCTCGGGCCATGGACTCTAGCGTCTTCTGCCACTGGACGGGCCGCGATACCTGGCGCACCAGCCCCTCGCGCAGGGCGGCGCTCGCGGTCTGGGGCTCCCCATCCACGTTGCGGAACACCGGGACCGCCGCGTCCCCCAGGAGGAGGGCCTCGAGGTCCTTTTCGAGGCGGACTTCGGCAGGCCTCATGAGAGCGCAGTGGAAAGGGGCGGAAACCGCCAGCTTGATGGCGCGCTTGGCCCCGCGGGCCAGGCAGGAAGCGATGGCGCGGTCCACGGCAGGGGCCGCGCCGGCGATCACGATCTGCCCCGGACAATTGAGATTGGCGGCCGAGACCACCTCACCCTGCGCGGCCTCCGCGCAGGCCAGGTCGACCTTCTGGGCGTCGAGCATCAGGATGGCGGCCATGGCCCCTTCGCCCGCCGGCACCGCGTCCTGCATGTATCGCCCCCGCAGTCTCACCGTTCGAACCGCGTCGGCGAACCGCAGACTTGAGGCGGCGACCAGAGCCGAATATTCGCCCAGGCTGTGCCCGGCCACACCCGCGGCCCTGACCCCGCGCGCTTCGAGGGCGCGAAGAGCGGCCACGCTGGCGGTCAGCAACGCGGGCTGGGTGTTCTCGGTCAGGGTCAGAGTCTCCGCGGGCCCTTCGAAGCAGAGCCCGGAGAGCGAACACTCAAGTGCGGCATCGGCTTCGTCGAAGATGGCGCGGGATTCCGGGCAGGAATCCGCGAGCGACCGGCCCATGCCCACCGCCTGCGAGCCCTGACCGGGAAACAGGAACGCGATCTTCAAGGCCGCACCGCCTCGGCCTCGTCGCTCAGCCGCGAGAGTCGGGCCACCTCCGCCGTGATCTTCGCGTTGATGCCGCTGTTGCTGAACTCCCCGGCCGTGCGGATGCCTTCGCAGATCGCCATCTCGTCGGACTTCCCGTGGCCGATCACGCAGCAGCCCTTGATCCCAAGGAGGGGCGCGCCGCCCACCTCCCGCGGATCGATGCGCCGCCTCAGAGCCTTGAATGCTCCACTCGCGAGCAGCGCCCCCAGCCTGGCCAGAGGTCGCCTGTGAATCTCCTCCTTGAGCATGAAGACGATGGAGCTCGCCAGGGTTTCGCTGGCCTTCAGAATGGCGTTGCCGGTGAATCCGTCCATCACCACCACATCGGCCTCGCCGTTGAAGACCTCGTGGCCTTCGACGTTGCCGATGAAGTTGAGGTGCGATCCCTTGAGCGCGGCGTGGACCTCGCGGGTGAGGTCCGTCCCCTTCGACTCCTCCTCGCCCATCGACATGAGGCCGACGCGGGGAGTGGCGATCTTCAGCACCTCCTCGGCGTACAGGCTCCCCATGACCGCGAATTCCTCGAGGTGCCTGCTCTTGCAGGTCGAGTTGGCTCCCACGTCGAGCAGGACGGTCTTGCCCTTGATGTTCGGGACCACCGCGGTCAGGGCGGGGCGGTCGATCTCGGGCAGGGTGCCGAGCTTCATCTTGGCGATGGTCCAGCAGGCGGCGGTGTTTCCGGCGGAAAAGAACGCATCGGCCTCGCCCCGATCGACCATTTCGATGCCGAGAAGGATGGAAGAGCGCTTTTTGAGGGTGGTGCGCCCGACCTTCTCGGCCATTCCCACCTCCTCGGGAGCATCCACCACGACGATGTCCAGGCCCGACAGGTCGGCCCCGGCGAGTTCGGCTCGGACCGCGGTTTCGCGCCCGACCAGGGTGAGGGAAAGACCGTCGCGGCGGGCGGCGGAGATCGATCCCGCCACCGCGACGCTGACCCCGAAATCGCCGCCCATGGCATCCACGGCTACGCGGACGCCCTTCAAAGATCGGCTCATTCTGTGGAGATTACCGCCGAAACCCGCCGGCAGGGGGGAGTTTGGGTGGGACTACGCTGCGTTCTTCGCGGCGATGACCTGCTTGCCCTTGTAGTACCCGCAGCTCGCGCAAACGCGGTGCGGCATGGTCGCAGCCCCGCAGTGAGCGCACTTGCTGAGGCTGGGCGTTTCCAGAAAATCGTGGGCGCGCCGCATCTTGCGGCGGCTGTTGGAGTGGCGTCGTTTTGGATTAGGCATGGGTTCTAGTGGGCGGCATTCTACCGTGCGTTCTTCTCCGGTGCACGTTCGGGGCCTCCGGGAAGGGAGAGCGAGGAAAACGGGGAGTCGCTCCGGGCCATCTCCGCGCAGCCGCAGGCAACCAGATTCCGGTCGGCCCCGCAGGCTGGGCAAACGCCCTTGCAGTTCTCCCGGCACAGGCGTTTCATGGGCTGGGCGAGGAGGACATGCTCCCGAACCACCGCCCCCAGATCGAGCACATCGCCCTTGTAGAACGTGACCACGAGGTCGCGGTCCTGGAGTTCGGCCCCCTCGTCGTCGTCGTACTCGGACAGGGTCTCGGACTCGGGCAGAAAAAACAGGTCCAGCTCCTGATCCAGGGCCAGAGGCGTGTCGGCGAGGCACCGGGCGCAGGGTCCGGAAGTCTGGAGGTTGAGGTGGCCGCGGACGTGGAGACTGCCCGCGTCGGCCCGCTCGATCCGGGCCTTGAACCGGCCGTCGCTCGCTGCCTTCAGTTCCTCCGGGTCTATGGCCAGGAGGTCCCCGTTCACGACCTCGTCGAATTCAAGCCCCTCGGCCGGTATCTTCGAAATGGAGACTTCAAGCATGATGGAAGACGATTTTACTCGACCGCTACCACTTTCCCCCCACCCCGCCTCCGGCCCCTGGCGAAAGAGGCGGTTTGCCGCTTTCGAGGAGTGAGTCGATGCCGAGCCCGGGAGTCGCGATGGCCTGGAGGAGGAGGAGGGTCGTCTCGTGGTAGGAGTCGATCCCTGAGGGGACTCCCTGGGCCTTCAGGTACGTGTCGTTGACTCTTTCGCTGACCGCACCGGCGAGGCCTTCGTGACTTTTCCAGAAGTCGGATTCCCGGGCGAAATCCCCGATCACGCGCGGGGGCAGACCGTCCCAGATGCGCCGCATGGCCTCCGCGTCGAGCCGGGAAAGCTCGCGAAAGAAGCCGGCAAAGAGCCCGAGCGTCCCGGAGTAGAAGACGCTCGGATCCGCCGACTTCAGGCAAGTCAAAAGACCGATAACCGTGGCTTCGTTCTCCCGGGCGAAGCCCCTCTGGTGAGCCTGCTCGTGTGCGGCCACCCGCGGCCAGAGCGTGCGCGGCATCTGGGCGTTGATCTGGGCTTCGCCCGTCCAGGGGAAGTAGTAGCCCGACAGTTGCAGCCGGCTCAAGGCAAAGGAAACCCGTGACAATTTGACCGGCCCGAAGGCGACCCCGCGGACCGGCGACGCCTCGATCGAGGCCGGCAACCCGCGCAGACCCTCCCGAAGGCCCAGGTTGATCCGGGTCATCGCCGCGGCGTCGGACCGGCCGAAGGAGACGTCCCCTTCCGAGGCCGCGGCGAGAATCCGCGAGGCCCGCTCCGTCAAATCGACCAGATGCGCGGCGGTTCCCGCATCCGGCGCGTCCAAAGGCGCGAGGCGGGCACTCAGAGGCGGATACCTATAGGCGAGGCCCCAGGAAATGTAGAAGCCGAACACGAGAATTCCGATGGCGAAGCCGATCAGGAGACCACCGCGAAAGCGCCAGCGAACGAGGACGCCGACGGCCAGGGCGAAGGCTGGAAGGGCTATGCCCTCACCCACGGTTCCCGCGGAGGATCCCGAGAGGGGCTGAACGAACGACGCGAACCAGGGATAGGCCACGCTCCGATGCCACTCGACGATGGCGGGAATCTCGAAAAGAGCCCGGCCGACGAGGGCCGTCGCCGCTCCAACCACCGCCCAGGCGCCGTGGAGGGGGGCCTTCCCGATCGAGGCCGGCCGGGCGGCCGGGGTCGTTGAGGCAGCCTTCACATCGTTCCAACGGTCTTGGGTCCAAGGGTCTTGGGTCCAAGGGTCTTGGGCGAACACGCCCCGGTGACCGCCGGATGCGCCGCATCGAGGGTGCGCTCCAGATTCATCCGGCTTCCTTCAGGCCAGAGACTCCGAGAACTGGGTGTCCTCGGGCGTGTCCGTCTCGCTCTCGAACTCCAGCCGGTAGCCGTCCGGATCGCTGAGCGTGGTCACCCACATGCCGTTGCCGACAAAGGGCGGCGAGGCCTCGATCCCCTGCGCCTTCACCTCGCGATAGAAGGCGGGCGCGTCCTCGCAGATGAAGCACACCGTCACCCCTTCACCGACTTTCCCGGCCGGCGTCCACGCGTCCCGCCCTTCGGTTGGGAACTCCTGAAGCATGAGCGCCGCGCCTCCGAGTTCGAGCCAGCACCACCTCAGGTCGCCATCCTCGATCCACGTCCTGGCCATCTTGAACCCGAGGCCCTTCACGTAGTACTGAACGGACGCCTCGATATCGGAGACCGAGAAGAGAGGCACCGCCTGTTTGACGCCCGCCTGCGACCTGGGGATCCGAGCCATATCGGTCCTATTCTGCTACGCCGCGAGCCCCGCCATAAGCCGAAGCAACCCATCCGGCGTGGCGTCCCGCCGCGGGACCTCCCCGGCGATCCGGCCGCCCCGGACCACGAGGATCCGCGAGGCGAGTCTCAAGACCTCGGGAAGCTCGCTGGAGATGAGAAGGACGGCCGTCCCGTCGCGAGCCAGCTGGTCGATGAGAGCGTGGATCTCCGCCTTCGCCCCCACGTCCACGCCGCGCGTCGGCTCGTCGAGGATCAGAATCCTGGCCTTCGCGGCCAGCCACCGGGCCAGGACCAGCTTCTGTTGATTGCCGCCGGACAGTCCGGCGGCCCTGGCGTGGAGGCTCGGAGTCCTGACCCGCAGGCGTTCGAAATACGATGCGGCAAGGGCGCGCTCCTCCGGGTGCCGTATAAAGGTCAGCCGGGCAAGACGTTTCAGCAGGGGCAGAGTCATGTTGTTCAAAGCGCTCATCTGGAGGACGAGGCCCTGACGTTTCCGGTCCTCCGGCACCAGGCCGATCCCGAGGTCCATAGCCGCGGACGGCGACTCGATCCGGACCCGCTTCCCCGCCACCTCGACCGCCCCCGTGATGGCCGGGTCGAGACCGAACAGGGCCGCCGCAATTTCCGAGCGGCCGGCGCCCACGAGGCCGGCAAGACCGAGGACTTCGCCGGCGTGGAGGGAGAAAGAAACCTCCTGGAATTTCCCGGGACTCGAGAGCCCGGTGACCCGGAGGCGTTCCTCACCCGCTTGCGGCGCGGGCCGCGTCGGGTCGACCGCATCCATGGCCCGGCCAATCATCATCCGCACCAGGCTGGCCTCATCGGAGGAAGCCAGCGGCTCGGTGGCCACATGCTTCCCATCGCGCAGCACGCTCACGCGGTCGCACAGTCTCAAGATCTCATCCATGCGATGCGAAACATAGATGCACGTGGTACCCGCGGCCCGGAGGCGGCCGATCAGGAGATAGAGACGCTCCGCCTCGTGCTGGGACAGGCTGCTGGTGGGTTCATCGAAGACGATCACCCGGGCGTCTGCGCCCACCGCGGCCGCGATCTGAATCATCTGACGCTGGCCGAGGGGGAGAGTCCCCAGGGTCGCGCGGACATCGATGGATGCGTCGATCGATCGAAGCATCCCGGCGGCTCGAAGGTCCATTGACTCCCGGTCGATGAGGAAGCCCCGGGCGGGCAGCGCGCCGAGGCATAGGTTCTCGGCCACCGAAAGGTTTTCGCAAAAGGAAAGCTCCTGGTGAACCATGCCGATGCCCTTGGCCAGGGCGTCGCGGGGAGAGTTGAAACGCACGGCCTCGCCGAAGACTTCGATGTGGCCCGAGTCGGGGGGATGGATGCCGGCCAGGATGTTTCCGAGCGTGCTCTTGCCCGCGCCGTTTTCGCCGCACAGGGCGTGGACCGATCCGGCGGCGACGCTGAAGCTCACATCCTGCAGGGCCCGGACGCCGGGGAACGTCTTGCTCAGGCCCACGAACCGGATCGCCTCGCCCGCCGTCGCCTGCCCCGGAGTCACAAATCCCGACCGGCCGCGTTGGACAGGCGCCGCGCGTTCAATTGAGCGCTTCCCTGATCGAGGACCACCGCGACGATGATGGCGCAACCTACGATGATCCACTCGTAGTTCTGATCGAACCGAAGGGTGCGGATGGACTGCCGGATGAGGACGATCAGCACCGCGCCCAGCATGGCGCTGATGGCGCTCCCCTTACCGCCCGAAAGACTCGCGCCTCCCACCACCGCGGAGGCGATGACGTAAAGCTCATAGCCGGTGGCGTCGGCGCAGGAGGCCGAGCCATAGAAGCTCGCACCCATGAAGGCGGCCAGGCCCGCGCAAAGGCCGGAGATCGCGTAGACCCCGATCTGGATCCGGCCCAGTCGGAGGCCGGAGAATCGGCTCGCCTCCGGATTGCCGCCGAAGGCGAAGACGTGCCGGCCCATGACGGTCTGGGTGAGGTACAAAGCGCCGGCGATCGAGACCGCGAGCATGGTCAGCATGGGCAAGGGATAGAGCGATCCGCCCAGGCCAAGCGAGGCCTTGGCCAGGGCGGTGAGCGACTCCGGCACGAGGATGCTCTCGGCTTTGCTCGAGACAAAGGCGATGCCGCGCAGGATCCACATGGTGCCGAGGGTGACGATGAAGGGATGGACGCGAAGAAGGACGACGAGGAGGCCGTTGAGCAGGCCGCAGACCAGTCCAACCCCGATGCACACCAGCATCCCCGCGGCCACGCCGGAGAATTCGCTCACCGGCCCCAGGCGGCGCAGGACCATGGCCATGCTGACGCCGGCAAGGGCATAGATCGATCCGACGGAGAGGTCGATCCCGCCCGAGATGATGACGATGGTGGCGCCCACGGCCATGATCGCGAAGAAGCTCGCGTCGGTGGCGGTCTGAATCAGGGTGTGAGGATTCAGGAAGTTGTTGACCGCGGCTCCGGTGATGCGGTCCTCGTGCGTGCCCGCGAAGAACGTGAGGATGGCGCCGAGCGCCAGGATGATCAGGGCGAGGCCGGCCTGGGGTGACGCCAGCAGTTTCCGCAGCATCGGAGTTGCGGAAGAGCTTAGTACCCTTCGGGTTGGAGAATGGGTGCGGGATCCGCGGACCCTGTCCAGCGAGGTTTTGGCGGGTGGCGGGGCCTGGGTCCGACAGGTGGGTCCCACGGGTGGGTCGGGCGAGATTAGATCGGTCAGGTCAGGCCAGGCACGACTTCGGCGCCTCCCACGGGTTCGCAGGGGTAGGCGATAGGCACGAGGCCGGTGGCCGCGGTGAAGCTTGCCACCGCGCGGAGCACGAAGGCCTCGAGTTGGTCGCGTGCTACCAGGGCCACCACGCAGCCCCCGAAGCCCGCGCCGGTGAGGCGAGCGCCGTGGCAACCGGGAGCGGTTCGCGCGCTCTCGACCATGGCGTCCAGAGCCGGGGTCGAAACCTCGAAATCATCGCGAAGGCTCTGGTGGCTTTCGCTCATCAGCCGGCCGAGAGTCGCGACATCGTGGCTCCGCATCGCGTGGGCGGCCCGCTGGGTTCGGTCATTCTCGGTGAGGACATGGCGGGCCCGGCGAAAGGCGACATCGCCCATGGCGGCGTGCTGCGCGTCCAGCTGGACTTCACCCACATCCCGCAGCGACGTGGCTCCACACTTCACCGCCGCGAGCGAGCACTGGGCCCGACGATCGTTGTACTCCGATTCTGCGAGTCGACGACGGGTGGAGGTGTCGAGCACGACCGCCACGACCTCTCGGGGCAACGGTACGGGCTTCATCTCGAGAGATCGGCAGTCGATCAGCAGGGCGTGGCCGGCCTGAGCGCCGGCCGAGATGAGTGGATCCATGATGCCGCAGTTCACCCCGATCCATTCGTTCTCGGCGCGCTGTCCGGCCCGGGCCATCGCGACTGGGTCCCAGGCGAGGTCCGAGACCGCGGCGAAGCCGCGGGCTACCGCCATCTCGAACGCGGCGGACGAGGACAGCCCGGCTCCCACGGGCACGTCGCCCGAGACCACGGCGTCGAAACCAGCGAGAACGTGACCCGCCTCGATGAGCGTCCAGGCCACGCCCTTCGCGTAGTCGATCCAATTCCGTCCTGGCTCGCCCAGGGCGTCGAGCGAGAAGGACGACTCGCCGCCGAGGTTCATCGACCGCAGGTTCACTCGTCGGTCGCTCCGCGGCCCGATGGCCAGCCAGACCCACCGATCGATGGCCATCGGCATCACGAAGCCGTCGTTGTAGTCGGTGTGCTCCCCAATGAGATTCACGCGCCCGGGCGCACGAACCAGGAATTCCGGATCGCCGCCGCCACGCCTGCGAAACCGTGCCACCACGGCGGCGCTCGTCACCTTCGGGACCTTGGGCTTGGACATCTGGACGGAGGGAGTCTCCCACGCCCGCCGACGCGGGTGGGCCTTTCCCCCCAAGGTCACGGTCTCGGCCGAGTGAACCCTCAATAGTGCCTGCCCGCTCAGTCGGGTTCATATTTGTTAGCATTCCGCCATGAGCGATAACCAGACAAAACTCGGCGTGGCCCCGAACGTGGGTGGCCTTCTGTGCAACGTCCCCTGCTGTATCGGGTTCATCTTCTCGATCGTGGCAGCGGTGGTCGAAACGGACAACAAGTTCGTCCGATTCCATGCCTTCCAGAGCCTGCTCCTTCACGGCGTGGCCTTCGTCTTCGGTTTCGGCATCCAGGTCCTGAGCATCGTGGTCAGCATGGCCCTGGGTGCGCTGGGCGGCCTGATCGGCCTGATCGGGTTTCCCCTCGGCCTCGCTTTCCTCGGCGCCCAGATCTTCCTGATGATCAAGGCCAACGGCAACGAGGAGTTCAAGCTCCCCGTCATCGGCGACATGGCCTCGAACTGGGTCTAGCAGCCCGTGGTGAAAGTCCGGTCGCGTCCTTAGCGAGAGATTTTTCGTCAGATCAAGGCGCTGGACCGAAGGAATATCGGGAATATTTCAAGGTTCAGCAACGCAGAGATGGCGGAAAAGATCCGCTTCCGGCGCGGCCCGACTTTTTGCCACGGGCTGCTAGCCCCGATCCGAGCGGTTCCGACTCTTCATCGCATGACTCCCGCCCCGCACCGGAGCTTCCTGAGAGGCTCGCGGCAGCGGAGCGCCGGTCTTGATCACCGGAAGCGGGGGTCGTTGGGAAATCGGGCCCGGGCCTCAGCGGCGAAGCGCCGCGCGGCCTCCATGTCCCCGAGAACCCTGAACGTCTCCACCACCGCCCAATAGGATTCGACGGGCGGCGAAGGGTCTCCCTCGACCAGGCCCCCCAGGACTGCGCGCGCCTCCTGGTCCCGACTCTGCGATCGGTAAAGCGTAGCCAGACCCGCCCGCGCCTCGATGGACCGCGGCAGAGCCGCGATCTCGGCCAGGAATTCCTTCTCGGCCTCTTTCTCGCGTCCCATCCGGGCCAGACAATCTGCGGTCTGGAAGTGCAGGCTTCGCACCACCGACCCGACCGATCGGGCGAGCGCCGCCGCGGCCTTCTCAAAGGAGAGAAGAGCCGCCTCGCACTGGCCCCGGTTTCGCGACACCGTGCCCAGGATGAAGTGGCTCATGCTCCGTTGCGGATCCGCGGCCACGCTGCGGCGCGCAAACGCCGCCGCATCCGCTTCCCTTCGCTCGTCCATCATGATCTGGGCCAGAATCTCGAAGGCTTTCCCCGGCTCTTTCTCCGATGCGATTTCAGCATGGGTCGTCGCGGTCTTCAGATCGCCGCCGAGGGCATAGAGCCGGGCGAGGGCCAAATGCGGCTCGGCGCGAAGGGGGTCGAGACCGATGACCCGATCCAGCGCCTCGACTCCCTCCTTGTCCCGGCCCAGGCTGATGAGGCTCAAGCCCAGGGTTTCCCAGGCGTCGACCATCTGCGGATTGTTCGCCACCACCTTTCGAAGCTGGTCCACCGCCTCCTGGTTCTGGCCTCTGGATCGAAGGGCCAGGCCCCTCCGAAGTTCCTCGTAGGACGCGATCTTGTCTTTGGGATCGGCCAGGACCGCCCCGCTTCCCGCGGCAGCCGCAGCCGGGGCCGTGCCCACATACCCAAGCGAGGCCAGGCGCTCCCGGGTTTGTGCGTCTACCGCCTCCGGAGCGGTCACGGTGCTCGCCGCCTGAGCGAGCCACTTCTCCATGGAGGTCACCGCGTTGGGACGGGCGGCGGCCAGATTTTTCCGTTCGCCCGGATCCTGCCGCAGATCGTACAGCTCGGGCGAAGGAGCGAGGATGAACCGAAACCGGCCATCCGACGACGCGTACAGGTCGCTCCAGCCGAAGTGATAGCGGGGATAAAGGGTTTCGGAGTAGACATTCCGGGTGCCCACCTTCCCCGTTTCGAGGGCGGCCCGCAGCGAGACCCCGTCCATCCCCGCGTGCTCTCCTGGAGGCAGCCCGGCCAGTTCCAGGAGCGTGGGGGCGAGGTCGACCAGCGCCACCGCACCCGAGACCTTCGAGCCGTGGCCCGCTCCATCCGGCAGACGCAGGACCAGAGGCACGTGCACCGCCTCCCGGTAGAGGAGAAGGCCGTGCTCCTGCTCCCCATGGTCGCCCAGACCCTCGCCATGGTCCGAGGTCAGGGCCACGATCACCCGGCGGTCCAGACCTCTGGCGCTCAGACCCGCGAGGAACCGGCCCACCAACTCGTCGGCGTAGGCGATCTCACCGTCGTACGGACTGGGGAGATCGCGAAAGCCCTCGGGCGGCGACCAGGGCGAGTGCGGCTCGTACAGATGCAGGAAAGCGAAGAACCGCTTGCCGCCTTGCCCCTCCACGAAGTGGAGCAGGCTCGACACCGCCTCTGCGCCGTCACGCTGGAGCGAGCCCATAGATTCATTCCCGCCTTCCAGAATCAGGGCATCGTCGTAGACCTCGAAGCCGCGCGCTATTCCGGTTTGCGACCTCAGAACATAGGCGGAGACCGCGCCGCCGGTGGCGAACCCCGCCGCCTTGAATCGCTCGGCCAGAGTGCGATGCCCCTCTTTCAAAGTAAACCCGAGGTTGTCGCGAACCTCGTGCTTCGGAGGGAGAAGTCCGGTGAACATCGAGGCGTGGGCGGGAAGGGTCAGGGGAACCTGGCTTGAGACGTCGGTGAAGACCACGCCGTCCCGACCCAGGGCGTCGAGGTTGGGCGTCCGTCCGTGGGTATAGCCGTACAGGGCCAGACGATCGGCGCGGAGAGTGTCGATCGAGATGAGAACGACGGACGCCTCCGGGTAGGCGCCTCCCGTCTTCGGCCCGCAGCCGAGGCCCGGAAGGACGCCAAGGGCGGAGACCATGATCCATATTCTCGAGCGAGCCCCGACCCGCGATCGAACCGCACCGCCGCCAAAGGAGGGCATCCCGGTCATCCCTTCGCGATGACCTCGGCTTGACGGCGGCAGATCGCGGCCTGGCGCCGATCGCCCGCGGCGTCGAACGCGGCGGCCAGGCTCAGCCAGGCCTCGGGCCGCCTTGGCTGCGCGGCCAGAGCCTTGCGCAGAGCGCTCAATCCCTCGTCCCTGTTCCCCTCCACGATGAGGGCGTGGCCCATCACCGAAAGCGCCCAGGGATGACCCGGGGCACGACGAAGCGCCTGCTCCGCGGCCTCGCGGGCCCCGGCGGGGTCTCCGACCAGGAGATACGTGCGCGCGAGTTCCACCCAGGGCTCGGGATCAGTCCCGGCCGCCGCTTTGACCAGAAACGGTATGGCCTCCGCGGCTCGATCCGATGCGATGAGCCACCGACCGTGCGCGGCCACTGCCTCCACGTGATCGGGCCACTTGGCCAGCGCGGGTGTGAGGATGGCCGAGGCCTCTTCGAGGTTCCCGAGCGCGATCAGGGTCTCGGCCAGACTCACCCGCGTCCGGACATCATCCGCGGTGGTCTGTTCGACGGCCAGGCGGAGCTGTTTCTCCGAGTCCGGGAGCCGGCCGAGATCGCGGAGGAGGTGGCCGTAGGTGAGCCGCATTCCGGGCCGGTCCGGGTCCAGATCGAGGGCCTTCGCATAGGCCTGGTCCGCGAGGCCGAGCCGGCCCGTGCGATAGGCCAGATTGCCGAGGGCGTATTGTCCATACGGATTTCCCGGATCGCTCCGGGTGATGGCGAGCAGGCTTTCAACGGCGCGGTCGGCGGCCGGGCCGCGGGTGGAGGCGGCAGCCTGGATCTGCTCGTACTGGCGCACGAGCTTCCGCGGATCGGGCAGGCCGCGCTGATCCAGTGATCCGGAGCCGCCGGAACCGGATGTGTATCCGAGGCTTCTCAGACGCTCCGCCTGTTCGGGCGATACCGCGTTCGCCCGGGCGGTGTCCCCTTCCGGGGCCATGGAACGAACCGCCACCTGCAGGGCTTGCTGCATTCTCCTCGTGCGCTCCGGTTCGGCGGCGGTCAGGTCGCTCAGCTCGGATGGGTCTTTGGCCAGGTTGTAGAGCTCGGGCTCGGCGCCTTGAATGAGCTTCCAGTCGCCTTCCACCAGCGCCCTCAGGCTCGACCAGCGGCAGTTGAGGCGAGCGAACAGGCTCTCCGCGTACAGGGGCTGAGGCGAGAGGCGGTGTCCGCGGAGAGCGGGCGAGAGATCCCGCCCGTTCAGACCGCCGGGCGGATCCAGCTTCAGCAGGCCCATGATCGTGGGCAGAACGTCGACCGTGCCCACCCTTTCCTCAACCACGGTGTTTCCCTCCACGCCCGGACCGGCAACCATGAACGGCACGTGCTGGGTCGCCTGATAGATGAGGATGGCGTGGGTCCCCTCGTCGTGCTCACCCAGGCTCTCACCGTGGTCCGCCACCATGGCCACCACGGTATCGGCCTCGTGCCCCGAGGTCTTCAGCCAGTCCATGACCCGTCCGATCTGTACGTCGACGAAGGCGATCTCCCCGTCGTAGGGCCGGTCCTTGAAGGCGGCATCGAACGGTGGCGGCGGCTTGTAGGGAGTGTGCGGGTCGTACAGATGGAGCCAGGCGAAAAAAGGCGCATCGCTCTCCTTCCGAAGCCACGCGAGAGCCACGTCCACCGCCTCGTTGGCCGGCCGCTCCGCCGCCCCGGCTCCCGGATCCGCGGCTTCGTGGAACCCCTCGCTGAACTCATCGAACCCTTCACTGAACCCGAAGTTGCCGGCCACCGGGTAGGCGGATACGAAGCCTCCGGTTCGGTAGCCCTGTTTCTTCAGAAGCGTAGCCAGAGTCTGATGGCTTGGGGCCAGGGGAAAGACCACGTTGTCGCGCACGCCGTGGACCGGAGGGTAGAGGCCGGTGAGGATCGTGGCGTGTGACGGGCCGGTCAAAGGGACGGAGGCCAGGGCGTTCTGGAATCGCACGCCCCGCCGGGCCAGGGCGTCAAGTACGGGCGTGCTGGCCCCCTCATAGCCATAGGAGCCAAGATGGTCGGCGCGCAAGGTATCGATGGTAACGAGCAGGACGCTGGGCCGCTTTGGCCGCCCTCCGATGGCCCAGGCCGCGGCTATAGCCAGAAGCGCCATGGCCCCGAAAGTCAACCAGCGCCGGGCGGATCCTCGAGACGGCGGAAGCGACGCGGAATCGGGGACGGACGCACGTTTCTTCTTCTGCGCCATCGATTCTGATTCTACCCAAAAGAAAAAAGCCCCGGGGGAACGCCCCCCGGGGCTTCACGAGCTCACGACCGGCGATTAGAACTCGAGACGAACGCCGATGCGCGCCACCCG
>JAQBHL010000206.1:0-3841 GCA_032127745.1 Acidobacteriota bacterium
GTCCCAGATCGACAGCATCCTCTCCGACGAGATGCGGAACCTCTACGGTGGCTGCCGCGTGCTGCGCGACAGCGTAGAGGGACCCGCCCCCGTGCAGGGAGAGATGAACCCGCTGCTCATGGCAGCGACGTTGCGCCTAAACGCCTTCGTCCACCCGGTCTGGCGGGACGAGGCATACCCGAGGAGCTGAACCGATGCGTGTACTGATCGAGGACACCACGTTCGCCCCCTACAATGAGCATGTGCGGCTACTGCCCCAACAGAACGAGTGGATCCACTGGTTTGCACCACAGCCCAGGGACCTGTGGCTCCGCGTGGCCTACTCTTCGCCCGATACTCTCATGATCTGGGCCTGCGCCACGCGAGATCTGGCAATTGCCATGCCCCAGCCGACCGTGTTCCTGGCCTCGCACTCCGCGAGCTCCAACCCGGAACCCTACAGCGTCATTCTGTTGACGGCAGGATCGGAGAACTACTGCGCCATTCGCGGATTGTTCCTGTCGGCTGTCGAGGAGCCGGACGTACTGTGGGCATACATCGGTGACTCCCTCGGGGGCGTGATCCTGGACAAGGCCGCGGAAATCCTGCGCACCTACGCCTACCCCGGGGCGGCGCTGGGCGGGATCCAGCCCCGAGACATCACGGTTGGCCCGAGTGTGGATTACGTCGCTTCCCTGCCGGCCGTGGATCTCGAGGCCCTGGCACCGATCGACGCGCTCTCTCTCCATGATGGAGGGGAGCTCCAGACCCGCAGCTTCCGCGTCTCGGTGCGCACCCCTGGTCCTGAGTCGAGCGCCTGGCGCTCGGCCATCGAATACTCCAGGGCTATCATGTCGATCCTGGCCGACGAGCATCGGCGCAACATTCCGGCCGGAATCCTCTGCCGCTACGTGGGCGGCGAGGGGCCTGTGCCGGACGGCCCGAGCGAGGGCGGCCAGAAGTGCACGATGATCTTCGAGGTGGTCGGGATCGAGGCCCGGCCCGACGGACCTCTCACGGTTGTATAGGAGGGATTCCCCATGCCAGAGGTTTTGCTCTACCCGATCACCCCATGGTCCAAGACGGATCTCTACGTCGACCTTGTCCTGACCGTCGCGGCCGACTTCGCCGCGCGTGATCTTCGTTTCCCGAACTCCAAGGCTCCCGTGTTTCCGACCGGGAAGAGAAGCATCGACGATCATGGCATTCGCATGTCCGGCGTGCCGATGAAGGCAGCGGGGACCTACACGGTCGGCAGGCAGGTTGTCGAGTTCCCGATCGGACTGGTTCCCAGCGTCCAAGCCGCGGCGTGGCTCCTGGCGGGACTCTGCCAGAACAAGGCCTATGCGACTACCAAGTACACGATCGTGACCCCGACCGCGAAGCAGGCGAAGTGGTTCTCGGCGCTCATTTCCGGCAGCGACGAGGCGAGCAGCGAGCTAGGTCTGTGGAAGGCCCTGGGCGTCCTGCCGAAGTCCGTCAAGATCGGGATCCCCGCATCCGGACCTGACGGAGGTGAGGTCACGATGTCGGCAGATGTGATCGGCTCGCTTTTCAGCCAGGTCACGATCCCTGTCCCCGGGAGCGCGGGTACGCTGGACGCGGGTGTTCCGATCCTCTCCTCCGATTGCTCCTTCACGATGGACGCGGCCGCCATGAAGGCGTGCTCGGCCAACATCAACGTCGAGACTGGCGTCGGGCCAGATCCCAACATCAACACCGTGGCAGCCGGACCCGACGCGATGATCCTCGGCGAGTTCAAGATCACCGGCGATCTGACGCTGATCGTCGAGCCTGACACGACCTCGAAGTACTACGCGATCACCAACGGGTTGGCCGCGAAGACAGCGCACCCTCTCATCATCAACGTCGGGGCCTCGATTATCGCCACGTTGAACGTGATCTTCGAGTACCCGGGCCCGCCCTCGGAGCAAAACGGGGTCTATGTGCAGACATTCCCGTGGAAGGCGCTCTACGGAAGCGTCACGGACCCGAAGTTCGAGATCACGATCGCCGACGTGCTGACCACGTGGTCGTAGACCGGGGCACAGCCCCAGAAAGGGACTAGAAATGCTTCCGTGTTGGAGCGAGGACTTTGACGCCTACACCCTGCCGCAGGACCTAGCGGAGCCGAAATCAACGTGGTGGATCCGGCACAAGAGGCTCACCAACGACGAGTGGATGGTCGTTCAGGCCGCTATCGCCAGGTTGCGCAAGTCACTCATGGGCGAGGGCAAAGCAGAAGACGATCCCATCACCGTCTTCAAGTGCAACGAGATCGAACGCGAGGCGGCGGCCAAGACAATCGTGCGCATCGAGAACGTGCGCAAGCCGGGCGACGTAGTTGAGGGTCCGGCCGAGACCTTGCTCGCGCTCCGCCAGATGGACTTCGGGCCGCTCCAGACCTTGCTTGGACACATCATTGGGACGCAGCCCCTGAGGCCGATCGAGAGAAAACCATCCGGCTTGCCATCCGAGGGAGGGCAGCCATCGCCGAAGCCGAGCGCCAGCGAACCCGAGACGTCCCCAACACCCTAGATTGTCGGACGTGTCGAGCGCAGGGACTCAACAAGACCGCCAAGGAGTGCCTGTATGACAAGGACGAGATCCGAATCAGGCTCGGCGGTGGTTACGTGGTGGCTGCGGATGGTGAGCTGCTCATGGCCCTCCTGCCTGAGCGAGACGATCCGCTTCTCGATTTCAACCGCTTCGAGACTGTCTCGGGGCGCCGGCTCTGCTTCGTCCCGCTCTGTACGTCGCCCCTGCTGGACGAGGTCCTGTCCGCCGAGGTCGATGCGCGGGAGTACGGGATCGAGACTGGTTCTCTCCCGCGCTGGAAGCTCGAGGCATTTCGCGTCGCTCGCACGGAGCGCGCCCTGGTGACAGAAGACACGCTGAGGCCGAAGAACAATGGCTGACCGCACGATCACCGGGACTCTTGAGCTCAACGCCCGCGGCGTCGAGATCTTGAGCAACATCGATGCGAAGATGGACAAGATCACGCACACCGGGCGGGTGACGTCGGCTGCCACTTCCTTCATCGCCTGGAACGAGGTTGTCAATCGTCTGAGTCAGGGGTTTGACCTGGCCAAGCGAGGCCTCGAATCCCTCCTCGAGGCCGGCATGCAGGCCGAGCGCACGAGGGCGACCTGGGGCGCGCTCCTGGGCAGCGACGATACGCTGGTCGAGAAGCGCATCAAGGACCTGGAGTCCTTCGCCGCGAAGGCGCCCTTCACGTTCGGCAACATCCAGCAGGCGGCGATCCAGCTGCAGGCTACCGGGAAGTACTCGCTCGAGGCGCTGAAAAGCGCCGGCGACGCTGCCGCGATCTTCAACCAGAACATCACCGAGACCACCAGAGATATGCTCTCCGCCCTGCGCGGGGAAATCGAGCCGATCAAGAAGTACGGGATCTCCGTCATGGACATCCAGCGCGAGCTTGGCCACCAGATGGTGGAGAGCACCAAGCGCACGGCGAAGGACACCGATGAGATCTGGCAGGCCCTGATCCGCCTCATGGAAAAGCGCGGCGTCGATGGCATGTCCAAGATCATGGACACCGTCTCCGGGAAGCTCACCAATCTGACCGACGCCTGGGAGCGCGCCAAGAAGCAGATGGGCGGCGAGCTGATGGAGGGGGCGAGCACGGGGCTCGACGCCGGATTGAAGCGCCTCAATAGCATGCTGGATGACGACACCTTTGCGCGTGCTGGGCGCGCCCTGGCCGAACCGTTGACCGCGGCACTGACCAACATCATCGGGCTAGCGAACGGCACTGTTGAGCTCGGCAAGCGCGTCCAGGGTGTCGGGAAGTACATTCCCATGGGGCCGGGTGTCGGGCCGATGCCGGAGTGGATGGGCG
>JAQBHL010000207.1:0-12912 GCA_032127745.1 Acidobacteriota bacterium
CGCAGGGTGCGGTAGGCGTCCATGGCCTGCTCCAGCTTCGCCTCCGCCAGCCGGGCTCGGCTTTCGCTCTCATCGAGAGCGGGCGAGGCTTCCCCTCCCGGGGACGGACGGGTCGGATCATCTTCGGACATGGGGACGCCCCTGAAGGTTATCCCAGAACGAGGGTCTTATTGGCCTTTCGTCCCGCTGGATCCGATGATTATCAGGGCCAGGGATACTCCCTCCCCACCTTCGGTGGCGAGGGCGGCGAGAACCGGGACCGCACCGCCTGGCTTCCCCCGTGAAGAGCATTCGGAAGCAGGTGCGCCCGAAAGCCCGCGCGGAGCTCCTCCAAGGGGTCACACGCCCAGGGCGGCGAAGGGCGCGGCTTCGAGGTTTGAGCCGGCCCGGATTCCGCGATGGAAAGCAACCGTGCCCGCTGCTCCGATCATGGCCGCGTTATCGGTGGTGAGGTCGAGGGGCGGGACGAAGAGAGGGACGGACATCCGCGACATCAAGTCCTTGGTGTCCTTCCGAAGACGGGAGTTAGCCGCGACCCCTCCGGTGAGGATCACGCTCCTGGGCCGATGCCGCTCCACCGCGTCCTCCAGGCGCCGGAGCAGGGCTCTGACCACGGCCTTCTGGAACGAAGCGAGCAGGTTCCGCACCTCATCCGAAACCGCGTCGAGCGACGCGCAGGGCTCTATGCCGTGTTTCCGGACGTGCTGGAGCACCGCCGTCTTCAGGCCCGAGAAGGAGAAGTCGGGTTTGCCGTCGCTCATCTTCGCCATCTTGAAGAAGACCGCGTCGTCCCGGCCGGTGGCCGCGAGTCTGTCGACGATCGGGCCACCGGGATACCCGAGTCCGAGGAGCTTCGCGACCTTGTCATAGGCCTCGCCCGCCGCATCGTCGCGGGTGCGGGACAGGATCTCGTACTGCCCGAGTTCCTTCATGAGGAAGAGGCTGGTGTGGCCGCCCGAAACCACCAGCGCGATGGCGGGGAGGGGGATGTCGTCGAAGGCCAGAAAAGGGGCGTGAATGTGCCCGGCGATGTGGTGGACCGGAACCAGAGGCTTGCCGTGCGAGAAGGCGAGCGCCTTCGCATACTCCAATCCCACCAGGAGCGAGCCCACGAGGCCGGGACCGTAGGTCACCGCGATCGCGTCGAGGGAATCGACGGTCGTGTTGGCCGCGCGGAGCGCTTCATCGACCACCGGACCGATGGATTCGAGATGCCGCCTCGATGCCAGCTCCGGAACCACGCCGCCCCACCGGGCGTGGATCTCGGTCTGGGTGGCGACGACGTTGGACAGGGCGTGCCGGCCGTTCTCCACCACCGCGGCCGCGGTTTCGTCGCACGAGCTCTCGATAGCCAGAAGTTTCATTGCAGATTCTTGAGGATAGAAGCTGCGTCGAGGAAATGTGGAACGATCGGGTCGCCCGATAGAATGTCGCCAACGGGCGGTTACGAGCCGTCTTCGCGCAAGGAGCTTCCGACCATGTATCGCAATACCTCCCGATCCCGAGCGCTCATGGCAGCTCTGGTGGCCGCCCTGGCATTAGGTCCCGCCCTTGTGAGCGCCCAACCCCCAGCCCCCAGCAAGCCCGGGGCTCAGGCGGGTCCGTTCGGCGTCTTGAGCTGGCGCAGCCTCGGTCCGCTGCGTGGTGGGCGCTCCATCGCCGCCGTGGGCAGTGTGGCGAGACCGCATGAGTACTATTTTGGAGCCACCGGCGGCGGGCTCTGGAAGACCACCGATGGCGGCACCACCTGGCGCCCGGTCACCGATGGCAAGATCAATTCATCCTCGGTGGGTGCGGTGGCCGTTGCTCCCTCGAATCCCGATGTGGTCTACATCGGCATGGGCGAAACCGAGATCCGCGGCAACATCGCCCAGGGCGATGGCGTCTACAAGAGCACCGACGGGGCCAAGACCTGGAAGCACGTGGGCCTCGCGGACACCCAGGCCATTGCCAAGATTCGCGTGGATCCCAAGAACCCGGACCTCGTCTACGTCGCCGCGTTCGGTCACCCGGCCGGACCCAACGACGAACGCGGCGTGTACCGGTCCAGGGACGGCGGCGCCACCTGGGACAAGATCCTCTTCCGCGACAACAAGACCGGGGCCATCGAACTGATCCTCGACCCCCAAAACCCCGAGACGATCTACGTCGCCCTCTGGGAAGCCGGGCGCACGTCGCACGGCATGACCTCGGGTGGCCCCGGCAGCGGCATCTTCAAGTCCACGGACGGCGGCGATCACTTCACCGAGATCTCGAGAAATCCCGGCCTGCCCAAGGGAGTGCTCGGCAAGATCGGCCTTTCGGTTTCGGGCGCCGACTCAAATCGCATCTACGCCCAGATCGAAGCGGACGACGGCGGCTTCTTTCTTTCCGACGACGCGGGCGCCACCTGGAAGCTGGTGAATGACAAGCGCGAGCTTCGTCAGCGCGCCTTCTACTACACCCGCGTCTACGCCGACCCCAAGGACAAGGACACGGTCTACGTCCTCAACGTCGGCTTCAACAAGTCGGTGGATGCGGGCAAGACGTGGACCACGATCCGCCCGCGCCACGGCGACAATCATGACATGTGGATCGCGTCCGACGACTCTATGCGCATGATCGAAGCCAACGACGGGGGCGCGAGCGTGTCGGTCAACGGAGGTGAAACCTGGACCGATCTGGATTTCCCGACCGCGCAGTTCTACCACGTGACCACCACCAGGGACGTCCCGTATCACGTGTGCGGCGCGCAGCAGGACAACAGCACGGCCTGCGTCTCGAGCGAGATGTCCTCGGGCGGGTTCGGAGGCCGGGTGGCCCCGATCTTCTACTCCGCGGGAGGAGGAGAAAGCGGCTACATCGCGTCCAATCAAGACGACCCGAACATCTTCTATGCCGGCAGCTACGGCGGGCACCTCACCCGACTCGATCGACGCACCGATCAGACCCGCGAGATCAACCCCTATCCCGACAATCCGATGGGCTACGCCTCCGCCGACATCGCGGAGCGTTTCCAGTGGACGTTCCCCATCGTGTTCTCGCCCCAGGATTCGAACGTGCTCTACGTCGGATCCCAGCACGTGTGGAAGACCACCAACGAGGGCCAGAGCTGGACGAAGATCTCACCCGATCTCACCCGCGCCGATCCCAGTACCCTTGGTCCCTCGGGCGGCCCCATCACCAAGGACCACACCGGGGTCGAGACCTACGCCACCATCTTCTCGATCGCACCCTCGCCGAAGGATGCGAACGTGATCTGGACCGGATCCGATGACGGCTACGTGCAGATCACCCGCGATGGAGGCAAGACCTGGACGAACGTCACCCCGAAGGATCTTCCCGACTTCGCCCGCATCTCCCTGGTCGAAGCCTCTCCATTCCGGGCCGGCTCCGCCTACGTGGCCGCGAACCGCTACGGCCGTGACGACTTCGCTCCCTACGCCTATCGCACCGACGACTACGGCCAGACCTGGACCAGGATCGTGAACGGGGTGGAAGCCCGCGACTTCGTGCGCGCGATCAGGGAAGACATCAAGCGCGAGAAGATGCTCTATCTCGGCACCGAGAATGGCATCTATGTTTCGTTCGACAACGGCGACACCTGGCAGTCCCTGAAACAGAATCTGCCGGTGACGCCCGTTCACGACATCACGGTGGAGCAGCGCGACCTGCTGATCGCCACCCACGGCCGGGCCCTCTACATCATGGACAACATCGCCCCCTTGCGCCAGTGGACCGACGAAACCCAGGCCGCGGCTTTCCATCTCTACAAGCCCGAGCCCGCGCGTCGCGGCCTGGACAACAACGTGTCGTTCGACTATTCGCTCAAGGCTCCGGCCCAGAAAGTCACCATCGAGGTTCTCGATGCTCAGGGTCAGGCCATCCGGACCTTCGCCGGCGTCCCCGAGCCGGCGGACAAGAAGCCCGAACCTCCTCCCACCGACGACGACGGCTTCCGTCGCCCGCGCGATCCGAAGCCCGCGGTGGTGACGGGAACCCATCGGCTCAACTGGAACCTGCGCTACCCCGGCGCCACCGAGTTCCCGGGCCTGATCATGTGGTCGGCCAGCGCCCGCGGACCCCTCGCCCCTCCCGGGAACTACAGTGTTCGTCTCACCGTGGACGGGGCTTCGCAGACCCAGCCGTTCGTGATCAAGCGCGAAGAGACGCTGCTCAAGGGGATCACCGATGCCGATCTGCAGGAGCAGTTCGCCCTGGCCATGAAGGTCCGCAACAAGGCCTCCCAGGCCAACGATGCCATCCTCCTGATTCGCGGGATCAAGGGCCAGGTCGATGAGCGCATCAAGCAACTCGACACCGGGAAAGCCGGCAAGAAGCCGTCGCCCACCCTGGTGATGGCGCGTTCTTTCAACGGCAAGCTGTCCGCGGTCGAGAGCGAGATCTATCAGGTCAAGAACCAGAGCTCCCAGGATCCCCTGAATTTCCCGATCAAGCTCAACAACAAGATCGGGGCCCTGCAGGGCGTTATCGAAAGCGCGGACGCGAGGCCCACCGATCAGAGTCACGAAGTGTTCAAGATGCTCTCGGACCAACTCGATGTGCAGATCGGCAAGATGGACTCGATCATCAAGACCGATCTGCCCAGGCTGGTGGCCATGCTCCAGAAGCAGAAGCTCGACGCCGTGACCGTGACTCCGCTGAAGACGGACACAAAGTAGGCTCGGCTCGCTGCACTGGATCGGCCCGCGCCTCGAGGAGGCGGGGCAGAACCGCCCGCTCCGCTTCACCCGCCAACCGCTCCCAATGATTCCAGCCACGGAAGGCCTTCTTCGCCTGCGGGAAGGCAATCGACGGTTTCTCGCCGGCACCGGCCGGGCGGACATGCTCGCCAATGAAGCGCGCCGCAAGGAACTGACCAGAGGCCAGAATCCCTTCGCCATCGTCCTCGGATGTTCGGACGCGCGGGTGCCCGCGGAGATCATCTTCGACCAGGGCCTGGGGGACCTGTTCGTGGTCCGGGTGGCCGGCAACATCGTGGCCCCCTCCCTGGTGGGCAGCGTCGAGTTCGCGGCCGAGCGGTTCGGCACGAAACTGGTGGTGGTGCTGGGACACACCGGTTGCGGCGCCATCCTGGCCACCCTCGAAGAGCTGACCGGCTCCACCCAGACCCATTCTCCGAATCTGATGTCGATCGTGGATCGCGTCCGCCCGGCGGTGGAGGGTCTCTTCCAGGGCGATCTTCCACCGGATGAGGGAGCCATCGAGCACCTCGCGGTCCGGGCCAACATCAGAGCCTCGGTCGATCAGCTCCGTCACGGCTCCCGGATCCTGGAACGACTGATCGCCGAAGGCGGCCTGCGCGTGGTCGGCGCCGAATACTCGCTCGAAACCGGCGAAGTCGACTTCTTCGAAGGAGTGTAGCGGCCGCCGCCGGCCCGATGGCCCCCTCTCTGCTCAGCTTTCGAGGGCTCCCGACCCCGGGATCCGCAGTGGCGCGGAGGCCTTCGAGAAACGGAAGCCCTGTAGACATGCACTCGATCGAATCGTGGAAGAGGGCGTTTGTTCCTCCTATACTGTGAGGGTATTGCCTAATCCAGGGAGCGTGACAACAGCATGAGGCCGTTCGCATTGGCCGCCTCGGCCCTGGTCGCCGGGCTCGCCACCGCCGCACCGGCTTCAGCGCAGCAGACCTTCGACCCCCGGGCCTATCAAAGCCAGCACGTCGGCGAACCCACGCAGGTTCTCGTGATTGGCACGCCGCACTTGAGCGGAGCGCCCGGCGATTTCGATCCCGCGGTGCTCGAGCCCCTGCTCTTGAGACTGGAGGCGTTTCATCCTGACGCCATCGCCATCGAAGCGCTGCCCGGGCGCAGCATCGCGCAGATGTGGCAGTACCGCGAAAGCTACCCCGACGTTGCGCGCTCTTATGGCGGCCGCGCGATGGTGCTGGCCGCGCTCGCACGCAGCCGGGTGAACTACGACATGCCGGACGCCGAGGCCGAGACACGCCGCACGCTCGCGAAATGGCCCGACGCCCCAACCCCAGCGCAGCGACGCCGCCTCGCGGCCTTGTTCGCGGCCGCAGGGGATCCGGCTTCGGCGCTGGTGCAGTGGTGGCGGCTCGACCCCGCCGAGCGTATCGCCGATGACAACGTAGCAAGTCTGCTCGTCGAGCAATTAATGACCTATGAAACGCCCGCGCGCCGCAATGAGGATTATCTGATCGCAACGCGCCTGGCTGTGCGTCTACGTCTTGAACGCGTCGATCCGATGGATGATCAAAGCGACGATGCAGGGCCGGATTTCACAGCCGATATCGATGAATTCATGAACGAACCATGGCTCGCCGCGCTCATGGCAGACCCAGACTTCACGACGCTGCGGGAAGCAGGTCAGCATCTCACCACCCCGGAAGAGGCGCTCGCCACTTATCGCATGCTCAACGCGCCGCCCGCCGGCCGCACCGACGCCGATGGCCAGTGGCTCAACATGATCAATCGCCCGAGCCCGCACGATGTCGGCCGTCGCCGCGTGGCCGCATGGGAGACACGCAATTTGCGCATGATCGCCAACATCCGCGAGGTGAGCGCACGCCTGCCCGGCAAACGCGTGCTTGTGATCGTGGGCGCGGCACACAAGCCCTGGCTCGACGCCTATCTCGCCATGATGAGCGACGTGCGGGTCGTCGACGCGCGCACTTCGCTGCGCTAGGGCAACCCCGCCGCCGTCGCCCCCCCCGAAGCCCCCCGGCGCAGTCAGGAAGACGGCCCGGAGGCCTGCGCGACCGACGATCAGCGGCTGGGACAACCCGGATTGTGAATGCAAGTGATCCGAGGAGACCGAGCGAGAGCGAAGGACCCAAGCCCCTCTCTCTGCCGAGCCAACGCGGGTCATGAAATCCCGGGATCGGTGGTTGGAGGAGTCTGCCCGGATTGTAGATGCAGGATTCGAGACTGAGCGAGAGCGAAGGACCGAAGCTCCCTCTCTCAAGCCAGCTTTTTCGGGCCTTCGGCCCGGGAAAAGCTGGCGGAGAGAGGGGGATTCGAACCCCCGGTGCAGGAAACCCCGCACAACAGGTTAGCAACCTGGCCCGTTCAGCCACTCCGGCATCTCTCCGCGATCAGTCGACTCAGCCCATGAGGGCCGCTTAGGATGGGCAGCTTGAAGAGCGAGGAGCGTATCACGAAGACGACGGAGGAAGGTTCCAGAGACCGCCAGGGTGAGGCTCCGCGGAGGAGGCGACCTTTCCTGAAGGCCACATTCGGCCTGGTGATCCTCTTCGCCGCCCTCGGACTCGGCTACAACTACTACAGACTCCACCACGAAACCACCGAGGAAGAGATCGCGCGGATCGAGTCCCTGATCGTGGCCGGGAAGGATGAGGAGGCCCGGGCGCTCATGGTCAGCGCGCAAACGCGGTCCCGGGATGTGGATGCCCTGCGCCTGCGCATCGGCCGGGCCTTTCTCCGCGAAGGCCGGGCTGGTCCGGCCACCTCTTTGCTCTCTCAGGTGGAGGGGTCGCTGATCAAGGAGGAGCGACTGGCGATCGCCGAGTATTTCCTGGGCGCGGGCGACCCCTTCTCGGCGGTTCGATTCTTCGAGGCGGCCATGAGGACGGGGGTGCCGCGAACGGCTTCCCTGCTCGGACGCTATGGAGAGGCTCAGTCGCTCTCCGGCAACGGAGACAATGCGGTGGCCGCCTTTCGAGAGGCCCTTTCGATGGACGATTCGAGGGTTCGGGTTCGCCTCAACCTGGCCCTCACCCTCGCCAATATGAACCGGCTGGGCGAAGCCCGGATCGAGACCCTGGCCGTCCTGAAGAGCGAACCGGAGAATGAGAAGGCCAGGCAGCTTCTGGCCGCGCTGGGCGACCTTCAATAGCCATTCTGCGGCAGTTGGCCCGCACCCTCGTGGTAGCCTTCCGCCGCAACCATTCCTCGGTCCGACGCACCGGGGCCGATGAGAATCATGATGTCCTTGCAGGAGGTTCGAATGAAGTTTCACCGCGCTCTGCGCATGTGTTTGTCTCTGAGTCTGGTGTCCCTGTCGGCTCCGCTGTTCGCCCAGCAGACCGGGTCCATTGCCGGGAACGTAACCGCCACCGATGGCGCCATCCTGCCCGGGGTGACCGTGGAAGCCCGCTCGAACGTCCTGCCCGGACCCCGCGTGACCACCACGGGTGGAAACGGCGACTATCGCCTTCCCGCCCTGCCTCCGGGTGAGTACGTGGTTACCTTCAACCTATCGGGCATGAAGACGGTGAGCCGGGCGGTATCGGTTCAGCTCCTCCAGGAAGCCACTCTGGACGCCCAGCTCGGCGTAGGTGGGCTCACCGAGACCGTCACCGTCACCGCCGACACCTCCTCGGCCCTCATTGACAAGGACTCCGCGGCCATCGCCACCGGCCTTAGCAGCAGCCAGATCGAGGGCTTGCCCCTCGGCACCGAGTACCGCGACCTCATCAAACTCCTCCCCGGTGTGCAGTATTCGCAGGACCTGACCCGTGGTCCCAGCGTCGGCGGCAGCGGACAGGACAACGTCTACAAGTTTGACGGAGTGAACGTGACCCTGCCCCTTTTCGGGACTCTGGCGGCCGAGCCCTCGTCTCATGACATCGCCCAGATCACCGTCATCAAGGGTGGTGCACGTGCCATTGATTTCGATCGCGCGGGCGGCTTTTCCGTGGACTCGGTCAGCAAGTCCGGCACCGACAAGTTCACCGGCGAAGTCGATTTTCGGTTGCAGACTCCCGCCCTGTCCGCCGACCTCAACGACGGCTCCAAGTCCCGTTACGAGCAGGACAAGACCTGGATTACCGGCGGCATCGGAGGGCCGGTGGTCAAGGACCGCCTCTACTTCTACGGGTCCTACTATCGTCCGACTCTCACTCGAGACAACCAGGCGAATCTCTACGGTGAGCTTCCGTCCTACAAGAGCACCCGAAACGAAGGGTTCGGCAAACTGACCTTCACCCCCAGCTCATCCGTGCTCTTGAACGCAAGCTATCGCCACTCCAAGCGCGTGGAAGTGGCCGACCAGTTCGCTTCCAACGCTTCCGCCACCACCGGAACGGGCTACGAAACAACGCAAAAGATCTTTACCGCCGACGGATCCTGGGTCATCAATCCGAAGAGCTACGCCACCTTCAAGTTCACGAAGTTCGACAACCCGGGCGCGGGTCGCCCGGACAACGTGGCGAACGTCACCATCGGCACGTCGCCGGGAACGAAGCTCGACATCGCCAACCTCGACCAGGTCGGACGCTTCTCCGTGCCAGTGCCCGCAGCCGGCGACGCGACCTACAACGCATTCATCCAACCTCTGATCGCCCGCTATGGCTACACCGAGAACGGAGTGAAGACCGGTGGCGGCATCGTGGGCTACGGCTCTCAGTTCGACAACGACGACTTCTTCCGCGACTCGGGCGAGGTGGGCTACAACCTCACCGTGGGTGACAAAGTCCGTCATGACCTCCACGTGGGCTATCAGCGCTACACGGACTCTGAGGATCTGCTCCGGAGCTCGAACGGTTGGGGCGCGATCTCTGCACCGCGCGGTTTGGTTTTCGAAGGCCGCCCTGTCTCCTACGTCGCGTCCTTCCAGCAGCAGAGCACCGGCCTGGCGGAGACCATTCACTCCGAGTACAAGTCCCAGAGCATCGAGTTCAACGACACCATCCGCCTTGACAACTGGACCTTCAACATCGGCGCGGTTGCAAGCAACGACAAGCTATACGGCCAGGGCCTGGCCAATGACAGCTCCACCCTCCCCGGATATGTCCTGTCGGTGGGCACGAAGTACGAGATGTACGAGATGCCCTTCAAGAAGATGATCCAGCCCCGGGTCAGCGGCACCTGGGCCTACAACGGGCAAGACACGGTTTACGCGAGCTTCGCGCAGTACAAGCCCGCCGCGAGTTCATTGCCACGGGCCGCCTCCTGGGCCCGAAACCTGGCCCGAACGATCCAGGCCTACTTCGACGAGAACGGCGTTCTCTTCGCAACCGACCCCGTGGCGGCGTCATCGGGCAAGCTGTTCGTTCCGGATCTCACGCCGCGCACCACGAATGAGTTCCTCCTGGGCACTGCGCGCAAGATCAACAGCCAGCTCTCCGCCCGGGTCTACGCTCGCTACCGCAAGAGTTCACATTTCTGGGAAGACACCAACAACACCGCGCGGGTGGACTACAACCCTCCCGCCGGCATTCCTCGGGAGCCCTACATTCCGAACCTCAACGATCAGCGTCGGCAGATTGGGAGCGGCTCCCTCAACGGCTCTTCCTACGTGATCGCCGAGCTCGACGGTGCGTACACGAAGTACTGGGAGGGCGCCATCGAACTGGATTGGCGCAGTGCAAATGGACAGGCCAATCTTTCCTATACCCGCAGCCACTACTATGGCAACTTCGACCAGGACAATTCCACCACAGCCAATTCCAACGACGGCAACATCTTCATCGGTTCGTCGAACATCGCGGATGGAGCCGGCCGGCAGCTGTGGGACAACAAGGAGGGAGACCTTCACGGAGACCGCCCGCATCTGTTCAAGCTCTTCGCGGTGAGGAACCTGAGCTGGAACGCGTCTGCCGGTTTCTTCTTCGTCTTCCAGTCGGGTCAGCCCTGGGAGTCCACGAACTACGAGATCTACCGTCCGCTCACGGGGTCGAGCACGAGCGACACCAACCGCTACGCCGAACCGGCGGGCTCGCGCCGCGCGGACAGTCACTACCAGCTCGATTTCAAGTACACCCAGGACATCAAGCTGACCGAGCGTCTCAAGCTCCAGCTTGTCGGCAACCTCTTCAACGTCTTCGACAAGCAGACCGGCTACAACTTCCAGCCCAGCGTGCATTCGTCCTCCTACGCACAGGCCCAGCGGTTCTTCGACCCTCGCCGTCTGGAAGTCGACGCCCGCATCCGCTTCTAGGCGACCGCTCAGGGCAACCTGGTCAAGGCCCGGCGAAAGCCGGGCCTTCTTCTTTTCAGTTCCTCGCCGCGGATTGGAAGAGCCGTTCTCTTTCGATCAATGGGCGGGTGGTTGCGTCCGCCCCCTGTCGGGCCCTCTCGATGCGCGCGGCCTGATCGGGTTCTTTGAGCAGCACGCTCACCTGCGCCCGCTTGAACAGAGCCATGGAGTAGTCGGGGTGCGTCGGAAGCACGCGATCGAGAGCGTCCCTCGCCTCCTCGAAGCGCCGTTCGGCCAGGAAGAGCACGCCCAGCTCGAGGTCGTGCGCGAAAGCAACTCCTTGAAGGCGCTTCGCGGTCTCGAACGATTGAATGGCGAGGGGTGTGTTCCCGACCTCCATGGCGAGTTCTCCCAGGCGGACGATCTCGGCGCCCGTCGGCTTGCGCTGGGCGTAGACCTTCTGATGCAGAGCGACGGCTTCCTCGAACCGCTTCTGCCGTTCGCGGATCCGGGCCAGGGCCTCGAGGGCGGGAAGCCGGTCCTCTGTCTCGGCCACGATCTTCTCCAGGATGGGGGCCGCCTCCTCCCAGCGCTTCCCCCGGGCGAGATGGAGGGCGCGGTAGGTCCTGACATCCTGAGACAGCGGAGCCATGTCCTGCGCCTTTGCGAACATCCGTTCCGCCGCCGCGTCGTGGCCGAGGGAGGAGTGGGCGGTGGCGAGGCGAAGGGCAGCGTCGAGGTTGTGGGGATCCTCGCGGAGAATCTTCTCCAGCAGGGGAATGGCCTTGGCGTACTGCTCGCTGACGAAGAGCCCGGAAGCCCTCTCGATGGCGTCGAACAGATGGGCCATCTCCACCGGCCGGGGCGCGTCTTTCCGCACCACCGGCGCCGCCCCCGCGCTCACGTAGCCGAGGCTCGCGAGCTTCCGGCGATCTTCCTCGCCCAGGCTGTCCGGTGGGCGCGCGGCGCCGGGCGAGGGCACGGGATAGTCCTGCAGGGCGGTGCGCAGGGGTCGGGACAGACTGGCCGCGGCAGAAAGGTCGTGGATCTCACCCGGGTCCTGGGTCAGGTCGTAGACCTCGATGGCCCCGGCCCGGATGACCTTCTGTGGGCCCTCCACCGCCATGGTCTGCGGCTGCCATCCGTATTCCAGGAAAGGCTTCATGGCCTCGCCCATGACGATTTCCGCCGCACCATTGGCACGCAGACTGTCCGCCGCCTCAAGGCCGGCCAGGTCGAGAACGGTGTGGAAGATCCTGCGCGTGCTCACCGGCGTCTCGTTCACCGAGGGCGCCAACCCTGGAGCGATCAGAAGAAGAGGCACATGCATCGTTGACTCATAGAGAAGGATTCCATGCTGAGATTCGCCGTGATCGCCAAGGCCCTCCCCGTGATCGCCGACCACCAGGATGGCGACCGGGCCGGGCACGCTGTGTTCAAAGGCCGCGACCAGCCGGCTCAATTGCTCGTCCAGTGCCGCGATTTCACCGAGGTAAGGGTTCTTCGCGTATCGAGTGCGGAACGGCTCGGGGGGCGCGTACGGCGTATGCGGGTCGAAGTAGTGAACCCAGAGCAGCTGCGGCTGCGCCGATTCCTGACCCAGGTACTCGAGGGCTCGATCGGTGGTCTCCGCCGCGGAGCGCTCGGCCTGCTGCACGTCGTCATAGACCTCGAATCCGCGGGCGAGGCCAAAGCGGCGGGCCAGAACGAAGGACGAAACGAAAGCCGCGGTCCGATATCCCGCTTTCCGCAGCCGCTCGGCCAGGACCGGATGATCCACGGCCAGGGCTCGACCGTTTTCGTGAATGCCGTGGCCGGCCGGGTAGAGGCCGGTCATCATGGAACTGTGCGAGGGGAGGGTCTCGGGCACGGTGGCGTAGGCCCGCGAGAAACGCCGCCCCCGCGAGGCCAGAGCGTTGAACGCACTCGTCTCGATTCCCTTCGCTTGAGGTCCAATGGAATCGGCGCGGGTGGTATCGAGTGTGACGAGGAGAATCGAAGGGCGCGGTCCGAGGAAAGGCGTTCTCCGAAGGTCCTCCGGCCCTGGGTTACACCCGCTCGCGT
>JAQBHL010000208.1:0-3696 GCA_032127745.1 Acidobacteriota bacterium
GGCAGCGTCGTCGTGGTTCTGGTCATTCGAACCTACATGGTGGTGACGATCCTGTTTCATGTCTACTTTGCTTGGCAAGCCGCAGGGATGGCCCGCGCGGCGCTCGGTGTTGTCTTCGGACTTCTCGGCTTGGCATTTTGCGTTCTCTGGCTTGTCGCCCTTCAGCGGGCTGTGTCGTATCTCACCGAACCAAGGGTGGCCTCGCTGTTGGAGGAAGGGCATGGGCATCGTGCCGGATAACAAGGCCTTGCACCAGACAAGGCGCGGAGGTGTGCTCGCTTCGCGAGCAGTCGTTGAGGCGCGCCTTGCAGGTGAAGGCCGGTGTTATCCCGACCAAGGTGGCGGCGAGTGATACGCTGAGGCCAGATGAGCGGGCCCTTTTTCGAATGGGATCCTCCCAAGGCGGCCTCCAATCTCGCGAGACATCATGTTGCGTTTGAGGAGGCCGCGACGGCCTTCACAGATCCATTGGCGATGATCCACTCGGACCCCGACCATTCTCACGATGAGAGGCGGGGCATCCTTGTCGGGCATTCCGAGAGTGGCAGACTGCTGCTGGTGTCCTTCGCGCATCGCGAGAGTAGTATTCGGATTATCAGCGCTCGGATTCCTACCAGGCGCGAGCGTGAGCAATATGAAGAAGATGCCAACTAGATCAGAGGAAAAGGACGACATGAGGCCGGAATACGACTTCGACTACTCGAAGGCCCGGCGTAATCCCTATGCCGCTCGACTAAAGGGCCACTCAGTCGCTGTTCTCCTAGCCCCGGACGTAGCGCCTTCATTTCCAACCGCCGATTCGGTGAACGACATCCTGCGAGCGGTGATCAATGCGGTCCCGCGACAACCTCGGCGACCTGCTCGGGTCAGGGCTCAGGCTCCTCGCAAGGCGGGATAACAATGCAATGAACCTGACGAGGTCCTCGCAGACGGACAGAGGCCCTCGCAGGTTATTGCAGGGTGGTCTCAAGTGAACGACGCAACACTTCGGTCAAGATCTCGGCTTTTCGTGAGGGAGAACCGAGATGGAGCGAGTATGGACGGGCGACCCGAGGCGTCTGAGCCGGGTGGATCGATTGCGGATAGAACGGCTCACACGTGCCGGTGAAACGTTTGCTACGACGGCGGCGATGGTGGGCTGCTCGATCAAGTCGATCCAGCGGTACCTGGCCCATAGCGGTGGCCTGAAGAGCCGGACCCAAGACCGATCTCCCCTACGGCTGTCGCTTGCGGATCGGGAGGAGCTTTCTCGCGGCCTGGTCGCAGGCGACTCCTTGCGGGTGATCGCAGGTCGGCTGCGGAGATCTCCCTCGACCATCTCGCGGGAAGTTGCCTGGAACGGGCGCCGTGATGACTATCGCGCGTGGAGTGCTGACAGTGCCGCACTGGAGAGAGGTCGCCGACCCAAGCCGGCCAAGCTGTCACAGGACTCGAGATTGCGCCGCGAAGTGGAGCTTGGGCTCAGGGCGTGGTGGTCACCGGAACAGATCGCGGCTTGGCTCGTCCGTGAGTATCCTGACGATCTGAATATGCGGGTTTCGCACGAGACGATCTACAAGTCCCTCTTCGTCCAGACCCGAGGGGCTCTGCGCAAGGAACTCACCGTCTGCCTGCGAACGGGCCGGACGCAACGGCGTCCCCACCTGCGCACCGAGCGATCCGGGAAGGGCCGGCTCCAGAACATGGTCATGATCAGCGAGCGACCGCCGGAGGTCGAAGATCGGGCGGTGCCTGGGCATTGGGAGGGAGATCTCATCATCGGACGGGGCGGCCGATCGGCCATCGGGACGCTGGTGGAGCGGAAGAGCCGGTACGTGATGCTCTTCCGTCTGCCCAATGGCCGAACCGCGGAAGACGTCCGTATCGGACTGTCCCGGACGATCGCCAAGCTGCCTGCCGAACTGCGCCGGAGTCTGACCTGGGATCAAGGCAAGGAGATGGCTGATCACCTTCGTTTCAGTACGGACGCCAGTATGGAGGTGTACTTCTGCGACCCTCATAGCCCATGGCAACGCGGGAGCAACGAAAACACGAACGGACTCCTTCGACAGTACTTTCCGAGCAAGTCCGATCTCAGTGTGCACAGCACGGCGCGTCTGAACGCTGTCGCCAGGGCCCTGAACGGCCGGCCTCGACAGACGTTAAACTGGATGAAACCAGCGGAGGTCTTTGGCCAAAGTGTTGCGTCGACTGATTGAGGACAACCAGTGTTATCCGGTCGTGATGACCACGCTCTGAAGTCGAGCGGGTTGACCGGGAATGGGATATAGCCCATACTATCGGTCGTGCGTACGGTGTTTGAAGGCGATTTTGAATGGGATGCCGTCAAGGCGGCGTCGAACCTCGTCAAGCATGGTGTGTCCTTTGCCGAGGCCGCGACTGTCTTCGCAGACCCTATGGCGGTCTACCTTGACGATGGCTCAGGAATAGGCCGCATGGTCGTTATCGGTCGATCTCTCCGCGAGCGGGTCCTCTATGTGGTTAGCGTCGTGCGCGGGGAACGGGATCGCATCATCAGCGCACGGCCGGCTACTGCGGCCGAGCGAGCCATTTACGAGACTGGAGCCTAGAAATGAACATATCGACAAGAGAGCACTCCCTATCGAACACTGGGCCAATGCGCCTACTCGGGCGTGGCCTTCGTGCCCAGCGCGGCGTGCACCTCACAATGCGAGCGCTCCGCGAAGCGGCGGCAAGGACGCAGCTGGATGTTGCTGCCGCGTCGCAGATGGATCAGGCAGACGTGTCCCGCCTCGAGAGTCGAAGAGAGTTTGAAGACTGCCAGGTATCCACCCTGCGGCGGTACATCGCGGCGCTGGGGGGAACCCTGGAACTGGTCGCAGCGTTTGGCAACAAGAAGATCGCGCTTTGCGGTATCGAATCAGGGGCGCCCGAGATAACGCCGGATAACAATGCGTTGCACCAGACAAAGCGCGCGAGGAGCGGCCACCGCGTTTCGTCGACGGCCGGTCGTTGAGGGCGCGCTTTGCAGGTGAACGCAGTGTTCGACGCCTTCTAGGAGTTGATGCATGGTCGTCGCAGACGTAGCCGCTCTATGACGGCGCAGCTTGGCGAGTTGGGCGTGCACTTCCACGCTGACGGCCGCGTGGAGCTAGTGCAAGCCTTCGAGCCCATTGAAACCGACCTTGGCTCTGCCCTACCTGCGGACTACAAGGGCTTCCTGATGTGGGCAAATGGAGGCGAGACGCTGCCCCCACTCAACCACTACCGTTTCTATCCACTGGATGACCTTCTGCCGCGCAGGGCGGATGGACAACCACCTGACGTTCTGGAGTTCGCGACGGATGACAGCCTTGGATTCGCCTTTGACCTTCGTGTTGAGCGACGGTCCGCGAGCTATCCTGTCGTGTCCTATCCGCTTGGCGACACAACTCGGGAGGATCTTGAGTTCGTCGCTGAGACATTTCGCCAGTTCGTGGCGATCCTTCAGGATCCGGCGGCACGCTACAGGAAGGCATGATCGATGAGCGAGCGGCGGCGTCGAACAAGGGGATGAAGCAGACGAGCGTTGAGCGTATTGGACGCTCGCAGCTTATCCCCGGTGGTATGCCGACGCCTGTTGGATGGAACTCCTAGGAAAGCGAGGGTGTGAATGAGATCAATCTGGTTCGCCGTTGGGTTCGTAGTCGTTGGGTGCACCGCCAGCACGTCTTCAGAGTTTCAGGTTTCGCCGGA
>JAQBHL010000209.1:0-4773 GCA_032127745.1 Acidobacteriota bacterium
CTGGTCCGCGGCCTGACCTACGACGACCTCGAGATCGACGAGGGAGGAATGGCGGCGAGGTTGCTGGAGGGCCTTCTCCTCGAAGAGGATTCGATCCCTGTGACGGAGCGGGCGAACCTGCGCCGCCAGTTGCTCGACTACTGCGAACGGGACACCCTCGCGACGGTGAGGCTTTACGAGCGTCTACTGGAGCTGGCGAGATCTGTTACCTGACTTCCTGCCGGGGATGTCGTTCCGCCTTCAGTTCAGCACACACGCGCGAAAGTCGGTTCGCCAGCGACGTCGGCCCTTCCCTTTCGCCTGAGACCGGCCATCTCGGCGCGTGCCTCCTTCGCTTCCTTCGAAGAGTGGCCATGAATCCAGCGGGCGCGACCACTGCTCGAGCCCCTCCCAAGCCCTATCGGGCGTAGGCTTCAGGCCATGCTCGCCTATAGGGAGGCGGCCCTTAGCACCAGGCGCTGAAGAGATCGGCGACGACCGGACAATCATCGGAGGAACAATGACCCACGACCTTGGTCCCATCGCAGTTGCCCGGCGGACGGGCCTGACCGGGGCGCTGGACCCCGCGACAAGCCAACTCGCCAGCGCGGCTGCGGGCTATCAATCAGCACCACAATGCCCTCGGCGGGCCGACGACGACGGGCGGTTCAGCCAGTGCTGACCCATGTTGTTCTGAGGGACACGTCGGACAAAGGTGGATCGCGCCATCTGACCGCGCGACTCGATCCGTCCGGGGACCTGGTGATACAGGGCCAAGACCTGGGCAGAGGCGTGGAAGAAGTATTCGGGGGTGGCCTCAGTGAGTACGAATGGGCTTGGACCATCCGCGCCGACAACGTCAGGAAGCTGGCCGAAGCCCTGGATACTGAGGATGTGCTGGAGGGCCTGCAAGCCCAGTTCAGTGGCAAAAGATCAAGCGAGCTCGGTTCATTCCTGGAGGGGAAGGGAATGCCCGTCGAGTTCTGGTCTCGCGTCGGAGACTGACGTCTCTTCGCCGAGGACTCGATCCCTGTGGCGGAAAGCACGAAGCTGCGCCGGCAGTTGCGCGGCTACGGCGAACGGGACACGCCCGCGACGGTGAGGCTCTACGAGCGTCTGCTGGAGCTGGCGAGATCGGTTACCGGACTCCCTGCCTAGTATCCGGTCTCGTAAATGCGCAACCCATGAGAGCGCCGATGCATCCCGGATCGCTGCGTTGCTCGTCGTTGCATATGCTGGATATGCGGCCTCCTCGACGCCTTGCGCTCCGGGCGCCTCGACACTCTCATGTATCGCGTATTAACGAGACAGGACACTAGGATGTCGGTACCCAGTGGAACCGCGACGCATTCAGTTTCGCCTCCCCGTCCCAGCGGTAGGCCACCAGTTTGCCGCCCTTCGCGATGCTGTAATCCACGCAGGCGACCGTTTCCGACAACAGGCTCGGATGACCGGTCAGCCAGTAGTGCCCGATGAACAACGGGGTCGCCCCCCGGCTACCCAGCCGGGCGTGAGCGGGAACCGGATCGGCCGGTAATTCCTTCCGTTCCTGCTTACTCAGCAGCGCCGACTGCTGGTAGGTGACGGCGTCATCATCCCACCAGCGCACCCGTACCCGACGGCGTTCGTGGCCGTCCTTGTCCCGGAATGTCCTGCCGCCGGGGAGCGGCACTTCGATTCCCTTGGTCAGTGCCTCCACCGCCTTGAACACCGAGAAGTCGGCGGTGTCCTTGTCCGCGGGATCGGCGGGTTCCCGGCTGGCGGCAATCATCAACTCGGGGGTCAGCCTGCGCCCTTCATCGAGGAACGGATTCAATTCCGCCATGAACCTGCTGTGCCAGCACGCATGCACGATCCGGATTCCACCCAGATCCAGCCACAGCGGAAGGGTGAGAAACCAGTCGATGATCTCCTGGTGGCGCGGTGTGCCCTCTACCTCCTTGAGAAACGCCTTGTGCTGCTGGTAGTTCTTCTCCCCGTACTCCGGCGAATGGCGTGGCCGCAGGTACTCGCCCGGGCAGTCCGGGTCCGGAAGGAACCAGGCGATGGCGTTGAATTCATGGTTGCCCATCACGGCCAGCGCGCTGCCCGCGTCGACCATGCGACGCACCATCTCGACCGTCTCCACCTGGGACGGGCCGCGGTCGATGAAGTCGCCCACGAACACCGCCTGCCGTGATGGGTGACGCCACGCGCCAGCCCGGTCCCGGTAGCCCAGGTCGGTCAATAGCGCCCTCAGCGCCTCTGCATGACCATGGATGTCGCCGATGACGTCGTAGCCCATCTTGCCTACGGTCCGATCCGCCCCTGGGGCAGGACCACCGAGGAGGGAATCTCAGGCTCGCTGCTCGACCAGCATTCGAAACACCATCCATCTGCGCCGAGCCCATCCTCGCGTCCGTGGACCGGACGTCCGCATCCGCCCTGGCACGGAACATCGCGGTCGCTGCATGACCAGCATTCAAGACGCACCCCATCGAGGCTTTGGACCGGGTGCTCGCATCCGCTCAGGCACGGGGTCGTGGTCATGGTTTCGTAGTCCTCCCGGAGGGCAACGGCTGGCTTCCGGCGAGGGGAGAGACCCCCCAGTCTGAAGCTTCCTGGACCGTATACCCGGCGCCCCGGGGAGGCAATGATGCAAAGAGGCCAGGGTCGGCCCGTCCTCCCGCCCAGTCTCGCCGCCGCGCCCCCGTAGACGCGGAGTACACTCCTCAGGTCGTCTGCGCGCTGGCTTCGCAATGCTTCGGAGGACACCATGAAGGTTCTCGCATTCCCTCCTGCCCTGGTCTGCGGTTCGAGCAGATCCGCCTTCGCCCCGGGCATACATAAGTGCGAGCCGGGGGACGCGGCGTACCAGAAGCAGGGTGATCAGCGATGGCCCGACTGAAGCCCAGGGGGGACCCGGCCAGACCCGGTTTCGAACCAGGGGATCGGGTCACGGCGTCAAGGAAGCCTCGACGGTGCCGCGCCTGCGGCTCCAGGACAATTGCGTCAATTCTGTTTGGGATGCCCGCCCCCAGCGCGGACCTCCAGCGTGACCTCGATGCGGGAGTCGTGGTGCTGGGGGGGTGCATGGTCACGGAAGACGACCCCGCATGGCGGTGCGCGGCCTGCGGGGTGCCGATCTACAAGACCTCCAAGACGGCCGCCGAGCTAGAATTGCATGACGTGAGCGCGACCAGCGTGCCGGTGCAAACCCCCGCAGACAAACGACGGGATCGTCGTGCCTCGTGGCCCGTTCGTCGCTTCCGTCTGGGGGAGGAGCCGGGCGAAGACCTGTCTTCGACCACGACCGTCGAGGATCGCCTCGCCATGATGTGGCCATTGGCTCTCGATGCGTTCTCCGTCGTGCCTTCGAGAAGCGACCGCACCTCGCGTGCCCGCTGGCCGGTGAAGGTTCGTCGGCTGGGAGAAGCCGAGGTCGATTGAACGAGGACTTCCTCGACCTTCTTCGCAGCCTGCTCAAGGAAGAGGCCCGATTCATGGTGGTGGGCGCGTATGCGATGGCCGCGCACGGAGTACCGCGTGCGACCGGCGACATCGACATATGGGTAGCGGCGGACGAGGCGAACGCGGTTCGTGTCTTTAGAGCCCTGGCGCAGTTCGGCGCTCCGCTTGAAGCGCTGGGCATCACGGCCGCGGATTTCGCCGCCCCTGACCGCGTGGTGCAGATAGGCCTTCCTCCCCGTCGGATCGACGTCCTTACCGGCGTTTCAGGAATCGATTTCGCCTCGGCGTGGCCGGGGAGAGCCTCGGCCCGCTGCGCCGACCTGACCGTTCCAATACTCGGACGTCAGGATCTGGTGGCCAACAAGCGAGCGGCGGGGCGCCCGAAGGACCTGGCCGATCTGGCCGTGCTCGAGGCGAAGTCGAAGTAACCGAAGTCGACCCAAAGCCGAGGCCCCGTGGCACCGCTCAGAAGCGGAAGGGCCGGTTGATCTTCAACCCGATTCCCCGGCTCTGCAGTTCCGTGCCTCTTACCGGCAAGGTGGAGCGCCCCTCTGGATCGCGAAGTCCTCCCGTGAGGCGGGTCGGTTGTCGTTGTCGGTGATGCAGTCGAGCTGCGCCTGATAGGTCCACTTCCGCACCAGGCGGTTGTTTTCGGTGCGTGGGCTTACCCTGGCCTGCGCGTAGCTGCGACGGAAGTTTCTGCGGCGCATGAACCCGACTTCGGGATTGAAGTTCTCTTCCCCGACCAGCCGGTCGAGTTCAAGGCCGTAGAGCGCGCCGATGCTACGGCTGAGATAACTCGGGAAAACATTGCGCACCGAGGCCGGCAGGCCTACACTTTCCGCCGGGCGCAAGCCCGCGCCCACAACAGACTCTGTAGGAGGCTCGAATGAAGAAACGCTTCGTGATGTCAGTGGGTTGTGCCGCAGCGATTTCGCTGGGCGCCGGCGCGACGATGTACGCGCAGGGCGGTGGGAGTGCAGCGCCGATACCGGAACTGTCATCCCGTCTGGTGGAGAACTTCTTCCAATATCCCGCCAACGCGGTCATCGGCCGCACGACCGGCATGGCGATCAACCCCAAGAACGGCAATATCGTCACCCTCAACCGGGGCTATCGTCCGGTGCTGGAGATGAAGTCGGACGGCACCTTCGTTCGGTCCTGGGGCGAGGGCTCCGGGATGTTCCTGGGCGCCCATGTCGTGCGTTTCGATCCCGAAGGCAATCTCTGGTACGTGGCGGCCGCCGACAACATCATCTTCCGCTTCGACTCCCAAGGTCACACCGCGGGCACGCTGGGATCGAATCCGGAGCCCTGGGTCTGGCTGACGCACGGGATTGAGCG
>JAQBHL010000210.1:0-12098 GCA_032127745.1 Acidobacteriota bacterium
GCAGGCGTGGTCAGTCGAGATGAACGCGAGCAGGGTGAGCGAGCGATCTTAAATTTTGGTCACACCCTCGGCCATGCCCTCGAAGCGGCCACGTCCTATCGGCTCTTCACCCACGGCGAGGCGGTTGGATACGGGATGGAGTTCGCGGTGGATCTCGGCGAACGGCTCGGCGTCACGCCCCACGCCTGGGCGCGGCGGATACGGACTGCCATCAGGGCCGTGGGGCCGCGCCCGGCGCTTCGCCCGGCCATGGCGGCCGGAACGCGACGGGCCGCACTGATGGACAAGAAACGCGACGGAAGCCGCCTCAAGGAGATTCTCCTCACCCTTCCCGGAAGACCGCTCGTCCACCTCATGGACGCCCGTTCGTTTGCTCTCGAAGCGGGCGCCTGGGTGAGGCTCAAAGCCCGGACCCGCGGATCGCGCGGCCCGGCTTTCACCACGGGCTCCTAGCCCATCAGAAGCATCAGCGCGGCTTTCTGCGCGTGGAGGCGATTGCCCGCCTGCTGAAAGACCATCGACTGCGGCCCGTCCATTACTTCGTCCGTCACTTCAAGGCCGCGATGGGCGGGCAGGCAGTGCATGAAGACCGCATCATCGGCGGCCTTCGACATCAGATCCCGGGTCACCGTGAACCCGGCAAAGGCCGCTCGCCTTTCCGCGTCCTGATTCTCCTGCCCCATCGAGGTCCAGACGTCCGTGTACACCACCCGCGCATCGACGACCGCCTGGGCGGGGTCCTGGACCAGTTTCGGGGCCGGGGCGCCCATCCTCTGGGCGTCTCGGGCCGTGCTTTTCGTGATCAGAGGATTCGGCTCGAACCCCTTGGGGGTGGCGATCACCATCTCGACGCCCAGGCGGGCGGCGCCGATCATCAGCTCATGACAGACGTTGTTCCCGTCCCCGACATAGGCAACCTTGAGACCGGAGAGCGAACCGAATCGCTCGCGCAAGGTAAAGAAGTCGGCCAGAGCCTGACAAGGATGGAGCAGATCGGAGAGGCCGTTGATCACGGGCTTGTTTCCGAACTTGGCGAGGTCGAGCACGTCCTGGTGGGCGAAGACCCGAGCCATGATTCCATCGGCAAAGCTGGAAAGCACGCGAGCGGTATCCGCCACCGACTCCCCCACGCTGAGGTGGATCTCGTCATGGTTCAGAACCACCGCGAGCCCCCCGAGCTGGAACATGCCGACCTCGAAGGAAACCCGGGTCCGAGTGGATGGCTTTTGAAAGATCATGGCCAGGGTCTTGCCAAGAAGCCCCTGTTTGAAGGAGGCGGGGTCCGCCTTCATCTTTTCCGCGAGGTCGAAGATCTCTTCGATGTCGTCACGCGAGTAGTCTTTGAGGGAAATGAGATGTTTCGGTTTCATGACGCGGACCGTCCGCGAGTATAGGGCGAAGAGGGGCCACGGTCGGTGATCCGAGGCATCGTGCTGGCGGCGGGACTCGGACGTCGGGTGGGCACGCCCAAGGCCCTCCTCGGCCTGCTCGGAGAGACCTTTCACCGGCGCGCCGTCGAGGCCTTTCGCCAGGCCGGGCTGGATCTGGTCGTGGTCTTAAACCCCCAGGTCCAAGAAGCCCTTCCCGAGCCGGGGCCGGGAGAACGCCGCGTGATCAATGCGGATCCCGATCAGCCCGGGGGCATGTTCGCCTCGGTCCGGCTGGGCCTGGCCGCGGCCAGAGGCGGCGGTGCCACCGGCGCCATCTTGCTGCCCGTCGACCATCCCCTGGTGACGGGTGAGGATATTCGAGCCGTGGCCGAGGCGCTGAGGAACGGAGCTGCGATCGCGGTCGCCACCCACGGGGGAAGGAGAGGCCATCCCATCGGCCTCAGCATCCTGGTGATGGAGCAGATCGCCGCGGACCTGTCCCATAAGACCCTGCGAGAGATCGTGCGCCTGGACCTGAACCGAGTGGTCGAAGTGCCGGCCTCGAAAGGCGTTCTCGAGGGCGTGAACACCCAGGAAGACCTGGAGCGGATCTCTGGACGGAGTTTTCGGTAAACTACCCTGCTCCCCCCTCCATTCTGCGGGGAACTCCAGAGAGGACAGACGCCCTTAAGGCCGCCCCCATGACTCAGTTGCGCAACATCGCCATCATCGCTCACGTCGACCATGGCAAGACCACCCTCGTAGACACCCTCCTTCGTCAGGCCGGAGGCTTCCGGGAAAACCAGGAAATCGCCGAGCGCGTGATGGACTCGAACGATCTCGAACGCGAACGCGGGATCACCATTCTGGCCAAGAACGCGGCCGTGCGTTACAAGGGCACGAAGATCAACATCGTCGACACTCCCGGCCACGCCGACTTTGGCGGCGAGGTCGAGCGTGCCCTCAGCATGGTCGACGGAGTCCTCCTGCTTGTCGATGCTTCGGAAGGGCCGCTTCCCCAGACCCGTTATGTTCTGCGCAAAGCGCTGGAGAAGAGGCTCGCGCCCATCGTGGTCATCAACAAGATCGACCGCAAGGACGCGAGGACTCAGGAAGTCCTGAACGCAGTCTACGACCTGTTCATCGACCTCGACGCCACCGAAGCCCAGCTCGATTTCCCGGTCATTTACGCCAACGCCCGGGCCGGGCTCGCCGGCCTCACTCCGGACGAAGAAATGAAGGACCTCGTTCCCCTCTTCGACGCCATCATCAAGACCGTGCCCGAACCGGGAGGCGATCCAGCCAAGGTTCTCCAGATGCTGATCGCGAACCTCGACTACTCGGACTACCTCGGACGCCTGGCCATCGGACGCGTTTTTGAAGGCACGATCAAGACCGGCGAGAACGTGGCTCTGGTCCGGCGCGACGGCGCGAACACCACGGCCAAGATCACCAAACTCTTCACTTTCGAAGAGATCTCACGCCTCGAAGTCGAGGAGGCGAGTGCGGGCGACATCGTGGCCCTGGCCGGTTTCTCCGAGGTCAATATCGGCGAAACCGTGACCTGCGTCCTGACTCCGATGGCCCTGCCCCCCCTGCACATCGATGAGCCCACGCTTTCCATGGTCTTCTCCATCAACACTTCGCCCATGGCCGGCCGCGAGGGCAAGTTCGTGACCTCGCGTCACATCAAGGACCGCCTCGACAAGGAGCTGCTGACCAATGTGGCTCTGCGCATGGAGCCCACCGAGAGCGCCGATGCCTTCAAGGTCATTGGGCGGGGCGAGCTTCAGGTGGCGATCCTCATCGAGAACATGCGCCGCGAGGGCTTTGAGCTGGCCGTTTCCAACCCCGACGTCATCACCCGGATGGAGAACGGCGTGCGCCTCGAACCATTCGAGCACGTTTCCATCGACATCCCGGAGACGTTTACCGGGGTCATGATGGAGAAGATGGCCCTGCGGCGCGGGGAGATGGTGAAGATGGTCAACCACGGCTCCGGCCGCGTCCTCCTCGACTTCATGGTTCCCACCCGAGGCCTGATCGGCATTCGTACCGAAGTGCTCACCGACACCCGGGGAACCGCGGTCATGAACCGGCTCTTCGATTCATTCCGGCCCTGGGTGGGCGACATCCCGAGGCGGACCAAAGGGTCGCTGGTGGCCGATCGGGTCGGCGACACCACCACCTTCGCGCTCTTCCATCTTGAGGAGCGCGGCGAGTTGTTCCTGGGCGCGGGCGAGAGGGTTTATGAGGGGATGGTGGTGGGCGAAAACGCGCGAGCGGGCGACATGGACGTGAACGTGACCAAGGCGAAGAAGCTCACGAACATGCGCGCCTCCACCGCGGACGAGGCGCTCCGCCTGACTCCGCACCGGGTGATGACTCTGGAACAGGCCCTCGAGTTCATTTCCACCGACGAGCTGGTGGAGGTCACCCCCAAGTCGATTCGGCTGCGGAAGCGGATCCTGCCGTCCGAGGATCGCTACAAGAAGATGAAGCCTCCGGAGTGAACCTCCCGCGCTACTCTCGCCCCGCGTCTCCCTTCCGTTTCATTCGTTTCCGGAGCGCGTTGGGTGAGAGTCCCAGCGCGTCGGCCGCTCCTTCCATGGAGCCGTTCGCGGAGGCGAGGGCCCGCGCCACCATCTCCGCCTCGGCCGCGTCGGCCGCTCGGTCTCTGACTTCGCTCACCGTTCCCGACAGATCGATCACGTCGGCGATGGATGGCCGGGGAGCGAGCTGACCCTCGATGCGCAGGTGCTCCGGCTCCACCACCTCTCCGCCGCAAAGAATCACCGCGCGCTCGATTCCGTTCTGAAGCTCGCGAACGTTGCCCGGCCAGGCGTGCTCGGTGAGGGCCTTTACCGATCGGGCCGAGAGGGTGAGGGGACGGCGCCGGCCGGCGTCGCGTGAGAACTTCTCCAGGAAGGACTCGGCCAGGGGGAGAATGTCGTCTCGCCGCGACCGCAGGGGTGGAATCAAAATCTCGATCACCGAGAGCCGGAAAAAGAGGTCTTCGCGAAAATCGCGCGCCGTCACCATGGCCTTGAGGTCACGATTGGTCGCGGTCACCAGCCGAAGATCGACTTGACGAGTCTCGGTGCCTCCGACCCGGTCGAACTGCTTCTCCTGAACCAACCTGAGAATCTTGGGCTGAAGGGCCAGGGGCAATTCGCCGATCTCATCAAGGAACAGAGTTCCGCCCTGGGCCATTTCGACTCGGCCCAGTTTGCGCGCGTTGGCTCCGGTGAAGGCTCCCTTCTCGTGACCGAAGAGCTCGTTCTCCAGGAGCGACTCGGGAATGGCCGCGCAATTGATGGCCACGAAGGGGCCCTTGGCCCGAGGAGAGAGCTGATGGACGGAACGAGCCAGAAGCTCTTTACCGGTGCCGCTTTCTCCGAGGATCAAGACGGTGGTGTCGGAGGGCGCCACCTGCTGAACCTGAAGCAAAGCCTCCTTGAGGCCGGCGCTCGTGCCCACCAGCCGAGGAAGGGACATGCGTTCCTGCAGCTCCTCCTCGAGGAGGAAAGCCCGCCGTTTCAATCGGCGTCGCTCCAGGGCTCGGTTCACGAGAAGAAGCAAATGATCGGTGTCGACCGGTTTGGTAAGGAAGTCGGAGGCGCCCTCCCGGATCGCCCGCACCGCGTCCTCGATCGAGCCGAATGCGGTCATCACGATGATGTCGGTCTCCGAACCCGCCTTGAGGGCGGCGGCGATCACATCAAAGCCGCTGCCCGCGGGCAGCTTGAGATCGGTGAGGACCACGGCGAACGAGGTGCGGGCCAGGGCTCGCTTCGCCTCATAGGTGTCGGCGCAGGCCTCGACTCCCAATCCGTGCGCCCGCAGGGTCTCGGAAAGGGCGTGGCGAAGCGACTCCTTGTCTTCGACCAGAAGAACGTCAATCAAAGCTGGATCCCCAGGAAGCGACGGCGGCTCTCAGCAGAGTTCGCCAGGAGCCCTAAGGCGCGGGGTGGCGGCAAGGTCCCCGCTGGCCTCAGTTCCTGGGGCCGGACCGATCTCAACTAGCGCAGCCAACCGGGCGGCACCCCGTTCCGACGCGCCTCTTCCTCAAACTCGGTCTGTGCTTTCTTTGCCTGGGCCACGAACGCCCTTTGCGCCTCGATGTTCTTCCTCATTTCCACCATGCCGACCTCCCGCTTCTGAAGTCGCATCGGATCTTGAGCTTCGGCGGCGGAAACCGGAGTCAGGTCGGACCGGAATTTGGCGAGATCGCTTACCATTTCCTCGAGCTTCTTCTCCGCCGCGACCACGGCCGAGCGCGCGCTGTCGGCGCGCAGCTTCCAGGCCGCTTTCTGCGCTTCCACCGGATCCTGCGGAGTCGCACCTGGTTCCGAGGATGGGGCTGGCTCGCTGACTTCCGCCATCACGGTCAAGGAGCCGACATCCTTGGCCGCCGCCTCTTTTACGTCTTCCTCCGTGATCACCTTTACGTGCTTCGTCAGCCTGGCCCGGCGTTCTTTCTCTTTTCGGGCCAGGGCAGCCAGGTCCTGCGCGAACGAGGTCAGGCAACTCCCGAGCAGAAGAAGAACGACCACACGAAGGGTTCGAGAGCGGGTTTGAAAGATCGAAGCGGCCGCCACCAGTGTCCTCCTGACTACTGTGCCACCGGCGGGGTGAGCTGTTCAATACGGGCCGCGAATGTCCGGAGGTCGGTGGCGCCGGGAGCAAGCCGGATGTAGTCCCGGTAGGCAGCGACCGCTTCGGACCCTCGACCCTGCCGGTCGAGAATCCGTCCCTTCTCGCGATACAGGACGCCCGCGTTCGCGTCTCGTTGGAGCCCTTCTTCGATCAACTGGAGGGCTTCTTGAGGTTTACCCTGCTTCATCAGGACCTCGGAGAGAAGGGCGCGGGTCAAGGCCGCGCCGGGAACCACGGCGAGGATGTCCCGATACTGCTGGGCCGCGCCCTCGAAGTCGCGGGTGGCGTCGAGAGCCTCGGCCAGACGCTGCTTGGCCGCCAGATCGTTGGGTTGAAGGCTCACAATCCGCTCGAACTTCGGCCGCGCCTTGTCGAAGTCCTTGGCCTTCAGGTACAGGTCCGCCAGTTCACGCGCGGCGGCTAGGTTGTCCGGGTCAATCAGCAGAGCCGCCTCGAAAGCGCTCATCGCCTCTGAATCGCGGCCCGCGCGATGAAGGGCTTTGGCCCATTCTTGAAGGTAGCGGACATTCTGAGCGCTCAGTCCGACCACCGCTTCGTATTCGGCCAGCGCGGCCTCGGAAGAACCGGATTTCTCAAGGGCTTCCGCCAGGCCGAGTCGGTACTCCGCTTTGTTCACCGCGGCCACGGCTTGCCGCAGCAATTGGACCGCCCGGGTCAGATCGCCGCCACGGAGCGCCCGCATCCCCTCGGTGTACTCTTGAAACCCGGGCTCCAGGGGGGTCGAAGACGCCAAGACCGGAGCCAGGGTCGGCGGCGGGGTGAGGGCCGGAGTGGGCAGGGGAGAAACTGCATCGGGCCCTTGGAACTGACGCCAGGCCGCCACGGCGAGTCCAAGGAGGAAAAGCAGGGAAACCAGCGGAACCAACAGGCTTTGATTCTGGTCGCCCTCACTGCGCACGAAGAATCGGGAGGGGCTCGTCTTCCCGGGTTGCGCGTCCCCCGCCTTGACGCCCTCGAGGGATTCTCCGCACTTGACGCAGGATTCCTTGTCCAGCCGGTTTCGGGTCCCACAGTGGGAGCAGATTCTGAAGTTAGCCTTCATGATGGGTTCTTAAACCAAGCGTACCGCTGAATCAAGGAAAAAGAAACCCAGGGATGAAGGCCCTGATTTCTCCACGGAGGTGTAGGACGTCCTTGTGGTTGCCGCACCTGCCAACGCCGACCCGCTTCGGTAGAACCGCCGTAATCGTCCGAGAAGCGGCCCCTTCGACGAAACCGCCTGCGGTCATGTCGATGTCCGGTTAAACACGAGGGGCGTTCCCGGTTTCCGTGGCCCGCCGCGCCCCCCCTCGGACCCGTGGCCCGTCCCGCTCAGCCCGCAGCCCGGGCTCGCGGTCGGCCTGACGCCGGGTCCGGTTTAGCTCCAGGTGGCGCCCGGCAGGATTCCATAGGGCCTGCGTTCGATTGTGCGGCGCAAGTCGTTGACCCGCAAATCGTATTGATGCCTTGGGAAGGGCATGTGGCGATCGGCCAGGAAGGCCTCGCGGATCTGCCGGAGGCCTGCTTCCAGGCGGGGCATCATCCAGCCTTCGTTCACGAAGGATTCGACCACTCTCGCGACCGTGTCCTGATAGGTGCGCCGCCAGACCGGATCCTTGAGCAACCGGCGGGTCAGAACATTGCGGTCGGAATTCAAGAAGACCGGCAGGTCGGCCCGCTGAAGGGTCATGTCCTTGTCCCAGGGTATGAACATGAACCGATCCCGTGCGGAAGCCTGATAGAGGAGAAAGTTGTTCCGGCCCGAGCCGGCCCCGAATCCGTCCATGTCGGCCAGGGCGTTCTCCACCGCGATATAGGTCACGAATTGTCGAACGTCGAGGTGTTCCTCGAGAACCTGCCCCACCGTGGCATCGGGGGCCTGGTTCAGGGCCCGCAGAAAACGCACCAGGGGCGCGGTCTGGGGAGAGCGCTTGTGGGTCCGGGGCTTGAAGGGGCGCGGGACGTAGGATTTTGCGTCCGGACCCCGGTCCGAGAAGTCGTACAGGACTTCGGGATTCGTTTCGTACTGGTAGTCGAACAGGTTGCCGGCGTCCCCCCCGAACCGCGCCCGGAGGAAAGGCTTGCGGACCGGTTCGACCAGGGAGTAGACGCCCCGTTCTTCCCCATTGACCCTCATCCGAGTGTGGGCCTGCCGTGGCGCCTTGATTCCCACCGCCTCGAACACGGCGAAGGCGAGCCGCTCGCGAAGGCCGGTCTCGTCCTCCCCCATGTTCTTGAGGACGATCGTCTTCAGGCCATGGAACTTCTGGCCCTTGACATAGTGATTCACATCCACCTTGAAGCTGGGCTTGTCGTGGAACCGCGACCCGTCCCCCCGGGATCGGACCGCCACTTTGCCCTGGGATTCGCCGTCTATGGTCAGTGTCGCGGGGTAATAGTCGTTGGCAAAGACGTTGTCCCGCAGCGCTTTCCAGTCCCTCGGTTCCATCTCCAGCCCGGCGTCGTGGAAGATGTCCGGACGGAAGAGGTCCGCGGCGGGATCCCCGGGCCACCAACCGAACCGTGATCGGGCCAGGGCGATCCCGGCCGCCGCCGCGGGCAAGGCCAGGAGCGCCGTGCGGCGGGTTACCGCCGCCCGGCCCGATCGATCAGGTTGCTGGTCGCGATTCAACTCAAGCCTCAGTGGCACACCGGGGAACGAGTCATCCCCTTGGTCGCGTAGACCTCGCCTGTTCCAGAGGCGCCCGGCACCGCCGCCGGGGCCGCGGGCGGCTGGGGCACCGTGTCAGTGCTGAGACCCTTGTCGACAAACAGCTTGCCGCGATCCACCCGGACCGAGATCGCTTTCTCCCCGGAAAAGATATGCGATATTCCGAAATCGTAGGCGGCGGCCCCGGTGGCGGCCCCGACCGCGAAGACAATGCTGTCGAAGGTGGCGACGCAGTCCTCCTGCGCGGGCTTGAACTTTGTGCCCGCGTAGAAGACGCGTCCCTGATCCGCTTCGTTGAAGGCGGTCGCCGGTTGCGCGGTGCCCCTGAAGGCGTTGACCGGGCTCACCGAGGAATTGACGGGGAAATTGATGGTGAAAAGTTCCTTGAACTCTGTGGATGGGGTCGTGTCGGAACGGTCGACGCTCTCGTCGCGGAAACCGAACATCTTGAACGGATAGGTCGCCGTGGCATTGAATCGCAGATCGTTGCCCGCCTCCACGTAGACGTGGGGCTTGAGGCTCTTACCGTCACTGTCGAGATTCAGCAGAGCGGGCGGGTTGGCGACCGGCTGCGGACCCACCGAGACTCCATTGGGCGCCACGGTCAGGTCGTCGGCCCGAACCGCGATGCCCGAGTTGCTGGTGTTGAACTTATACAAGCGACCGTGGACGTCTCCGATGTACACGCGGGTCGCCTTGCTGCCGGCCGAGTTCCCCACGAACTTGGTGTTGAGCTGTTTGGCGCTGAAGACGGCCGGGCTGCTCACCAGGGCGTTTTGGACGGCCACGCCGTTCGAACCAATGGGGAGGGGGCTGCGGTCACAAACATCCGAGGCCATGAGGACATCGCCGTTGAGGGCATCCAGGGCGTAGAAGGTGGTTCCTTCCTGCTCGTTGGCTCCGCCGTATCCCGATCCCACGTAGAACACGAATTCGGTGCCGGGCGGATTGGGCCTCCGGGCCGTGTTGGACGGGTTCACCACGGTGAGCGCGCACGGCGAAGCGTTGTTGCCGAGCCGGCTGATCTTCTTTTCCATGTCTTTGGGATCGACATAGGCAAGGCCGGGGACCGACCAGGTCTCGCCCATGCGGGCAAAGGCGTCGAAATCGAAGTCGCCGTTGACCTTGGTCCCGCCCACGGTTCCTTCTGTGGTATCCGGGTTCCCGCGGCTCCAGTAGACGATGGGAAGATTTGTGCTGAGCGCATTCGCGGTATAAGGACCCGGGGCGGTGACATCAAGGGCGGTGTAGTACTTGCCGCCGATCCCTCGTCCAAACACGAGGAGAGTACGCCAGACTCCCGCCCCCGTTACCGTCTGCCCGGCGACCGAGGTGCTGAAGCCTCCCGCGGCGAAGTGGGGGACGAAGACCTCCCCGAAACGCAGCGCCGACGCGATCATGTAGGGATGGGGGTCGCGACCGAAAGGCAGCAGCCGTTTCGAGATCTTTCCGATCTGGTCGAACGGAATGAAGGACCACAGTTCCTCAGCCCCGGTTTCCGTGCAGGCCCCGCCCGACTGATCGCAGTTGGGACCGGCGCGGAAAGCGTGTAGCCCCTCGTTGGTGCCCAGGAGGACCAGGCTCATTTCAGGCTTCAGGGCCACGGTGGCGGCTGAGGCGGGGTCTCCGTCGGCGTCGGGGTTGCGCAGACCAAAGCCCGCGTTGATGCCGTTCACGGCCTTGCCCGAAGTGTTTCGAAGGCCGTCTCGGAACAGCTGGTATTCGTTCTTGTGAAGTTCCGGCTCGGACTGAAGCGGTCCGGTCACGATCGCGGGTGCGGAGAGCGTGGTCTCGGCGAGAACCCAGGCCCGCGACACGAAAAGGAGATTGCCCGAGGCGTCGCGCTGCGGGGTTGTTCCTCCCTTGATGACCGCGCCCGCGATATAGGCGAGCAGGGCCTGTCGAGCCTCTTTGATGGCCGCGCTCATGGCGCTTGTCTGGCCGGACTTAAGACAATCGTCCGCAGCCAGAAAGGGGCCGCCCGCGCAGGCGCCGTAGTTCGCCTTGAGGGAGTCGAAGGTGGCCTGAACGAAAGCGGTGCTGGTCGGAAGCCCCAGGGCGCCGTCCAGGGTGCCCACTGTGCCCTCTGCCGGATCGACGGCTGAATCTGGCGGCCAGAGCCCGGCCACGCCGGCCTGCGCCGACCGATTGATGATGGCCGGAACGTCAAAGAGCTTGCCGCCGCCGCCGGTGGGAACAAAGATACCGTTGCTGGAGGTGGTCATGATGCGGCGCTTGATTTTAGCGCCGGAGCCGGCGACGGTGGCGATGGTGGCGCCTCCGGTGAGGCTCGAAAACGTGCTGCCTCCGGCCGGAATGGTGATTTGCGCGAGGAGCTTATCGCCCGCATCGTTCGTGCCCGGCCACCGGGGCGTGGTCACGTCCGGGCTGCCTGGGTTGTAGTAAGCCTTGAGGTGACCCTTCCAGTTGGGCATCGAGAAAGTGGGCTGGAAGATGACGGGCTGGGTGAGAGAGTAGCGTGCGGTCGGGACGTTGGGATCGACGTATTCGAAAACCGTCTCGGTGACCGTGGTGTCGGCGGCCGAGAATGTGCCGCTGGCGGCGGCGGCGATCGCCGCTGCGACGGCGGCGTCCAGCTCGCTCGCCAGGACGCCGCCCGAGAACGCGTCCCGGGTCCCCCCCGAACCGGCCCGCGCCACCGCATTGGCGGCCGCGGTGGCGGTGCCGGGGAAATAGACCACCGCGGTTTCGATCCGGTTGTCGGGCACGGGCGCATTGTTGTAGAGCGCGGTGGCCGCCGCGACGGCGTCGCCGCCGCAATTCTCGTCACCGTCGACGATCAGGACGATCACATTCTTCTGCTTGCCGGCCGCGGTGGCCGGCCGGGACGGAAAGACGGAAGTGTTGAAGTAATTGCGGGCCGAGGTCAGGGTGGCGGCGATCGGGGTGTTGTTGCCGTTGGCATTCCCATCGCCTCCAAGCTGAATCCCCCCGGCGATGTTGGGATTGGTGAGAGCGTAGTTCGTCGGGGGCCAGGTGCCGGCGAGACCGGTGGGCAATGGCTCGGTGGGAATGGGCAGCTCCAGTTTCAGGGAACCGAAGGTGAGCGATGGGTTCTCATCGGCGCTCTTCGGATGGTCACAGGGAAGGATGCCGTTGGCAATGACGCCGGGGCCGCAGCCCTCGGTCTTGTCGACCAGGCCGAAGCCGCCGGAGGTGAGGTAGAACGTCGCACGCTTCTTGCGGGTGGCTGTGGCGGTCTTTCCAACCATCATCTCGATCTGGAAACACGGCCGAGTGGAGAGATCTGAGTTGACGTCCAAAATGTCATCGCCGAGGAGGCCCCCAATCCCGCCGGTCGCGGCCCCGCCCCCCCCTTTTCCCCCCTTGCCCCCGCCCTTGCCCCCCCCGTCCGCCGCGGCCCCGACCCCGCAGGC
>JAQBHL010000211.1:0-46458 GCA_032127745.1 Acidobacteriota bacterium
CCGCCGACGATGCCGAGCGGCGGCCGGCTTTGCCACTTCCCTCGAGTGAAGTCGGGGACATCGACGGCCTTCGACCGGGACGCCACCGAAGTCCCGGTGAGTTCCACCATGCAGCTCCAGGCCGCGGCGTCGTAGACGTCGTAGTCGGTGGGAAGGCCCTGCTGGAGGCATTCCATCAGCCGCAGGTCCTCCAGGAAGTCCATGCCCCCGTGGCCGTTCTTCGCGTTCTTCACCCGGTCCGCCTTCCACAGCGGGTGATCCCACTCCTGCACGAAGTCCTCGAGCGGCCGGTAGCGGTGAGCCGGCTCCTGTCCGTCGAAGTAGAAGCGAGGCGGGAAACCGGAGTAGATCCCCTTGCTGCCCTGGAAGACGTTGTAGCGCGCGTAGGGCCGGGGAAGGTTGGTGTCGTGAACGAGGTAGATGGTGCGCCCCAGCCTGGTCTTGATCATGGCGGTGTGCACGTCGCCCAGGACGTACGTCTCCTTGCGCCTCGGGTCGTCTTCGGGCAGATGCTCCCTCTGAAAATCCTGGAGGCCGCGGGACGGGCTCGCCATGGCCACCAGATAGTCGAACTGGTCGCCGCGATTGATGCCCATGGCCTGGGCCGCGGGCCCGAGCCCGTGGGTGGGGTAGAGATTGGCGTTGAGTCTGGTGGCATGAGCGCGCCGCCACAGGCCTTCATCGCGGTTCTCGAACTTGATGGCCCTCAGATCGTGCTGGTAACCCACTTCGGCGTGCATGGCCTCGCCGAAGAGCCCCTTGCGGAGCATGTGAAGCACCATCATCTCCGGCTGGTCGTAGCAGCAGTTCTCCATGAGAAGGCAGTGCTTCTTCTCCTTCTCCGCGGTCTCCACCAGCTTCCAGCAGTCCTCCACGGTCTGGGCGGCCGGGACCTCGGTGGCCGCGTGCTTGCCGTTCTTCATGGCCGCGAGCATTACCGGGACGTGCCATTCCCAGGGGGTGGCGGTGTAGACGAGGTCGAGGTCCTCCTCGGCGCAGAGTCTCTCGAAGTCGCGCGGTCCGTTGGTGAAGCCCTTCGGCTCGCGCTTCCCCGCCTCGCGGGCCAGGGTTTGAGCCCGCGTCACCTTCTCGGGTGCTATGTCGCAGACGGCGCGAAGCTCGACGCCCTCAAGACTGAGGAGATTCTTGACGTGCTCCGTGCCCTGAAGACCGACTCCTACGAAACCCACCCGAACCACCGGGATGGGATCGACTCGAAAGAACTCCGAGGCCCCCGGGCGATCCTGGAATTCTGGCGCACCGTCCGTCCGATTCGCGAGCGATGCCGCCGCCGAAGCGGTGGCGCTAGCCTCGAGGAAACGGCGGCGGGAGATGTCGTCGGTCTTCATGACTCGAACACTTTCTCGAACCGCCGGAGCACGGCTCGCATGGAGAATGCGGCGAGGAGGGCCACCGCGCCGAATGCGGCGGCCGAGAGCGGGCGGCCATAGAGCACTTCGCCCACGCCGAAGAGAAGCGAGTAGACGAGGCAACACCCGGCGATGGCGCCCTTGAGAGAGTCGGCGAAGTCCGTCTTCTCGCGGGTGGTGATGCCGAGGCGGACCCTGGCCGACCTCCACAAGCCCCCGCCCACGCCGGTGCGGTCGATGAACGCGCGCAACGTGGCGTCGTCGGCGGGCGGGAAAGCAAAGGTCGCAATCACCGCGGCCAGGGTGGTGGCCAAAACCGTAATCAGGAGTTTGAGCGAACTCGAGTAGGCCGCGGTCGCGGCGCTGTAGCGGAGGAAGAGAGCAATGGTCAGGGACACCACCATGCCCACGATCTCGGTCCAGGCATTCACCCGCCACCAGAACCAGCGGAGCAGATAGATGGCGCCGGTGCCAGCCCCCACCGAGATCAGCAGGTTGAAAGCCTCCGACGCGGTGCCGAGAGTCAGCATGAAAGCGCCCGCAGCGACGGCAATGAGCGCCGAGGACACCCGGCCGAGAAGAACGAGCTGCTTCTCCTTCGCATCACGGTTCACGAAGCGCACGTAGACATCGTTGACGATGTACGAGGCTCCCCAGTTCATGTGGGTGGACATCGTGGAGAGGTAGGCGGCCAGGAGGGCCGCGACCACCAGCCCCTTGAGACCGGAGGGAAGCCCCAGCAGCATGGCCGGGTAGGCGAGGTCGTGGCCGATGAGAGCGGGATCGACGTGGGGGAGTGCCAGGCGCAGAGAGTCGAGAGTGGGGAAGACCTTCATGGAAGCCAGGGCCACCAGGATCCAGGGCCACGGACGCAGAGCGTAGTGCGCCACGTTGAACCAGAGCGTGCCCCGAAGCGCGTCTTTCGGCGAGCGGGCGGCCAGCATTCTCTGCGCGATGTAGCTTCCCCCTCCGGGCTCCGCTCCGGGATACCAGGTCGACCACCACTGGATCAGGAAGGGCACGATGAGCAGAGTCATGACCGCATCGCCGTTTGAGAAGTCGGGGAGAAGCGAGAGGGTCTGCGGATCCGTGGTGTCGATCAGATTGCGAAGGCCCCCGACCTCGGGGCGGGTCACCGCAAAGTAGGCGGCCGCAGTGACTCCGATCATGGCCATGGTGAACTGGATCATGTCCGACACCAGGACCCCGGAGAGTCCGGCCGGCGACCCGAAGACGATGGACATGAGGATGCAGGCCACCACCGCGTCCCCGCGCGAGAGGCCGAGCATGACCGAGCCCATCTTGACGCCGGCCAGGGTGACCGCGGCCATGACCAGGATGTTGAAGAACACGCCCAGGTAGACGGCCCGGAATCCGCGCAGAAAGGCCGCGGCTTTCCCGGCGTAGCGCAACTCATAGAACTCGAGGTCGGTCAGGAATCCGGCCCGGCGCCACAGGGGCGCGTAGAAGAAGACGGTCACCATTCCCGTGACCAGAAAGGCCCACCAGGCCCAGTTGCCCGAGACACCCCCGGTGCGCACCAGATCGGTGACGAGATTGGGAGTGTCCGTGCTGAAGGTGGTGGCCACCATCGAGGTGCCGATGAGCCACCAGGGCGCGCTGCGTCCCGAGGCAAAGAATTCTTCCCGACCCTTTCCCGCTCTCTTCGCCAGCAGCAGGGTGGGAACGGCCGCGAGGGAAACACTCAGGATGAGGACGAGAAGGTCGAGATTGGTCATGGGATCGCAGGACGTTACCCCACCCCGGGCCGGCAAATGGCTCAGGAAACGGAGTGTCCGCCCGTGGTCGGGTCTAGTGCCCCTAGTAGCGCGCGTAGGCCTTCGCCGCGGGCACGCTCACCAGGGAATCGTCCTCGGCGACCCAGGCGGTCAGGCGACCGCCCCAGACGCAACCGGTGTCGAGCCCTCTGAAGCCGATGCGGTTGACCAGACCGAGGCGGGCCCAGTGCCCAAACACGATGGTCTCCGAGAACCTCCCCTTGAGGTGATCGAACCAGGGACGGAACCCCGGTTCATCGGGGGGGTCTTCATCCGAGTCGGGGGTCTCGCCTCGATCGTCGCACCAGCGCAGCCGGGTGGCGATGTCGATCCGGGGATGGGCGGCATCAGGGTCGAGGCCCGCGAGCACGGTCATGGGGTTCACCCAGGCCGGGCTCAGGCCCGCGTGGACGAGGATGCAATCCGGCCAGGCTTTGATGAAGGGGCGGGCCCGAAGCCAGGCGAGAAGCTCCTCGCAGTCGGGTGCTTTGAGCACCGGGCTCAGGGTGTCCGACGACTTCAGGGTGCGCTCGCCCCGGCGGGCGGCCAGAAGATGAAGGTCGTGGTTCCCGAGCACGCCGCCGGCGCCGAGCGACTTGAGGAGCCGCAACGTCCCCAGCGAGTCGGGGCCGCGATTGACCAGATCGCCGACCGGCTCCAGCGCGTCCTGGAGAGGGTCGTACTTGAGGAGCGCGAGCAGCTTCTCGAGCTCGTCCCGGCAGCCCTGGATGTCGCCGATGAAGATCCGCCGTCGCGAGGGGGAGTCCAATCAGCGCCTCGTCGAACGGAGGCTGCGGCCCTTGGCGGCGTACATGCCATGGTCGGCGCGGGAGAGGGCAGCGCTCACGCTCTCGCCCGGCATGCGAATGGCGACCCCGAGATTGAAGGCGGCGGGGCTGTCGCGCTTGGCCGCCTCGATCACCCGATCGGCCACCGCGCGACCCTCGTCGCGCAGGACGGTCCTGATGAGCAGAGCGAACTCGTCCCCGCCCAGACGCACCAGGACATCCTCGCTTCGGTGGATTCGCAGGAGGAAGTGCGCGAACGCCCGCAGCACGCGATCACCCTCTTCATGGCCGTGGGTGTCGTTGATGGTCTTGAATCCGGTCAGGTCGAAGATGAGGCAGGCCCAGTTGGCCTCCTCCTGTTCGAGTTCTTCCCGCCGCCGGTCGAGGTAGCGCCGGTTGAAACAACCGGTCAGGGGATCGCGCACGCTCATCTCCTCGAGCCGGGCTTCCATCTCCTTGCGCGCGGTGATGTCGCGCACCAGGGTGCGAATGCGGCGGGGATGGCCTTCCGCATCGACGATGAAGGTGCTGTGGGTCTCGGCCGGGAACACCGTGCCGTCCTTGCGTCGCATGTTGAACTCGCGCAGGTCCTGGGCCGGGCTGCGGGTGTAGTGTCGGCCGCCGCCCTCAGCGTAACCGCGCGCGAGCCGCTCGCGCGTTTCGGCCTGGGCGCGCTGGTAGTCGCCCTCGGCGAAGATGTCCTTCGCGGTCATCGTGGCCGCCTCCTCCGGAGAACAGCCGAAGACCTGACAGGCGAGACGGTTCATGAAGAGCACCCGCTCCGTCTGGAGGTCGCCTTCGAGCAGGGCGTCTGGAAACTGGAGGCGCAGTTCCTCCAGATCCTGCCGGAGGGCGGCGAGTTCGGCTCTGAGGGCTTCGATCTCGTTCGTCACGGTATGCTTTTGGCGATCCTCGGAGTATAGGCGGCGTCTGCCGAGGCCGCGCGATCCTGAAGGCGGCTTTCGCCCGCCCGCGGCGCATCGGATAATGGAGCCATCGATGGCGATAGTACTTTCCGTCAACCTCAACAAGGTGGCGCTGCTCCGGAATTCGCGCGGCGGCTCCAACCCCTCACCCAGGGTCGCGGCCGAGGCCTGCCTTGGGGCCGGGGCGTCCGGGATCACCCTCCACTGGCGCCAGGACAACCGTCACACCCGCGAGTCGGACGTGCGCGACCTTCGCGCCCTGTGCCGCGAACGCGGGGCCGAGTTCAATCTGGAAGGCGATCTGAGAGAAGAGCTGATCGCTCTGGCCTGTGACCTCCGGGTGGATCAATGCACGCTGGTGCCGGTGACCGAGGGGGAGCTGACGAGCGATCATGGATTCTCGGTTCCCCGCGACGCGGGGGCCATCGCGCCCGTCATCGCGCGTCTCCACGATCGTGGCATACGCACGTCGATCTTCATGGATGCCAACGCGGAGTCGATCGAAGAGGCGGCGAAGAGCGGAGCCCGGCGCATCGAGATCTACACCGGCCCTTATGCGGAGGCCTTCGGGACGCCCACCGCCGAGGCCGAGTTCGAGCGGGTCAAGGACACCGCCCGCGCTGCCCTTTCCTGCGGGATGGGCGTGAACGCCGGGCATGATCTCGATCTCAAGAACCTTCCCCGCCTGGCCCGAGAAGTTCCGGAGATCCGCGAAGCCTCGATCGGCCACGCGTTGCTCGGAGACGCGCTGTATCTGGGCCTGACCGAAACCGTCCGGCGCTACCTGGCCGCGTGTCGCGGCGAGTCGGTCGAGGCCCCCACCACCCACTGATCTTCCGGCCGCGCCCCAGGGCGAAGGTCGGCCCGCTTTCCAGCCCGGATTACCCCTCCGTCACCCCGACGGACCCGGATCGAGTCCGGGCACGCGCCGGGGTCCAGGCCAATCCAGGGTTTGGAAGCACACCACGAGGCAGGACACTAGCGGTCTTTTGGAATAAGGGCCAGGAGCTCGTCAAATTCCTTGGGCACACCGAAGGACAGGACTTCCGGCGCGCCCTCGGTGATGAGAACGGTGTCTTCGATGCGGATGTGGATCCACTTCTCTTTGATTTCAATGATGGGTTCGACCGCGATCACCATGCCGGGCCGGAACGGCTCGCTCGAATCGCCGACATCATGAACCGCCAGCCCCACGAAGTGCCCCGCCGATCCGGCGCAGGTTCAAAGCGCTGGTTGGCCGGGATACCCGCCGCCGAGATCATCGCCCCGCCCCGCCCCGAGGAGCCGTCGGGTCGGGACGAAGCTATCCCCGCTTGGACATCACCGTGTAGTCGCGCTTGGGGGAGCCAAGGTAGACCTGTCGCGGGCGGGCGATCTTCTGTTCCTTGACGTCCTCGATCATCTCGTCCCACTGGGCGAGCCAGCCCGCGGTGCGGGGAATGGCGAAGAGAACCGGGAACATGTCGACGGGGAAGCCCATGGCCTGATAGATGATTCCCGAATAGAAGTCGACGTTCGGGTACAGCTTCCGCTTGACGAAGTAATCGTCTTCGAGGGCGATGCGCTCGAGTTCGACCGCGATCTCCAGCAGAGGGTTGTGTCCGGTGACCTCGAAAACCTGATCGGCCATCTTCTTAATGATCTTGGCCCGGGGGTCGAAGTTCTTGTACACGCGATGGCCGAAGCCCATGAGGCGCACATCGCCGCCCGAGGTCTTCACTTCGTTGACGAACTTGGCCACGTTGTTCTTGTGTCCGATCTCGTTCAGCATCCGCAGCACCGCCTCGTTGGCGCCGCCGTGGAGGGGACCATAGAGCGCGCCGATGGCCGCGGCCATGGACGAGTACGGATCGCTCTCGGCCGAGCCCACGGTGCGCATGGCGGTCGATGAACAGTTCTGCTCGTGGTCGGCGTGAAGGATGAACAGGACCTCGAGCGCCTTCTCGAGCACCGGGCTCACCCTGTAGGTGCCCTCGGTGCGCTTGAACATCATGTTGAGGAAGTTGCCGCAGTAGCTGAGCTCGTTGTCGGGCAGCACGTAGGGAAGGCCGGTGCGATGCCGGAAAGCGTAGGCGGCGATGGTCGGGACCTTCGCGATGAGGCGGTGGATCTGTTTGCGACGGCTCTCCTTGTCGCGGACCTTCTTCGAGTCCGGATAGAAGGTCGACAGCGCGGCCACCACCGACATCACTATGCCCATGGGATGTGCGTCATACCGGAAGGCATCGACCAGTTCCTTGATGTTCTCGTGGACCATGGTGTGGTGGGTGATCTCGGAGGAGAAGGCTTCGTACTCCGACCGGGTGGGGAGGTCGCCGTTCAGCAGCAGATACGAGGTCTCGAGATGATTCGACTGTTCGGCCAGCTGCTCGATCGGATAACCGCGGTAGTTCAGAATGCCGATGTCGCCGTCGATGAAGGTGATGCGGGACGTGCACGATGCGGTGTTCGTGTACGCGGGGTCGTAGGACATCAGTCCGAAATCGCCCGCGCCCGTCTTGATCTGCCGGATATCGATCGCGTTGATCGTTCCGTTCTTGATGGGTAGCTCGTATGCCTTGCCCGTGCGGTTATCTGTGATCGACAGTGTGTCTTTGGTCATGGCTGTTTGTATCGCGGCTCCCTCATCCGCTTGGTCCATTTGCGAGGCTAGCAAAGGTCGTCCGAGACCGAAAATGAGTCCAATGCATCACTGGCCCGCAAAGAGGCGGGTCGCCTGGCGCCAGGCCAGGCGCTGATCACCCAGACCCGGAGCAAATTTCCAGATTGGCAGATTCCGCGTCCGGAAGCGAACACCCGGGGTCAGGTCTCCATAAGCGGCGCCGGAACCCAAAGGCTCCATCCTCCCCGAAGGGCTCCCTCATCACCCCCTCCAGCCAACCTCTGGTCGGTGGCACATCCCTTGCTGAAAGCGGACCTCATGACCCTCGCCCACAACGTTCGCCTCGCTTCTCGGTCCCTGCTCAAGCGCCCGGCCTTCAGCGGTATGGTGGTGATGATTCTGGCCCTTGGCATCGGGGCCAACACAGCGATCTTCAGCGTGGTGAATGCGGTGCTGCTGCGCTCATTGCCCTATGGCGATCCCGCGTCCCTGGTCGTGGTGTTCGCCGATGGAGGGGCTCGGGGCCAGGGCGGGCGCCTGCCCATCACGGCCGGGGACTTCGCCTGGTGGAGCGAGCGCGCCAAGGGCTTCGTGGGGCTCGCGGCCATGCGCAACGACGCCCGCCGTATCACCAGTGTCGAGATTCCGATAGTCCCGCTCACCCATGCTGTGACCGCGAATTATTTCGACGTGCTCGGTTCGAAGCCGGCCCTCGGTCGGGGCTTCCTGGCCGGGGAAGACGAGCCCGGTCGCGGCAATGTGGTGATCCTGGGATACGGTTTGTGGCAGAGTGTCTTCGGCGCCGATCCTGGCATCGTCGGTCGGAAGATCGACCTCGACGGCGAGCCGCACACCGTCGTGGGCGTCATGGGTCCGGACTTCTACAGCGCGCATTTGTTCGCGGTTCAGCCCGGCCTCTTCGTCCCCAAGGCCTTCTCCCTTCTTCGAGACGACCATGAGACCCGCGACGTCGTGGTGTACGGGAGGTTGAAAACGGGTCAGACCGTCGCCGCCGCCCAGGCGGAGATGGCGGTCATCACGAAGAGCCTGGCCACGGAGCACCCGGAGACCAACGATCGCTGGGGGGCGGCCGTGGTTCCGATCCGCGATCTGGCCGTCGGTCCCTTCGGGGCCATCGGCGGTCTTCTGTTGGCCGCGGTTTCCATGGTCCTTCTCATCGCCTGCGCCAACGTGGCCAATCTGACCCTGTCCCGGGCCAGCGAGCGCTCGCGCGAAGTGGCTCTACGAGTGGCCCTCGGCGCCAACCGCCGAGGCATCGTGTCTCAGCTGCTCACCGAAAGCCTGGTGCGGTCTCTTGCCGGCGGAGCCCTGGGCGTGCTCATCGCGTTTCTCCCCGCCGTTCGCGCCAGTCGAGTGCTTCCCGGCGCGATTCTTCGCGAGTAGAACGCCTCTGCTGAGATGGCGACGCCGGGGCCAACCTCGCGGGCTCGCCACGATCCGCGCCCCGAGGCGAGACGAGCTCCCTTAGAGCCGTCACGCGCCACGATCCGCGAATAGAGGATTAGAGTCTTCGGCCTCGGAGGTCTTTCCATGCAGGCAGGAACCCATCGGCTATTCCTTTCCCTCGGCGCTTCCCTCGCGGTCCTGTGGGCTCCGCCCGAGTCTCAAGGCGCCCAGAAGGGCGCGAGACCAGGACCCGCGTCGGGCCAGGATGCGGTTCACGCCGCCATCGACAAGGCCGCGGACTCGATCCTGCCGAAGGTAGTGGCCTGGCGCCGTGATTTTCATGAGAATCCGGAGCTCGGCAACCGCGAGTTCCGAACTTCCAAGCTGGTGGCCGACGAGCTCCGGTCTCTGGGCTTCGAGGTCCAGACCGGAGTGGCTGGTACCGGCGTCGTCGCTTTGTTGCGCGGCGCGAAGCCGGGACCCGTGGTGGCGTTGCGATCGGATATGGACGCCCTTCCGGTTACCGAGGAGCTGGACCTTCCTTTCAAGTCGAAGGTGACCACCGACTGGGCGGGGCAGACCGCCGGCGTCATGCATGCCTGCGGGCACGACAATCACCTGGCTATCCTGCTCGGCACGGCGCATGTTCTGGCCGGGCTCAAGGCGCAGCTGGCCGGCTCGGTCAAGTTCATCTTCCAGCCCGCCGAGGAAGGTCCTCCCCCCGGAGAGGAGGGAGGAGCCTCGGTCATGGTGAAAGAGGGCGTCCTCGAGAACCCCAGGGTCGACGCGATCTTCGGGCTCCATGTCTTCCCGTATGAGACAGGAACGCTGGCTTGGCGCGCTCGCGGGATCATGGCTGCGTCCGACAACATCGAGATCGTGGTCAAGGGACGGCAGACCCACGGCGCTTTGCCCTGGGCCGGCGTCGATCCGATCGTGATCGGTTCGCAGATCGTGCTCGGTCTGCAGACCCTGGTGTCCCGGCAGGTCGATCTGACTCTCGCCCCGGCCATCGTGACCATCGGAACCTTCAGCGGAGGCAACCGCCACAACATCATCCCCAACGAAGTGAGGATGACCGGTACCCTGCGCACCTATGACAAGGGCATGCGCGATCAACTGATGGAGCGGATAGAGCGCACCGCTTCGATGATCGCCCAAAGTGCAGGAGGGGCTGCGACGGCGTCATTCGCCCAGAGCATCCCCGTCACCTACAACGATCCGGATCTCACCGCGCGCATGGATGCCACCCTGCGCCGGGTCGGCGCCGACAAAGTGGTGCCGGATACGAATCCGGTCACCCCGGCGGAGGACTTTTCCTTCTTCCAGGAGAAGGTGCCCGGGCTCTTTTTCTTCCTGGGGGTGACGCCCAAGGGCACGGCTCAGGGAGACATCTACGCGAATCATTCGCCGCATTTCTTCGCCGACGAGGCGGCGCTCATCATCGGCGTCAGGGCAATGTCGAATCTGGCCGTGGACTACCTGGCCAGGTAAGCGCGACGGGGGGGGCGCCCGCTCAGCGAGACCCGCGGGGCCGGCTGCTAGGCGTTCAGCTTCGCGGTTATCTCGACCAGGCGGCGCGCCACCATGGTGACGGACTTCAGGTTCCGCTCCTCGACGAAGGAGCCGTCGTCGTTGAAGGCCTGGTCGGCTCGGGACAGCGTCACCTGTTCCGGGATCACCAGGATGGTGAGCCTGGTCAGGATGGGACGGAGGGCGGCGAGGCTGGAGGCGGCGCCGAAGCCGCCGGGCGATGCGCCCATGATCGCGGCCACCTTGCCGCGGTAGGGTTCGAGACCACTGCGCCCCTGATACTCGCGGCTGAGCCAGTCGAGAGTGTTCTTCAGAAGGGCGGTGATCGAACCGTTGTTCTCCGGGGATACGACCAGAAGCCCCTGATGAGACAGGAAGATCTCACGGAGCCTGACCGCGAACGGGGGCATTCCCTCGCGGTCCTCCAGGTCGCCGTCGTAGAGCGGCATCGGATAGTCGCGCAGATCCAAGAAGGTGGCCTCGCCGCCCGCCTCGCTCACGCACTGGGCCGCGATCCGGGCGAGCTTCTTGTTGAGCGAGCCCTCGCGGGCGCTGCCGGCGAAGACGAGAATCTTCGTCATGGTCGTCATGTTTCTGTTTTCCTTCCGGAGACGCGGGATGAGGGCTGGGAGTCCGTGGTGAAAGTCGGCCTGCATTCGACGAACCTGGCATCCCGGCTGGCTTCGTTGCTCGCCCTCGCATATGTCCAATATACGTGGGACTCGACGCCTTGCCATCCGGGCCCCAGGCTCGTCTCGGTGCGACGGCGGACTTTCACCACGGACACTAGAGGTGCGCGAGGAGCGCCGCGACGTCATTTTCGTCGTGATAGGCGCCGAAGCCGAAACGCAACCGGTCGCCGCGATGGTCCACGATCACGTTTCGCGCCGCCAGCCGTTCCGCGATCGCCCCCGCATCGTTCCTCCGAAAGGTCAGGAAATGGCCGAGGCCGCGAATACCCTCCGGGGGTGCGATCAGATCCGAGGCGAGTACGGACGCGCCGGCCTGGCCGCCCAGTCGATCCAGGAACCGGGCCTGAAGCGCCTTGACGTGCGCGTGAATATGTTCGATGGCGATGCCGGAGGCGGCAAAGAGTCTGGCCACCGCGTTGAACCGATACAGGCCCACCGGGTCGAAGGTGGCGCCCATCAGGCGGAAGCCGTCGGAGGAGAACGGCACCCGAGAGACGTCGCCGCTTTCGAGCGAACCGAAGCCGGCGAACCAGCCGGTGTTGAGGGGCCGAAGGTCGAAACCGCGCGGCACGGCCAGAAAGCAGACGCCTTCGCCGCTCTGCGCGTACTTGTATCCGCCGGCGAGGAAGAAGGCGCGATCGGCCACCGCGCGCAGGCTGGTCGGCACCGCGAAGAAGCCGTGATAGCCGTCGATCACGATCATGGCTGCCGCGGGCGCGGCGTCGACGATGGCTTCGAGGTCGCGGACAAGGAAACCCGAATTGAAGAAAACCTGGCTCAGGAAGACGAGGTCGTTCTCCGCGTCCCGGACCGCGCCGGCAAAGCGGGAGGTGAAGGTTGCGAAGGGCTCGGACGGAACCCGAATCACTTCGACCTGATCCCCTTCCTCGAGCCGGGAGATCTGTCTCGAGAAGCTCAGAAACTCGGAGTCGGTGGTCACGACCCTGATCCTCTTACCGGGAGGAAAGCACGACAGGAGTCGCACCACGAACTCATGGGTGTTCGGCGCGAAAGCGATCTGTTCGGGTGCGGGAAGGTCGAGGATCCTCGCGATATGGGCTTGAGCCTCCCGGGCCACGGTTCCGAAGATCCGGTCCCACTTCAGGTCCGCGAGCCGGGCCGCGTCGTCCCAGGCCTCGATCTGGGCGTCACGGGTGACGTCGGGCCATGGGTGATGGGAATGCGCGGCGAAGTGCAACCGGCCGGGCGCCGCACCCAGGAACCGGGAGTAGAGCTTCTTCACGACCGAGGATTCGGCAAGGTCAATGCGATGATCTCCAGACCGGGTTCATGTGGCCCTCTATTCTCCTCCTGATCGCCATGGCCCCGTCTCTGGCCGGGTGCGCCTCGAAGCTCGTCCTGGCGCCCGCCCATTCGCCCCTGGCCTGGGGAACGACAGCGTCTCGAGCGTCAGATCGAGCCAGGAGCCTCAAATAGCGCGTTCAGGGCGAGGCCGGAAACGCGTCCGCCGAGCGCTACCATGAGCAGGATGCGGGCCTTCTGGCCCACGAGGTTGCTTCCAAGCACGCAGCCCATTTTCTGCAACCGCGCTCCGCCGCCGTCGTAGCCATACAGGGGGGCGACCGACCCCGACCCGCAGCGCGAGGCGATCACCACCGGAACCGACGCCTGGATCGCTTCCTCAATGGCGGGCACGGCCAGGGGTGGGACATTGCCGGCGCCCGTCCCCTCGATGACCAGGCCGTGAACGCCTCCCAGAAGGGAAGCACGGATCAGCGCGCCGCCCGAACCGGCCGCCATCACATGGAGGTCCACCCGGGGATCGATGGCCCCGGTCTTCACGAACCGGCGCCGGACCGGACTCCGCACGAATTTCACCCCGCTTCGATCCAGAATGGCGACCGGCCCGATCTCGCTCTTGAAGGCGCTCAGACTCTGGGTGTGGGTCTTGACCGCCTCGCTCGCGGCCAGGATCTGTTCGCCCAGCGCGATCAGGACGCCATGTCCGCGGGCGGCCGGGTTGGCCGCGGTCTGCACCGCGATCAGGAGATTGGAGGGGGCGTCGGATCCGGCCTCTCCGAGGGTTCGCATGGCCCCGCAAAAGACCACGGCTTTTCGGGTGGCGGTGGTGAGGTCGACCAGGAACGCGGTTTCCTCGATGGTGTCCGTCCCGTGAGCCACGACCACGCCGTCGATCGCCGGGTCGGCCAGATGAGCCTCGATCCGCTTCTTGAGGGCCCACATCCAGCGGGGGCCGACATGGGGACCCGGGAGCCGGGCGTAATCCTCCAGGGTCAAACGGGCGGCCTTCCGAACTCCGGGCACGTGGGACACGATGTCTCGACCCGACAGGGCCGGAACCGCGGCCTGGGTGGCCGGATCGATCTGCATCGAGATCGTCCCCCCCGTGAACATCACGTGGACGCGCGGCTTGGCCGGAGCCGGCCGGCGTTTGGCGGAAGAGGCGGCCATCAGCCGGCCGCGTTCCACAGAGGCTTCATGTTGTCCACGTACTTGAACCCGGTGCCGGTGTTGAAGATCACCACCGAGTCGTCTTTGGACAGGTGCCCCGAAGCCCTGAGTTTCATGGCTGCGCTCACGCAGGCGCCGCCCTCGGGCGCGACGAAGAGGCCCTCGGTTCGAGCCATCAGCTTCACCCCCTCGATGATCTCGGCTTCGCTGACCGCGATGGCTGAGCCATGGCTCGCGCGCAGGGCGCGCAGGATCAGGAAGTCGCCGAGGGCCTTGGGCACCCGGAGTCCGTGAGCGAGGGTGGTGGCGCCCTCCCACATGGGAGCCGACTCCTTGCCTTCCTGGAAGGCCTTGACGATGGGCGCGCACCCCTCCGCCTGGACGGCGTACATCCGCGGCCGTTTGGGGCCGATGAAGCCCATGGTCTCCATTTCCTCGAACGCCTTCCACATGCCAATCAGTCCCGTGCCCCCGCCGGTGGGATAAAGGATGGCGTCGGGCAGTTTCCAGGAGAGCTGTTCCGCGATCTCGTAGCCCATGGTCTTCTTGCCTTCGATCCGGTACGGTTCTTTGAGGGTCGCGCACTCGTACCAGCCGTTCTCCTTGGCGAGACCGGCGCAGATGCGTCCCGCGTCGGTGATCAGTCCGTCCACCGTCTCCACATGAGCGCCGTAGGCGAGAGTCTCCATGAGAAAGACCTCGGCGATGTCGTTCGGCACGAAAACGTGGGCTTTCAGTCCTCCCCTGGCGGCATAGGCGGCGAGGGCGCTGCCCGCGTTTCCCGCGGAGGGCAGGCAGACATCGGTGGCGCCGAGGGCCTTGGCCATCGAGACCGCGAGGGCCAGACCGCGGGCCTTGAAGGAGCCGGTGGGATTGCCACCCTCCTCCTTCACCAGGGCGTTCGGTAGTCCCAGAGCCTGGCCCAATGCCGGTGTTTCCAGAAGCGGGGTCATGCCCTCGCCCAGGCACAGGCGATCCTCCGGATTCTCCACCGGCAGGACTTCCTTGTATCGCCAGAGGGTCTTTTCGCGAAGTTCGAGGTGGCCCGGCCGCATGTCCAGGGCCGCCGCGGCCAGATCGTACCGCGCGAAGAGGGGCGCGCCGCAGGCGCAGAGAAAGAGGGGCTGGCCCTTCTCGTAGGTGGCGTCGCACCGGGAGCAGGCAAGGTGGGTGAATGTCATGGCTTCCTCACTGATTCGAGAGCCCGCGACTACACGTGGAGAACTTCAGCTTCCTTCGCCTTCAGCATCTCGTCCACCCGGGCCACCGCCCCGTCGGTGAGCTTCTGGATGTCGGCTTCTGCGTGTTTCTCCTCGTCTTCGGAGATCTCCGACGCCTTCTTGGCCTTCTTGCAATGGTCGTTCGCGTCCCGGCGGACGTTGCGGATGGCCACTCTTCCCTCCTCGGCGGCCTTGTGGGCCAGCTTCACCAGCGCCTTGCGGCGCTCCTCGGTCGGGGAGGGGATGGGAACCCGGATCAGTTTGCCGTCGGTGGCCGGGTTGAGATCGAGGCCGGAGGTGCGAATGGCCTTCTCAATGACCGCCACCAGGGCCGCGTCCCAGGGCTGGATGGTGATGAGGGTGGGATCCGGCACCGCGATGTTCCCGACCTGATTCAAGGGGGTCATCGTGCCGTAGTAGTCCACCTTGATGGAATCGAGCATCGAAGCGTTCGCGCGCCCCGCGCGCAGGGACGCGAACTCCTTTCGGACCGCTTCGATCGCGCTGTCCATGCGGTGTTTTGCGTCGTCGATCGTCTCTTTCACTGTCGCCATGTCTGGAAGCCTCTCCTGGGTCTTTGAAGTATCGCCTGCGGTCGTGGCGCCACCGCCTCCGGGAACTCGAAGCCTGCCTAGTCGCAGACCAGCGTTCCCAGCTTCTCCCCGCTCAGAACCCGCTTCAGGTAACCCTTCTTCTTGATGTTGTAGACCACGATGGGGAGTTTGTTCTCCATGGCCAGGGAGATCGCGGTCTTGTCCATGACCTTGAGTCCGCGCTGCAGGACCTCGATGTACCTCACCTTCGTGAACTTCCTGGCCTGGGGGAAGCGCAGCGGATCGCGGTCGTAGACCCCGTCCACCTTCGTGCCCTTGAGGATCACCTCAGCCTTGATTTCGGTGGCCCGGAGCGCGGCCGCGGTGTCGGTGGAGAAGTAGGGGTTTCCCGTGCCCGCGGCGAAGATCGCGATGCGGCCCTTCTCGATGTGCCTGATGGCCCGGCGGCGGATGAAGGGTTCGGCCACCTGGCGCATCTCGATGGCGGAGAGCACCCGGGTGGCGAGGCCCGCTCGCTCCATGGCATCCTGAAGGGCCAGGCCGTTGATCACCGTGGCCAGCATCCCCATGTGATCAGCGGACACACGGTCCATTCCATAGGCCGCGTCGGAGACGCCGCGGAAGATGTTGCCGCCGCCGACCACGATGCCCATCTCCACTCCGAAGGCATGCGCCTCCCGGATTTCCTCGGCCAGATAGTCGGCGAAAGCGCGGTCGATTCCGAAGGTCTTGGCCCCGAGCAGGGCTTCACCGGAGAGCTTGAGCAGGACTCTCCGGTAGACCGGTTTAAGGGCGCTTCCCGCTTTGGCCTCGCGGCCGGCGGATCCGGCCGGGACCGACCCGCCTGGTGTCTTTGGCGGGCGGGCAGGTCTTGGTTTCGCCATGCCCCTAAGGCTACTCGGTCGGGCTGGCCGGTGTCGCGTCGCCCACGCGGAAACGCGCGAAACGCCGGACCACGATGTTCTCCTTGATGAGCGCGACCTTTTCCTGAATGAGCTGGCCGATGGTGAGCTTGGGATCCCGGACGAACGCCTGTTCCAGGAGGACCTGGGTGGCGTAGAAGTCCCTCAGCTTGCCTTCCGCGATCTTGTTGGCCACCGCTTCCGGTTTGCCGGCGCCGGTGGCCTGGGCCCGGTAGATCTCCATCTCCTTCTCCACGACCGAAGGAGGGACTTCGTCCTTGGTGACGTAGGTCGGCGCGGCGGCGGCGATGTGCATGGCCACATCGCGCACCAGAGCCTGAAACTCGTCGTTCTTGGCCACGAAGTCCGTTTCGCAGTTGATCTCCACCAGCACGCCGACCTTGGCGCCGGGGTGAATGTAGTGGCCGACCATGCCCTCGCTGGCGGTGCGTCCCGATCGCTTGGCCGCGGCGGCGAGGCCTTTCTTGCGAAGGACTTCCTGCGCCTTGTTCATATCGCCTTCGGCCTCGACGAGCGCGCTCTTGCAGTCCATCATTCCCGCCCCGGTCTGTTCGCGAAGGGTCTTGACGGCTTCAGCTGTGATGTTCATGGGTCTCCTGGCGGCCCTCAGCTCAAGGCCCCACGCGGGCCTTGAAAGAGGAGTCTTGGGGGGAAGTAAATTGATGCCCTCAGTGGATTTCCGGGAGCACGTCTTTCCGGAAATCCACTGAGGGCGGTCATGCGGCCTCTTTCAAGGAAAGGGAAACCGGCCCCTTTCAGACCGTGGGGCGAGCGCGGGGTCAGACGGTGGCGTCGGCCGCCGGCGCGGCCGTGGTGGCCGCCGCCGCCGCCGCCGCGGTCCGGGCGCGGGCCGTCGCTGCCATCTCGGCCGATTTCGCCTCGCGCAACGAGCGTCCCGAGATGACCGCGTCGGCGATCTTGCTCGCGAAGAGTCGGATCGAGCGCAGGGCGTCGTCGTTTCCGGGGATCACATAGTCGACGAAATCGGGATTGCAGTTCGTGTCGACGATGCCCACTACGGGAATCCGGAGCTTACGGGCCTCGGCCACCGCGATGGCTTCATTCTTGGTGTCGACCACGAAGACGACGTCGGGCAGCGTCTTCATATTGCGGATGCCCTTGAGGTTCTTGTCGAGCTTGACCTGTTCCTTGGCGAGTCCGGCGAACTCCTTTTTGGTCAGGCGATCCTGCCGGCCCTCGGCCAGCATCATCTCGATCTGCTTGAGGCGGTCGATGCTCTTCTTCACGGTGGTGAAGTTGGTGAGCAGGCCGCCAAGCCAGCGCTCGTTGACGAAAGGCATGGAGCAGCGGACCGCTTCCTCTGCGACCACTTCCTGGGCCTGGCGCTTGGTACCCACGAAGAGCACCACGCCTCCCCCCGCGGCCAGGTCGTGGACGTAACGGAGCGCTTCCCCGAACATGGCCTGGGTCTTCTGAAGGTCGACGATGTAGATGCCGTTGCGCTCGCCGAAGATGTATTCGCGCATCTTGGGATCCCAGCGACGGGTCTGGTGTCCGAAATGGACGCCGGCTTCGAGCAGGTCCTTGATGTCCACCATCGAAACGGAGGACATGGATAACCCGGGAACGGCGGGCTCGGGAACGGCAGGGGACTGCGTGGTTTCCATAAGAGACTTCTTTCTAGCGCTTCGAGAACTGGAATCGGGCGCGGGCGCCCTTTTGGCCGTACTTCTTGCGCTCCTTGATCCGCGAATCGCGGGTCAGGAGGCCCTCCTTGCGGAGGCGCACCCGGAACTCTTCGTTCAGATCGAGCAGCGCGCGGGCGATGCCGTGGCGGATCGCACCCGCGCGGGCCGCCACCCCGCCGCCATTCACGGTGGCGATGACGTCGAATTTCTCGATGGTCTCGGTGGCCACGAACGGCTGGCGCACGATCATCTTCAGGGTTTCATGACCGCCGAAGAACTCATCGAGGCTCTGATCGTTCAAGGAGAAAGCGCCCTTGCCGGGGCGGAGATGCACGCGGGCCACCGCGGTCTTGCGCTTGCCCGTACCAAGATTTTCTGTGATTGCTGTTGCCAAGATATTTCTCTTTATTCGATTCGCTTTGATTACTTCGACTTCACGCTGATGGGCTGCGGCCGCTGGGCCGCGTGGCGATGAGCGCTCCCGGCATAGACCTTGAGTTTGGTGTACATGGCATTTCCGAGTTTGGTCTTGGGAAGCATGCCCTTGATCGCTTCCTCCACCGCTCTCACCGGCTTCTTCGCCATGAGGTCCTTGGCTGGGGTTTCGGTCAGACCGCCCATGTATCCGGAGTGGCGACGGTAGAGCTTGCCCTCGAGCTTCCGGCCGGTGAAGGCCACCTTCGCGGCATTCACCACGATCACATGGTCGCCGGTGTCAAGGAAGGTGGTGTAGGTCGGCTTGTGCTTGCCGATCAGAAGCCGGGCCGCCACCGTGGCCAGCCGGCCGATGACGACATTGTCGCCGTCGAGCACGAACCAGTCGCGTTTGATGTCTTTTGCGGAAGGGACGAAGGTCGCCATTTGAGTAGTTCTTGGGTCTTTTTAGGTTCGGAAGGGGGTTCTCGAAAAATGAGCGGATGAGATTGATCCTGCGGCCGCGAGTCGCGCGGGAACTTGCAACTTTAGGTGAGCGATCTTGAGCTTGTCAAACTGGAAGGGTCGAAAGCTCGAGTCCTCGAGCGGTCATCCGGTCCTTGTAACGGCGCAACGTCAGTTCGACATCGACCACGAGCATTTCCGTGGTGCTTTCGAGCTGATCCAGCACGCGATGCTGCTGAGTGAAGTCGGGCTTGTCGACTTCGCGGGAGTCGGCCAGCATCTCAAGGCGGGCGCCCCACTCCATCAGGCCCTGAAGGCTGGCCTCACTGTGGGTGTCGAGGTGCGATGGCTCGGTCCGGCCGAGGTCGAGCCCGCGCATGAAGGATCCGATCTCACGCCGCCGGGCCCGGGCGCGCTCGACCAGGCTCGCGAACGTACGCTTGGTGGGAATGGCCCGATTCGGGGGTGCGGATTCGATGGCTCCCCGGAACCGCTCCTCCGCGGTGCGCGCGAGTTCCAGCAGTTCCCGCTCGGACGGGCTGGGCTGAAGCTTGTCGGACTTGGCCCGGATCTCGGCCGCCGCGATGTCCAGAGACTCGCGCACGCAGGCCACCGCGCCGCGGAACAGATACTGGATCTCTTCGCGTGACTTGAAACCGTCCGGAAGAAACACGGTTCCCGGAGGAAACTGCGGGCCCTTTGGGGGCTTCGGCGTCTTCGCCTTTCGGCCCGGTTTGTCAGCCTTGCCCTTGCCCTTTGGAGCGACCATGAGATTCAGTCCCTTGCCCTTGCCACCGAGGGCGTCGGGGCCGGGAGCCTCGAGACCCTCCTTCAACGCCTTCTTGAGGGCGAGTCTTGCTTCCTTGGCGAGGGCCTTGGCCGCGATCTTCGCCTCCAGCTTGGCCTTCGCCCGTTCCGCGCGCAGCAGCTTCTTCTGCGCCTTTTCCGCCGCCCGGACCAGAGCTCGCTCGGCCGGGGTCAGACGGACGGGCTTCCGGACCGGAACCGCGGCCTTGCCGGCGGCTGGCTTCTTGCCGCCCGCTCCGGCCTTGCCGGGAAGCGGTTTCTTGGCTGCAACCCCCGCCTTGGCCGCCGGCTTCTTGCCGGGCCTGGTATTCGGAGATTGCTTAGCGGCGGCTGGCTTTCGGGTCACTTTGGGTTTCTTCTTGTTGGGCATGGCTTTGATGGGCTTCTTATGGGTACCGCGGAGGGGAGCACGGCTCGCCCGCCGAACCGTCGTCGAAAATCAGGGAAGGAAGGACTTGGGGTGTTTGAGCTTCTCGGGCAGGTAGGTGTCGAGAACGAAGTTGAGGGTGTGCTTCGCGAAGGCCTGCTGCTCGGCGCGAACTCCCATCTTGAGCAGATGCTCGAGGGCTTTGGCCCACTGGGGATAGTGCCCGAAAAAGGGGTCGTTCTTGAGCGCATCCTTGGCTCGTTTGATGTCGACGTCCTTGAGCGGATGGGTCGGGAGCTTGTAGTCGATGATGTCCTGGGGAGTGACACCCAGGAAACTGGCCTGGGGCACGCAGAAGAACTCGTTCAGGTGTGCGTTGTTTCCCGAGCCCACTTTCAAGGTGCGATAGATGTTGCCGATCCCGTAGGGATCGCAGTCCACGAAAACGTAGACGGGGAGCTTGTGGTCGTCGGCCAGGCGCCGGATGAAACGGCGCACCGCCCGGGTGGGGACGCCGGCCATGGAGACGAGGATGCAGTTCGCGGTCTCCCAGTAGCGGTGATAGTTGAGCCGCTCGAACATGCCCCCGGTTTCGATGGCCAGGATGAACTTGGCCTTGGTCTTGAAGCCGCGGAGGCGATCGACGTTGATGGGAATGCCGTAGGAGCCGGATCCGAATTTGGTGCAGTCGATCTCGAGCGGCCGTCCCGAGCCCTTTTCCTGATCGAGGACGATCAGCTCTCCCGCCACCAGGCCACCGTGATCGTCCGGCTCGAAGCCGAGCTGCTCCTTGTTGACGGAGTAGAGGGCCTCGACGTCGTCCAGGATGGTGTCGGACTCCGGCTGCTCGTCGCAGCGGGCGTCGTCCCAGTTCTTCGTCTGATAGTAGGCGTCCCTTTTGGTGGCGAAATCGTTCGTCTCGATGAGGGTCTTGGAGAGAGAGATCATCCGCAGGGTCTGGGCGAAGGTCTTGACCGTGGACACCGTGAGCGTGCGTTCCTTCTTCTTGCCCAGCATCTCGAAGTGACCCTTCTTCGCCGAGTAGCGGACATTCGCGAGCGTGCGAAGGGGGAACTTCATCTCCGGCCTCTTGAGCCCGTTAATTCTGGACTCGACGTCGCGAGCCGTGCCGACGATCTTTGAGATGACGGGCGAGACAGCCTCGCCGGACTTGGGCATTCTTTTAGGGGCCTCAGGAGTGGAGCGTAACTACCGATCAGAAAAATAAAATCCCCGCGTCACGCGGGGATTTGTCTGCGACGAGACTCATGGGACGCGGAACTTACGGCAACTGCAGTTTAGCACGGCAGGGGAAGCCGTCCTTTTGAGACGGCATCCTTTCCCGGGCCTTTTGTCCGGGGCTTTTCGTCCTGCCTTCTTCTCTCCTGCCCGGGTCCTTGAGCGAATTCTCTAGGCGGAGATCACGGAGTAGGGATACCCCTCTTCGCGTCGCGGATCCTTGCGGATGCGCTTCAGGAATTCGTCGCGCTCCTCTTCTATCCGGTTCGAGATGCGGCGTCTGGTCTCCGCCCCTGAGGCCGGAGCTACCAGAATGCCGATGGCTGCTCCGATGGCGCCCCCGGCGATTGCGAGTCCGGTGTACTTGAGTGTCCTGTCCAATGTCATGGCTGGGGCCCCTTTCATATGGCCTCTGAACCGTACAGACGAGCATGGAGCGTGCCAGGTTTCGCGCCTTTGTGATGCCGGTCATGTTTCGTTCCCCCCACACTCTCTGTGGCCTGTGAACGATGCCCCGTGGGGACGACGCCACTTCGACCCCGGGCCGACCCTCGTGTGATGAATGTCGCTTCTGCGATTCAGCCGACTGAAGCGCCATTCAACCCGTTGAAGCGAGATCGTTCGCTGAGGCTCCCGGCCGGGTTGGCTCAGACCACCGGGGTCGACCCCTGGCGCAACAGCGGATAAGATCCCGACCATGGCTCAAGAACCAGGCCGGACGCTGATCGACGCTGAAACCGCGATCGATGGAAAGATTCAAGGCAAGGACGCCACCATTGCCGGCAAGTTCAAGGGTGAGGTCCATCTCTCGGGAGCCCTCGTCCTCACGTCCTCGGCCACCGTCGACGCCACGGTGCAGGCCGAGATGGCTGAAGTGGGAGGCACGTTCTCCGGGAAGATCACCGCCCGCAAGCTGGTTGTTCTGGAGACGGGCAGGATTACGGGGACCATCGAGGCCGGGCAGTTGGTCGTGCGCGAGGGCGCCGTGCTCAATGGTCCGGTGGCCGCAGGAAAAGCAGCGGCCGGCGCAGGCTCCGGTGCTGGAACCGGGACTCCGGCTCCGGCTCCGGCTCCGCCGCCGCCCATTCCGAAGTCTTGAAGGTCGCCGAGCTCGCCCGCCGCCTCGGCGGTGAAGTTCGAGGCGACGCTCACGCCGAGGTGGACCGTGTGGCCCCGCTGGAAGCCGCCACGCCGGGGTCGATCTCCTTCCTCTCCAGCGCGAAGTACCGGGCCCGGCTGGTGTCCTGCCGCGCTTCCGTTCTCATGGTGAGCGATCCTTCGCTTCTCGCTCCCGAAACCGGCGCCCCTTCCTTCTCCGCGATCCTGGTGGTCAAGGACGCGTATTTGGCCTATGCGAATGCCGCCGCCATCCTCCACCCTTCCCTGGCCGAGGCGCCCGGAATTCATCCGACCGCGGTCGTGCACAAGACGGCGCGGGTCGACGCCTCCGCGCACGTGGGGGCGTTCGTGTCGGTGGGGGAGGGGGCTTCGATTGGCGCGCGGGCGGCGCTTCACCCCCATGTGGTCATCTATCGGGGAGCCTCGGTGGGTGAGGACACCACCCTCCACTCCGGGGTCTCGGTGCGCGAGGGCTGCCGAATCGGCCGCCGGGTGATCATCCACAACAATGCGGTGATCGGCGCTGACGGCTTCGGCTTCGCCCGGGACGAAGACGGAAAGCACGTGAAGATCCCCCAGATCGGCGTGGTCGAGATCGAGGACGATGTCGAAATCGGAGCCCTCTCCGCCGTGGACCGGGCCTCGATGGGCGTCACCCGCATCAGGCGGGGAACCAAACTCGACAACTTCGTCCAGATCGGACACAGCGTCGAGATCGGCGAGGACGGCGTGGTGTGCGCCCATGTAGGAGTCGGAGGGAGCACGAGGGTGGGCGATCGCGTGATCCTGGCCGGTCAGGTGGGGGTCGCCGACCATGTGACCCTCGGCGACGACGTCATCGTGAGCGCCCAATCGGGCCTTCATGGCGAAATCCCTTCCGGGTCCCGAATGGCGGGCAGTCCTGCTTTCGACGCGCGCGTGTGGCTCAAAGTCAGCGCCGGCCTCAAACAGCTTCCGGATCTGATCAGGAGGGTCAGGGAACTCGAGGCCCGGCTCGCCGCGGCAAGATCCGAGGGACCCGACCAGAAGTGACGGATCCCGGGCCGGCCGCGGCGGACCGAGTCTGCCCGCTCGTGAGGCGTGAGTCGTTGGGCGGGGCGTACGCCCTGCTGACCTTCGAGCACCGCGAATTGGCGCAGGCCAAGGCCGGGCAGTTCGCCATGATCCAGCCGGAGGCTCCCGGCGATCTCATCCTCCGCCGCCCGTTCTCCATCATGGACACCGATCCCGTCTCGGGCCGGTTCACCATCTTCTTGAAGGCCGTGGGTCCGGGTTCAAGGACGGTCTTCGACCTTCGCGAAGGGGAGAACGCCCGGGTGCTCGGGCCCCTGGGCCGCGGGTTCTCCCTGCCCCGCGAAGGCGAGCGCGTCTTCCTGGCGGGGGGCGGCTATGGAGTGGCTCCTTTTGCGCTGTTCTCCCGTGTCCTCCCGCCCGGCCGGGCCGCCCTTCACCTCTTCTACGGAGGGCGAAGTGCTGTCGATCTCCCCCTGATCGGCGAACTGGAACGACGCGACATTCCCATGACTCTTTCCACCGATGACGGGTCGCGGGGGGAGAAGGGGAGAGTGACCGGGCCCCTTCTCTCCGCTCTTTCGGAAACGGCGGGGAACGCGCGGCTCTACGCCTGCGGACCCGGGGCCATGATGCAGGCGGTGGCGCGGATCGCGGCCGAGCGCGAGATCCCATGCGAAGTGAGCCTCGATCCCTGGATGGGATGCGGGGTGGGGACCTGCCTGGGGTGCGTGGTGAAGATCCAGGAGCCCGGAGAAGCCGGACCGAAGAATCGTCCGGCGTGCACCGAAGGCCCGGTCTTCGATTCACGGCGGGTCATCTGGCCTCACGGAGACCCGGCATGAGCGCCAAAAGTCCAGCGGCCGGTCCTTCGCTCCAGGTGCGGATCGGCGCGCTCACCCTCAAGAACCCGCTCCTGGCGGCCTCGGGAACCTGCGGGTACGGTGTGGAGATCGCCCACGTGGTCGACCTTTCGACCCTCGGCGGCATCGTGACCAAGGGTCTGTATCTGGCCGCTCGCGATGGCTGTGAGGTCCCTCGCATCGTGGAAACCCCGGCCGGACTGCTGAACGCCATTGGCCTTCAAGGCGTGGGGATCCGTGTTTTCGTCGACAAGTTTCTGCCTCAGCTGCGTGCCTACGACACCGCGGTCATCGTCAACGTCTGCGGCGAGACGGTCGAGGAGTATGCGGAGGTCTCACGGATCGCGAGCGAGGCCCCGGGGGTTCACGCCCTGGAGATCAACATTTCGTGCCCGAACGTGAAGACGGGCGGCATCGCTTTCGGTATCGACCCGGTGATGACCCACGACGTCGTGGCCGCGGTTCGCCGCGCCAGTTCTCTGCCCGTCATTCCCAAGCTCTCGCCCAACGTCACCGACATCACCGTCTTTGCCCGAGCCTGCGAAGAGGCGGGGGCCGACGCGATCTCGTGCGTCAATACGTTCCTCGGCCTGGCCATCGACGTCGAGTCCAAGAAGCCGAAGCTCGCGTTCGGGACCGGAGGACTGTCCGGCCCGGCCATCAGGCCCCTGGCCGTGCGCATGACCTGGCAGGCCGCGCGGGCGGTGAAGATCCCCATCATCGGCATCGGCGGCATCGCCTCCGCGAACGATGCCCTGGAGTTCTTCATCGCCGGCGCCGCCGCGGTTCAGGTGGGCACGCTCAACTTCTCGCGGCCGAACATCTATGCGGAGATCGAGGGCGGACTTGTCGACTATCTGACCCGCCACGAACTGAGCGGCATTCACGCTCTCTCCGGAACCCTTCAGTATCCACGGTAGGGGGCTCCGCGGCGCGGGGCCATCTACGGCGGGTCGGCGGGCGGGCCTTCCTCCACGATGCAGGTGGCGAACGCGCTGATCAGGACAACAAGCGATTCGACCTGCTGGCTATGCCGGGGGCCGAACACAACGCCGGACGCGGCGGCGAAAGCGGGCCCTGTGGAGAGCGCCTGCGCTTCGGCTTCTTGGTCCAGCATCTGCTGGGCCTGACGCCGCCGAACTGGAATCAATAGGCCGCCACCCGAGCGGCGAGCCTCCTATCTGGAGGCCAGAGCGATGGCCTCGTCCACCAGCGCGTGCAGATCGGGAGGAGCGCCATAGAAGACGCTGACCGTCTTCCCGTTCCGGTCGAATACGAACAAGGTCGGCACGCTGACGATGTCGCCGAAGAGAAGGGCGATATCGCCGGAGCCCATGGCGTTTGGATAGGGCAGATTCATGGATTCGACGGTGGTTCGGATCTGCGCTTCCTCCGACTCCACCGCGATGGCGAGGCCGAACGGTCGAATCTCAGAGAGCACCCCACGATCCCAGCAAGGTCCGTGCCCCTGAGGCCACCCCTGGAAAGCGGAGCCCTTCGACCTTCTCGGCCCGCCGATTGTCCGATTCCGGAACGCCGATGTCCGGACCCGGCGCTCGTGGGTCTCAAGACGGCGAGCACGAGGGAAGGGTCAGTCGCGCCCGGACTCCGCCGAGAGGAGATGCCTCGATCGAGATGGATCCCCGGTACAGCTCGGCGAGGTCCGCGACGATGGCGAGGCCGAAACCCGACCCCGGGGCCGCCTCGTCCGCGCGCACACCGCGCTGCAGAACTCGTTCCCGCAAGTTCGCAGGGATCCCGGGGCCATCGTCCTCGACCACGATGAGAGTACCCGACGGGCCCTCGCTTGATTCGATCGTCACTTTCGACTTCGTCCATTTGCAGGCGTTGTCGAGGAGATTCCCGAGCATCTCATCCAGGTCTTCGCGCTGAGCCCGAACACAATGCGCGGGGGAGACCAAGACCTCGATCGCCATTCCTTTCTCCGCATGAAGACGCGACAGCGTCCGGGCGATGCCCTGCGCGGAGTCCAGAACGGAACCAGTGGCTCCCAGCGTCGAGCCCGAAGCGGCGGCCCGGGCGTGAGCCAGGTGATAGTCGATCTGCCGGCGCATCCGCTCGACTTGTTGGGACACGATCGCGGCGGCCTCGAAGTGACCCGCCTGGGTCAGTCGCTCTGCCTCATGCCCCAGGACCGCGAGCGGTGTCTTGAGTCCGTGAGCCAGATCGCCGGCTTTCGCCACCGCTCTTTGAACAAGTTGAGCGCGGTGGTCGAGGAGGACATTGAGGTCGGTCACCAGCGGCTGCACTTCCGGCGGGTAGCCCCCCTCCAGGCGTTGCTCCCGGCCGTCGCGGACGGCGGCGAGACGGGCCTGCAACTGACGGAACGGGGCCAGAATGCTGCGCAGCTGGGCCAGGCCCGCGATCAGCAGGCCGAGGGCGACCACGCTCATCGCGCCGAAGTGAACCGTCCAACCCGGGTACCGGTGCAGAAGCAATCCCAGGATGACCACGTTCGTGACCGTGACCAGCCCGATCGTCCACAACAACGACCCGACCACCAGGCGCGAGCGGAGAGCGCTCGTTGGCTTCAAGGCGCTGACTCCATCCGGTAACCCAGGCCCCGCACGGTCTCGATGCACGCCGACCCCAGCTTGCGGCGAAGGCGAGCCACGAAGACCTCAACCGTGTTCGAGTCGCGATCGAAGTTCTGCGCGTAGATGTGTTCGGTGAGTTCGCTCTGGGACACGACCCGTCCCTGCTGGTGCATGAGGTAGGAGAGGACCCGGAATTCATGGCCGGTCAGCTTCACGGACTCGCCGTCCCTGGTGACCCGGGCGCTTCTCGGATCCAGAGTCACGCTTCCGCAGCGCAACTCCGGCCGCGCCTGGCCACCGGATCGACGAATCAGCGCGCGCAGTCGCGCCAACAACTCCTCCATTCGAAAAGGCTTGGAGAGATAATCGTCGGCGCCGCCGTCGATACCCTGAACCTTCTCGTGCCAGGCCCCACGCGCGGTGAGCACGACCACAGGCACGGACAGGCCCTGGTCTCTCCAGCGCCGAAGCAGGGTCAGGCCGTCGATCTTGGGAAGGCCGAGGTCGAGCACCACGGCGTCGTACCCCTCGGTCTGACCCATGAAGTCGGCCTTCTCGCCGTCGTCGGCGCAGTCCACGACGTAGCCCGCCTCACCGAGAGCCGCTTCAAGCTGCCGGGAAAGAGAGGCTTCGTCTTCGACTACCAGAACACGCACTTGCCGGTTTCCAAGGCCTCGTTATAGCCGATCGCCGCCTGAACCGCGGATGAACGGCGCGTTCACGCACGGTTCAGAGCGGTCCCGGAGAGTTCGCGGCCGTGGTGGGGAAGTCCGGCAGCGGGAAGTCGACCCTGCCCAACCTGGTGGGAGGCATCGACCGGCCGACCTCGGGCTCGGTGAGCGTGGGCGGGACCGCGATCCAAAAGGACGTCCTCGGTCTGTTTCGCGTCCTCCGGTCCGGCAAGTTGAAGGCCAACGCGGCAGAGCTGTGCCAGGCTTCGGCGCTCACATCCAAAAAAGACTTTGGAACACTGTACAGGCAAGGCTGCGCCGTTCAGCTGCATGGGCCGGCCGGTCACGCGGAGGATGTTGAGGGCGGCGGCGCACTCCATCGCGGAACCCTGGGCGATGGAGAAGTGGCGGCGCCCGAGATGAAAGCCGTGCCTCATGACGTCCTCGCCACGCCGAGTCGCCAAAACTCCCTGGATTCCCAAACGGGTTGGAAACGTCGTCACGTTGCTTCGGAGCCCGCGGCGGCCCTCGAGCCCAATCGGCCGGTCGCTGGCCCGGGGGTCGGAAACCGGCTCCTGCGTCGAACAACAGCCAGTCGGTTGCGTGGTCATCGGGCCGTGACACCTTGTTCCCACCAGCGGCTGGGTGCGTGGCCGCCTATACTGGGTGAGGCCCGTGAGCGAGGCTCACCCGAGTTCGATATGCGGTCGGCGGCCAAGGCGCAGCTGGACGACATTGCGCGGTTGCCCGCTCGCCTGCTTGCCCAGCCTCGACTCCCATTGAGGAAGAATCCGTGCCCGAAAATGAGATCTCCAAGGCGCATCACGCCACCTTCGAAAGTATTCGCCACCGCGACACGAAGGGCAACGGCTTCTGGCTCGCTCGCGAACTGGCGGCCGTGCTCGACTACTCGCAGTACCGCCATTTTCTCCCCGTCATTGGGAAGGCAATGGAAGCCTGCCGCAACAGCGGCCAGCGCGTGGAGGACCATATTGAGGATCTCCTCACAATGGTCGAAATCGGTTCCGGCGCCAAGCGGCAGGTTGAGGACTACCGCCTCTCACGCTACGCCTGCTACCTGATCGTTCAGAACGGCGATCCATCCAAGCCACTCATCGCCAACGGACAGACGTACTTCGCGACCCAGACTCGCCGCCAAGAGCTGGCCGACGATTCACGCTTCGCCGCTCTGTCGGAAGATGACAAGCGGCTCGCGATTCGAAACGAACTGGCGGTGCACAATAAGCATCTTGCCCGGGCAGCCAAGAAGGCAGGCGTCGAGACCGGTCTGGACTATGCCATCTTCCAGGACCACGGCTATCGAGGCCTGTATGGCGGTTTGACCGCGAAAGATCTTCACGCCCGCAAGCGCTTGGCGAAGAGCCAGAAGATTCTGGACCACATGGGCAGCACCGAACTTGCGGCGAATCTGTTTCGCGCCACCCAAACCGAAGAGAAGCTCGAACGCGATCGGGTAAAGGACAAGGGCCAGGCGAATCAGACCCATTTGGAAGTAGGTCGAAAGGTCCGACAAACCATCAAAGAACTGGGCGGCACCATGCCGGAGGCCTTGCCCACACCGCAGAAGAGCATCCAGCAGGTTGAAGGCGCCAAGAAGAGGATCGAGAGGAGAGGTTGAAGAAAGGCCTCAAGACCATAAGTTCGACTCAGTCGCTCTCAGCCTTCGCTTGAAGTTGGGCGATTGCCCACGGCCAATGTGAAGCTGCCGCCGGAGACAGAGGCGAGCGCGAAGCTTCCCCTTGCCGAGCTGGACTTGATGGGAAAACCCCGCTTGTTTTCACCTACACTCCCAGACGGATTCATCGAAGTCATCGATGATGCGAGGGTCGATGGCGTTGCCGCAGATGCAGCTCTGTTCAAGCCGTCCGTCGCAAGAGGTCCCAGTCATGGAAACGCTCGAAGTGTTTCTCGGGCCCGATCAGCATCGGGTCCGTGGAAATCTAATTCACGGGATCCTGAAGACCGCCTCAATCGGGTAGTGATCGCTGCCGGTTCGCACCCGCCCCACGCGACCCGGGCCGGCCCTGAGACCAGGCGTCGAGAAGAAGTAGTCGAAAGTGTGTTTCCGCGCGGTGTCGTCCGGCGACTTGGAGAACGTCCCGCGAATGCCGTCGACCTGCTCCAACGATGCGCCGGACATCGCCGCCGCCAGCACGTCGCCGAGGCCGCTGTTCCAGGTATTGAAGTCGCCGCCGATCACGAGCGCGCTCGCTCGGGGGAGCGCGGTGGGCGTCGGTTCCCCTTCGTAGACACTCCGCGTGAGGCAGGCGAGAAGGCTCTGCAGCTGGGCCGAATAGCCGCGGCCGAGCATCCCCGATTGCAGGTGCACGCTCACGACCTGAACCGGGGCGCCCTCGACCGCGACCACGGCGGTCATCGCCGTCTTCCGCGCGGCGTCGAAGTAGCTGTGGTCGGGGAGGAGGATCTTCCGGTGAGCCGTGATGGGCCAGCGGCTCAGGATCGCCACCCCGAAGAGGTCGCGGCTGGTCGGGTGGACGGTCGCGGGGCAGTAGGCGTAGGCGAGCCCCAGGGCGGTTCCCACCTCGCGAACTGTCCGCTCGTTGCTCTCCTGCAGGAGAAGGATGTCCGCATCGGCCATTCCGTTCGCCCGCAGGGTCGGCGCGATGTCGCCGCTCGCGTAGCCGTAATGGACATTGAACGACACCACGGAGAAGCGATCTCTTGACCGGCGGTTGACGGGGCCGCCCGCCGGTGGAGGGAGGGGTCCAGTGAAGACGGGTCCCATCGGATCGAGGAAGTCACGAGCCCGGCCGCGCGAAGCGGCCACGAGCCAACCGACAATGGCGCCCAACAGCAGGACGATCACAACGCCCACGCCGAGAGCTTTCGAGTTCACGAGATGTTCCGCTTCGAGAGTACTCCCTCGCTGCGTTCCTGCCCGGAACAGCAGGCCTCGCTTGTTTGACCTACACGTTTACCATCGCGGGAGTGCCCGCCTGTCGCGGGCTACCAGAACACGCACTTGCCGGTTTCCAAGGCCTCGTTATAGCCGATCGCCGCCTGAACCGCGGATGAACGGCGCGTTCACGCACGGTTCAGAGCGGCTCCGCTAGGGTGCGGCCATGCTGATTCAACTCCTCTCGCTCAACAAGACCTACGAGACACCGGCGGGCTCGTTCGCCGCCCTTCGCGGTGTCGATCTCACCATCGAGGCCGGAGAGTTCGTGGCCGTGGTCGGGAAGTCCGGCAGCGGGAAGTCGACTCTGCTCAACCTCGTGGGAGGGATCGATCGGCCGACCTCGGGCTCGGTGAGCGTGGGCGGGACCGCGATCCAGGGGATGAGTGAGAACGCTCTGGCGCTCTGGCGCGGCGGGAATGTGGGACTGGTGTTTCAGTTCTTCCAGCTTCTGCCGACGCTCACCGTGCTGGAGAACGTGATGCTTCCCATGGACTTTCGCGGAACCCTTCCCCCGGCGGATCGGAGGCCGCGTGCGTTTCATCTGCTGGACCGGGTCGGCGTGGCCGAGCAGGCGCACAAACTGCCTTCCGCGCTATCGGGCGGTCAGCAGCAACGCGTGGCCATCGCCCGCGCGCTCGCCAACGAACCACCGGTGATCCTGGCCGACGAGCCCACCGGCAATCTGGACTCCGCCACCGCCAAGGACGTCCTCGGCCTGTTTCGCGCCCTGGCCAGCGCGGGCACGACCGTGGTCATCGCCACCCACGAGCAGGATATCGCGAGCGTGATCGATCGGACCGTTCACATCGTGGACGGAGTGGTGGTGCGATGAGCCCACGCTGGCGCAAAGTCACCCGCGACTTCTGGCTGGAGCGGATGCGCTCCGGTCTGGTGGTGGCGGCGATCGCCCTTGGCATCGCCGCCTTTTCCGCCGTTCTGGCGAGCTACGCCATCCTGAATCGCGAGCTCAATCACGGATACCTCGCCACCAACCCCGCTTCCTTCACCATCCGCACGGACGCCATTGACGACGAGCTGCTGGTAGCGGTCGGCGCCAACCCGGGCGTCCATCTGGTGGAGGCTCGACGGGCCGTGGCGGCAAGGCTGAAGGCCGGTCCGGCGCAGTGGCGGAGTGCGGTGCTCTTCGTGGTCAAGGATTTCGCCGACATCAAGGTCAGCACGATCACACCTGAAACCGGAGCGTGGCCGCCGGGGAAGGGCGAGATTCTGATCGAGCGCGACGCCTTTCAGGTCGCGAAAACCAGCATCGGTCAGGCGGTCACGGTCAAGATGCCGAGCGGCGAGGATCAGACGTTGCAGGTGAGCGGAGGCGTCCACGATGTGGGCCGGGCTCAGGCCCGGATGGAGAACGTCGTCTACGGCTACATCACCCTCGAGACTCTGGCGTCCTTGGGTGAGGAACCCGTCCTCGACCAGTTGAAGATTCTGGTGTCGGGTGATCGGTTCGATCGGGTTCACATCGCCGCGGTGGCCGAAGGCGTGAAAAAAATTCTGGAGGATCGAGGCCGCCCGGTGCGTCGAGTCGAGAGTCCTGACCCGGGGAAGCACCCGCACGCCGATCTCATGGGGATGCTGCTCCTCGCCATCTCGAGCTTCGGTCTGCTCGTCCTGGCTCTGAGCGGCGTGCTGGTGGTGAATCTGCTGACCGCGCTCATGGCTTCGCAGGTCCGTCAGATCGGGATGATGAAGGCGATTGGCGGCACCCGCGCCCAGATCGCCTTGATCTACTTTGGTCAGGCCTTGCTTCTCGGCGTCGCCGCGGTGGTCATCGCCGTCCCCATTGGAGTTCTTGGGGGTCGCGTCCTGTGCCGGTATCTCGCGGGATTCCTCAACTTCGACATGACGAGCTTCGCGGTTCCGGCCTGGGTCTACCTGCTGGTGGCCCTGGTCGGCCTGGTGACGCCACTGCTCGCGGCTTCATATCCAGTGCTCAAGGGAAGCGGCATCTCGGTGTGGGAGGCCCTCTCCGATTTTGGGGTCGCCGATCGCGGCTTTGGCGGCGGCGCTCTCGATCGCGCCCTGGCCGGAGTCGGCGGTGTCACCCGCCCGCTCCTCCTCGCCATTCGCAACAGCTTCAGGCGCAGGGCCCGGCTCGGCCTAACCGTTCTCACCTTGAGCGCCGGGGGTCTGTTCTTCATGTCGGCCCTGAACATCAAGACGTCCATGATCCACACCCTTGATCACCTGTTCGCCTCGAAGCGATTCGACCTGTCCGTGAATCTTGGGACGATGCTTCCGATCGAGAACATCGAACGAGCCCTGGCCAGGACACCCGGCGCGGTGCGTTCGGAGGGCTGGATCGCAACCGAGGGGTCCGTAGTGACTCCGGCTGAGCCCTCCTCCGCTGAGCCCGCGAGCGGCGCCGGACTCCACGGAGGGGCGGCAGGCGGAGGTGGCGATCACGCCGCGGGCGAGCCGGCGAGCGCGCGCTTCCCCGTGCTGGGCGTTCAGCCGGGCACGAAGATGCTCAAGCTGGAGATCAGCGAAGGCCGCGACCTGCTTCCCGAAGACGTCGATGCCCTGGTGGTCAACACGGCGCTGGCGGCGCGATACCCGCAACTGAAGGTCGGCCAATCGGTGGTGCTGCGCATGGGACCGGCCGAGTCCACCTGGCGTGTGGTGGGCATCTCACGCGAGGCTTTCTCCCCGCCCGTGGGCTATGTGTCGCGCACTTACTTCGAGCGTGCGGGCGGACATGGGGGCATGGCCAACTCGGTTCGGGTGGCCCTCGACCAGTCGGACCCCGCATCGATTGATCGGTTCCGCGAAGCGATGGATCTCAATCTCGAGGAGGAAGGGATCAGAGCGCTTTCGACGCTTAGCCACACCGAGAGCCGCTTCGGATTCGATCAGCACATGCTGATGATCTACATCTTCCTGGTCGTGATGTCCGTGATCATCGGCGGGGTCGGAGGGCTGGGCCTCATGACCACCATGAGCCTCAATGTGCTGGAGCGCCGGCGGGAGATGGGCGTGCTGCGGGCGATCGGCGCCTCGTCCCGGGTGGTGTGGCTGATCGTGGTGACCGAGGGACTTTTCATCGGTCTGATGAGCTTCGCCATCGCCTCGGCGCTCGCGGTGCCTCTCAGCAGAGGCCTCGGCAATTTCCTCGCTTCAGTGATGTTCAATTCCGAGTTGAGCTTCTCCTTCGACCTCAACGGACTCGCGGTGTGGTTCGCGGCCTCTCTGGCTCTGAGCGGCCTCGCCAGCTTCATTCCCGCCTGGAACGCTTCGAGGTCGCCGGTGCGCGACGCTCTCGGCTTCGAATAGTCAGAAGCGCCGGCAGCTTCCACCCGGAGATCCAAGCCCATGAATCGTCGATGGAAAGTCGTTCTTGTCGTGGTTGCCGTCCTGACTCTGGGCGGCGTGGTCTGGAGCGGGGGTGGATGGCTGATTCACAACGTGCGCATCATGCACGGCGGTCATTGATCCTGGGACTTCTGGATCGCGGGACTCGTGACGCTCTCGTCCGTATCAGTGTTTGTCCAACGAAACAGGAGCTTCTCCTCGCGAGCCGCCTCGTACTCCTCCTCGGTGAGGGCGTCGACCGAGCGGAGCTTGACCAGCAGGTTGTTGACCAGATTGTCGAAACCCGGGCCGAGCTCATCGCCTTGAATGGACCGTTGATACTTGATTGGACCGGGGATGAGAGAGACCAGAAACGCCACCTCTTTTGGAGTGAGATCCGATGGCTCCTTGCCGAAATAGTGCCTGGCGGCCGGTTTCAGGCCATACAGCCCCGGGCCCCACTCGATGATATTGAGGTAGATCTCGAGGATGCGCACCTTCCCCAAGGTCGACTCGAGCAGAAACGCATAGGACAGCTCCTTGAGCTTGCGATGCAGGCTCTTTTCGCGGGTGAGGAAAAGGTTCTTGGCCAGTTGTTGGGTGATGGTGGATGCGCCCCGCACCGACTCTCCCCGCGCCCAGTTGGTGGCGATGGCTTTCGGCACCTCGGTCAGATCCACGCCGGGGTGGGAGAAGAAGGCGCCGTCCTCGGCGATCAACAGGGCCCGGATGAACAAGGGCGGGACATCGGGAAGGGCGATGAAGTCAGGCGATTCCGGGGACACTTCGATCCGCTTTTGCGCCCCCTGATTGGTGGTGACCTGGTGAATGAAGTCGTCCCGCAGCCGGGTCACCGAAGAGGGCCGCCGCCGGGGGGGCTTGAAATCCAGACCCTCGATCACATCGAGCGATCCCGGGTCGCCGAGAGGACCACTGGCGCTGATGTTCCCGGAGAGCAGGCCCAGTTCGCCCGGCGGCGGCGAGCCTTCGAGGCCCAGAGCGCCGAACACGCGAGCGAAATCGAAAGCCTCCAGGGTGGTCAGGATTTCCAGCCGGGTTTCGGACTTGACCGGTGTGACCACGAGGTTGAGGGTTCCGCGACCGTCCAGAAGAGACCCCCGCACCTGCCCCTGGAAGTCCCGGCGCGGATCGCCTTCCGCATGGAGCCACCCATCCAGAATTCCCAGTTCTCGAGCGGGGATGCCTTCAATCTCGAAGGTCACCAGCGGATCCAGGTTGAGTTGCGCCGCCCGCACATCCAGGAACGGCCCCCTCGCTCCCGTTCCCCCGCTCAGGGTCAGTCCCGCCCCTGGGGACTCGAGCGCGATCGTACGCTTGCGGTCGACGGCCCAGGTCGCGGGATGGATCCGCAGTTGCATCTCGGCGGGAAGGGTCATCAGGACTTCATCCACGGATACCCGGGCCACCAGAGTCGTTCCGCCCGGTCCGCCGAGGCCAGGCGTCACGCTCACCCGCGCCGTCCGGGCGGAGAAGACGCCCGCCTTCTCCACCACCATGCCAGTCAGCTCGAGTGCCGGGAGCAGGCCTATTTGAATGCCATCGAAGCGCGCCTGAAGGCCGAGGCGGTCCGCAGTTTCCTGGATCCGGCGCGACACCTCACGGGCCGCATACCCGCTCAGCGATTGAAAGGCCCAGATCAGGGTCAGCAGGATCAGGGCGGCCAGGGCCCACGCGCGAACGCGTCTTGGTTCACTCACTTGAACGCAGTCTAACAACCCGTCCCCCGCAGGCCCGGGCGTCCGGGCCGCGCCTCGTCCTCGCCCGGCCTCCGGGCCGAGCCGGGCCGGCCGGTCTTGGGACGCCGGTTGTCCGCTCGCGAACCACCCGGGCGCCGGAGCCCCGTCTCCGCAGGACTTGCGACGGCACACCGCTTGCTGACTCCGCATTCAACCCTCGATTGTTTCCAAGACCGGAGCCGATCGACCCAGCACCAGGAGCCCAAGTGAAGCCTGAATCGCCCGATGAACCGTTCCCCCTCGCCCGAGGCCTCGTCTTCCTCGCGCTGTCCCTCGCCCCAGCCCTGGGAGTCGCCGGCTCGCTGGAACCGCCGAGGCGAATGGAAGTGGCTCCGGGAGTCCACGTCTTCATGACCCCGCCCTATGGCGACTTCGGTTTCGATGGAAACTCGGTGGCCATCTTTTCGAAGGAGGGAGTTCTGGTCTTTGATACGAACGGCACTCCCGCCGCGGCCGAGGCCGTGCTGTCCGAAATCCGGAAGCTGACCGACCAGCCGGTCAGGTACCTGGTCAACTCACACTGGCACTGGGACCACTGGTATGGGACCGAGGTCTACCGTCGTGCCTTTCCGGGTGTGAAGGTCATAGCCCACGAGAAGACGCGGCAGATGATGATGGGGCCCGCCCTCGCGTTCAATCAGCCGGGTCTGGACGTCCAGCTGCCCGCCTATCTGGACGATCTGGCCGGGCGCCTGACTGCGGCCGAGGCCGCAACCCCGTCTCCGATGAGCCTTCCCGGACTCAAGTCGGCGGTGGCCATGGGTCGGTTCTTCCTCGATCAGAAGAGGAGCGTCACCCCGGTGTTTCCGGATCTGACCTTCAACGACCGCCTCACTCTCCACCTGGGCGAGCGGGAGATTCAGGTCTTGAACTACGGCCGCGCGGTTACCCCGGGCGACGCCTTCTTGTACCTGCCCGGCGAGAAGATCGTGGTCACCGGCGATCTCCTGGTCAACCCGGTCTCCTTCGCCCTCGGTGTATACCCGACGGAGTGGCTGGATGCGCTCCTTAGGATTGACGCTCTGAAGGCCACGATCTGGATTCCGGGGCACGGAGAGCCTGTGCGGGACAAGGTTCTGCTGCACGCCACCATGGGTGTGTTTCGCGAACTGCTTCGTCAGGGGCGAGAGGCGAGGGCCAAGGGCCTGAAGCCGGCGGAAGCGATCGCGGCCATCCTCCCAACCCTGCGCGAGCTCCGGGCCCGCATCACCAGAGATGATCCGAAGACGAACCAGCAGTTCGATCTCTACCTCGCTTCCTGGTATCTGCATCGGGTCTACGACGAGCTCGCGGGACCGTTGACCGACGCGATCGCCCCCCCGCCGGACGGCGACTAGCGAGCGTGCGAAGCGCTATTCTTGGCCCCTCAAACATGGATCGGACAATGCTCGAAGCGGGATCCTCCGTTCTCCGGCCGGTCGTGGCCAGGCCATGAGCGACGCCCGGCAGGCGGTCTTCGACTGTCTGCACTTGCTGGGCATCGCCTTCGATCGATATGAACATCCGGCCGTCCACACCGTGGCCGAGGCCGAGGCACACTGGCAGGGCATCGAGGCCGCGCACTGCAAGAATCTCTTCCTGCGCAATCAGAAGGGCGATCGGCACCAGCTGGTCATCGTCACCCACGCGAAGCCGGTCGACCTGCGACGGGTAGCCGATCAGATCGGCGACGGGAAGCTGAGTTTCGCCTCGCCCGAGCGGTTGATGAAGTGGCTGGGCCTGACCCCGGGATCAGTGTCGCCGTTCGGGCTGTTGAACGACCCTGGTCGCCACGTTCGCGTCTTTCTCGATTCCGATTTGAAGAAGGCAGAGCGGATCACCTTCCATCCCAACGACAATACGGCCACTCTGGCCCTCAGTTTTGCCGACTTCGAACGGTTCCTCCAGCATGTCGGGCACTCGGTGCGCTTCGTCTCAATCTGAGGAGACCCCGATCGGGCGCCGTGCGCGTCTGAATATCGAGCCGGCGCTACCGCTAAAATGGATTGTCCGTCCGGGAACCCCGTTTCATGCCCTGCCATCTCTACTCCATCCGAGACGCTCCGAAGCACGAGGCCTTCCGCTCCCAGCTGAAAGAGCTCGGGATCGACATCGTGCGATGGGAGGCTCCGATCTCCGGCGAATCGTCGGGCTCCGTGACTCCCGACTTCCTGGTCTACTCGACCCGTGACCTGGTGATGTTCGCGATGTGTTCCTCTCCTCACACCGGGGCGGCGCAGATCGATACGCGGGTTCGCGAGGACCGCATTGGGATCCGGGCCGGCCTCATCGCCCGGGGCGACCGGACGTACCAGATCGGACGCGATCGCGTCGAGATGAAGGGTCTCGATGTCACCATGATCTATCAGGAGAAGGGCCAGCTCATCCGGGGAAGCGGAACCGCGCCCGAGCGATCGATTTCTCTGGTGCTCAAACCCATGGTCCTGCGAGCTCGGCTCGGTGATCGGATCTTTCAGCTCCCGCCCGAGGCCAGGGACGTCATCCTGGGGAAGCGCCCGTTCCACCGCGTGGGACGTGTTTCCGGCCGGCTGATGTCCTTGATGTCCAGTCTCGATGACCTGTTGAGACTTCCGCTCGCTTTCCTGGACATCCACGCTGAGGCCACCGCGACCGCGTTTTTGGCCGCCTGTCTCGACACCATCGCGGCCGCGACCCCGAGAGCGGCCGGGCCGACTGCGGCGGAGGCGGCGCGGCTGGAGACCGTCCGCAGCCTCATCGAAGAGAGTCCGGCCCAGCATTACGATATCGAGGCGCTGGGTCGGATGGCGGCCATGAATCGCACCAAGCTTCGGGCTGCCTTCAAACTCGTGTACGGGATGACCCTGTCGGACTACCAGACTGCATCTCGAATGCGCCTGGCCGAGCGGCGACTTCGTTCGAGCGATCTCTCTCTCGAGGCCGTGGCGCATGACGTGGGGTATGCGAATGCGGCCAGCTTCGTGGTCGCCTACAAAGCCTTCTTCGGCTCAACCCCCGGCCGCGCCCGTAAGCGATAGGCTCACGGATCGTAACTATATGTCTTTTATTTGGATACACATGCCTTTGATATGACTTAGACACAGTCATATTTGTTGACACTGGTATCAAGAAGCAGATACAATTCCTCCTGTTAAATGAGGGGAGGATTGTCGCGATGAGACAGGACCAATTCACCGTACGCGCTCAGGAGGTCATCGCTTCCGCGCAGTCGCTGGCCGAGAGCGCCGATCATGCCGAGGTCGTGCCGGAGCACGTCCTCAAGGCGTCTCTCGATCAGCAGGGTGGAGTCGTGTCCTCGGCCCTCGAACGCCTCGGCGTCGACACCCAGCAGCTCGCGACCGACGTCGATCGACTCCTCGAGGCCCTGCCCAGGCAGACGGGGGGAAAGACCGTTCTGTCTTCTCGGGTCGATGGATTGCTGAAGGCCGCGGTCAAGGAGGCGGGCAAGCTCAAGGACCAGTACGTGTCCACCGAACACCTTCTTCTGGCCCTGAGCGCCCTCGACACCCGGGGCTCCGAGCTCCTCAAGGGCCGGGGCGTGACCCGGGATCGTCTCCTGGCCGTGCTGCAGCAGATTCGCGGAACCGAGAAGGCCGATGATCCTCACGCCGAGGATCGGTACGAGGCCCTCCAGAAGTATTCACGCGACCTCACCGACGCCGCCCTCAAAGGCAAGCTGGACCCGGTCATTGGCCGGTCGGACGAAGTCCGCCGCGTGGTCCAGGTTCTCTCCCGCCGGACCAAGAACAATCCGGTATTGATCGGCGAGCCCGGCGTGGGCAAGACCGCCATCGTCGAAGGCCTCGCTCAGCGCATCATCGCCGGGGACGTCCCCGAATCGCTGCGGGGCCGCCGGGTCCACGCCCTCGACATGGGCGCGCTGGTCGCGGGGGCGAAATACCGCGGCGAGTTCGAGGACCGTCTGAAGGCGGTGCTGAAGGCGGTCACCGAATCGGATGGCAACGTCATCCTCTTCATCGACGAACTCCACACCGTGGTGGGAGCGGGCGCGTCGGAAGGTTCGATGGACGCCTCCAACATGCTCAAGCCGGCGCTCGCCCGCGGCGAACTGCGCTGCATCGGCGCCACCACTCTCGCCGAGTACCAGAAGTACATTGAGAAGGATGCCGCCCTCGCGCGTCGCTTCCAGCCCGTGTATGCCGATGAGCCGACGGTCGAAGAGACCATCGCCATCCTGCGCGGCCTGAAGGAGCGCTACGAAGTTCACCACGGCGTGCGCATCCAGGACGGCGCCATCGTGGCCGCGGCCACCTTGTCGAACCGCTACATCGCCGACCGTTTCCTGCCCGATAAGGCCATCGACCTGATGGATGAGGCGGCCTCGCGCCTGCGCATCGAGATCGACTCGATGCCCACCGAGATCGATGAGATCGAGCGGGCCATCGTCCAGCTCGAGATCGAGCGTCAGGCTCTGAGCAAGGAGCACGACAAGGCCTCGAAGGAGCGCCTCCACAAAGTGGAGCGTGACATCGCCGATCTGCGCGAGAAGACCGCGGGCCTGAAGGTCCACTGGCAGCAGGAGAAGGAGAACATCAGGACCATCCGCGACATGAAGGAGCAGATGGAGAAGACGCGCTTCGAAGCGGAGCGGGCCACCAAGGAGGGCAATCTGGCCAGAGCGGCCGAGCTCCAGTACGGCACCATCCCCGCCCTCGAGAAGGAAATCCAGGATGCTCGCGCCGTGCTCTCCAGGCTCCAGTCGAAAAAGCGCATGCTGAAGGAGGAGGTGGAGGCCGAGGACGTGGCCGAAGTGGTGGCCAAATGGACCGGCATCCCCGTGACCAAGATGCTCGAGGGCGATGTGGAGCGCATGGTCAGGATGGAGCAACGCCTGCGGGCTCGGGTGGTGGGCCAGGAGGAGGCCTTGCTCCTGGTTTCGAACGCGGTGCGCCGGTCGCGGGCCGGCCTTTCCGACCCCAAGCGCCCGATTGGCTCCTTCCTCTTCATGGGGCCGACCGGCGTGGGCAAGACCGAGCTGGCGCGAGCGCTGGCCGACTTTCTCTTCGACGACGAAAAGGCCATGGTCCGGATCGACATGTCCGAGTACATGGAGAAGCACTCGGTATCCCGTCTGGTCGGAGCGCCTCCGGGCTACGTGGGCTACGACGAGGGCGGTCAGTTGACCGAGACCATCCGCCGGCGGCCTTACGCGGTGATCCTGTTCGACGAAATCGAGAAGGCCCATCCGGATGTCTTCAACATCCTGCTTCAGGTGCTCGACGAGGGCCGGCTCACCGACGGCAAGGGCCGCACCGTGGACTTCAAGAACACGGTTCTCATCATGACCAGCAATGTGGCCTCCGACCTGATTCAGGAATCGGCGCAGAAGGACATTCCCGACATCAAGGGCCGGCTCATGGATGCTCTGCGCCGGACGTTCCGTCCCGAGTTCCTGAATCGCATCGACGAGATCGTCACTTTCGGCGCTCTCGGCAAAGAGCAGATCCGGGAGATCGTCCTGATTCAGTTCGAGGACCTCAAGAAGCGGTTGGCGGAGAAGAAGATCGAGATCACCCTCTCCGCCGAAGCCGCGACCTTGCTCGCCCAGGTGGGTTACGACCCCGTCTTTGGCGCCCGGCCGCTCAAGCGGGCGATCCAGAGAATGGTCGAGAATCCGCTGGCCCTGCAGATCCTGGCCGGTCACTTCCACGAGGGCGACAAGCTGACCGTCGAGGCGACGAAGGACGGCGACCTGGCCTTCCGACCGGCAGAGCGCAAGTCCCAGGCGGCTTAAGGCCGGCCGCGGCGCCCGGTGGGCGTGATTCCAGCCGGGCGGGAACTCTCGCCCTGGGCTCTATGCTCGGCCGCTATGCGTCTGGTTCTGATCTCCGACACCCACAACCAGCATCCGCGACTGGTCCTGCCCCCGGGTGATCTTCTGGTTCACGCCGGCGATTTCACCATGCGAGGTACCGAGCCCGAAGTCACGGCCTTCGGATCCTGGCTTGAGGCCCAGCCTTTCGAGCACAAGATCGTGGTGGCGGGCAACCACGATTTCCTCTTCGAGCGCGACCCCTTGCGGGCTCGCGCCCTTTTGCCCCCGGATGCTCACTATCTTCTGGACTCCGAGGTGACGCTCGGCGGCCTTCGGTTCTGGGGCGCGCCCTGGCAGCCCTGGTTCATGGACTGGGCGTTCAACCTGAAGCGCGGCCCCGAGCTGGCCGCGAAGTGGGCGCTCATTCCGGAAGGGGTCGACGTTCTCATCACCCACGGCCCGCCTCAGGGCACCGCCGACCGGACGACGAGTGGCGAGGATGTGGGCTGCGCCGATCTGGCTCGGGCGATGGCGCGGGTGAAACCCCGTCTCTCGGTGTTCGGTCATATTCACGAAGGCTACGGGGTGTACGGCGACCTCGTGAACGCGGCCACCTGCGATCGCCGCTACCGGCTCGTGAATCCGCCGATCGTGATCGATCTGGAACCCGGACGGGGTGAACCGGTCGTGGTTACCCAGGGGCTCTTCGTGAGGCCCGGCGTCGAACCTGAATCCGGCCGGCTCCCTTGATTCCGAGCGGCGCGGATCGTGATCGCCCTACCAGATGCACGCCGGACCCTTGAGGATCCTTCCCGGACGGGCCGCGGTCATGGCCTTCCCGTCGAAGACCACCTCGCCGCCCACCATCACGAACTTTATTCCCACCGCATACTGGTGGGTGTCCTCGAAGGTGGCCCGGTCGCCCACCTCGGCTTCGTCAAAAAGGACCAGATCGGCCTTCATGCCCGGCCGCACCAGGCCGCGATCGAAGAGGCCGAGGCGCTGGGCGGGGAACGAGGTCATCTTGCGCACCGCGTCCTGCAGGGTGATCACCTTGAGCTCCCGGACATAGCGACCGAGGACGCGCGCGAAGGTTCCGTAGCCGCGGGGATGCGGAGCAGCCACCCCGAACCGGATCACCTCGCCGTCGGAGCCGACCATCGAATTCGGATCTCGCATGATGCGGACCAGATCGTCCTCATTGATGGCGTGGAAGATCGCCGAGGCTCCGCCCTTCTCGATGATGTCGAGCGCGGTGTCGGCGGCGTTCTCGATGGTGACTTCGACGCCGCGGGCCGCGGTGATCTGAGCCAGGTTCTTTCCCGCCAGGGTCGAATCGAATCCAGCCGACGCGATCTGAATGTTTTTCGGGTCGCCGCCGCCGCGATCAAATTTGATGTTATCCACCACGATGGCCTTGATCTTCGCCCGCGTCTCCGGGTCCTGCAGCCGCTTGAGGGTGGCTGGGCGGCCGCCGTCCTGGGCCCAGGCCGGAAGCAGAGCGTTGATGCCGGTCGACGAGGCGGTGTAGGGATACTGGTCGATGGTGGCATCCACCCCCCGCGCCCGCGCCTCCGCCACCAGGGCCAGGGTCTGCGTGGAGGCGCCCCAGTTGCCCTCGCCGATGATCTTGTGATGCGTCACCTGGGTGGGCAGGCTCCCATTCTCGCCGATGGCGATGGTCTCGTTCACGCTCTGAAGCACGTCCGCCGCCTCGTTGCGCATGTGGGAGATGTGAATGCCTCCCATCTCCCCGGCGGCCCGGGCGAGGGCGGTCACCTCGTCGGTGGGCGTGAACGTGCCGGGCACGTAGAAGAGTCCGGTGGAAAGGCCGAACGCGCCCTCGCGCATTCCCTGACGCACCATTTCCAGCATCCGGGTCATCTCTTCCGAGGTCGCTCCGCGGTTGTGGGACCCGATCACCACCTCTCGAATCGAACCCTGACCGATGAAGGCGCCGAAGTTCACCGACGTCCTCACCTTCGCCACCTGTTCCAGATAGGGTCGCAGCGGGATGGGTGAACTGCCGTCGGGACCCTCGATGAGAGTGGTCACACCCTGGCGGACGTAGTTTTCCGCGGTGGGGAGGTCGAGAATGGCCCGCCGGGCGTGGGTATGGATGTCGATGAAGCCGGGGGCGAGGACCAGGCCGGTTCCGTCGATCCGCCTGGTCGCCGCGAAACCGCGATGGGCGACGTCGACAAGGGCCACCGTGTCTCCGCGCAGATAGACGTCGCCGCGATACCAGGGGTTCCCCGAGCCGTCGACGATCCGCGCGCCCGTGACCGCGACGTCGAAAGACGCCTCCCGCGGGGGCGGTTGAGTGGCGGCGGCCGGGCCTGGACTCCTCATCGCGGCTCCGGCGGAGGTGAAGCCGAGGCTCAGAAACAGGGGGGCGAGAATGCAGATTCGTCTCATCGCGTCCTTTCCATCTTTCCATCAAGGCGGGCTGCGGCCCGGCCCGTCCTTCGGTCCCGAGAGAGGCCTCTCAATAGGGAGTCGGCGTGGGCGTCCTGGGGGGCCGGGGTGGCGCCGGCCCTCGCGGTGGCGTGATCGAAGCGTGGTAGTGAAACACGCGCCACTCGCCGCCCGCCTTGCGCCACAGGACGCTCACCCGGCCCACGATGTCCCGGCTGGCTCCGGACTTCGCCATCTGGGTCTGGCTCCAGGTTCCGGTCTGCACGAGCACATCGCCGACCTGGTCGATCTTCATGTCGTCGTTGAAGTCGAACTTCGAGATGGTGAAGTTAGTGGTGGCCGCGGTCCAGACGCGCTTGAGCCGGTCAAAGGTGAGGAGCGGTCCTTCGTTGATGTCGTAATAGACGTTGCCGGCCTGGGACTCGAACATCTGGTCCAGTACCGAGAGGTCCTTCGAGACGATGGCTTCGGTGAACTGTTTCGTCTTGGCCCTGATCTCGGCCACGACACCGCCCGGAGCGGTGGAGACCGGGGCTTCCATGGGGGAAGACGCCTGGGCGGCCGCGGACGCCGAGCCCGCCAGGCCCAGGAAAACCAGAAGCGCGCCCGGTAGTGAAGTCGATTTCATCTGGAACCCTCCTTCAATGATGGGCGTATCCTAAGTTCAGACCCTCGGCCCGGTCAAAGAAGCTCAGGACCCGCCTGCGGTGATCGAAACCCCGGTTGCGCCCCGGGGCGGCCTCGGAGCCCTTAAGCTCCGCGTTCATGCCTTTGGACCGTTCGCTGCTCCTCTCTCTCGTCCTGGCCCTGTCGTCGACGTTGTCGCGGGCCGACCCGCCTCAGCCGGTAGCGTCGACCGAGGGCCGGCTGACCGCGATCGCCACCCGGACCGCGACCGAGGTGACGATCGACGGCGTGCTGGACGAAGAGGTCTGGAAGGCGGCGCCGCCGGTCTCAGGTTTCGTTCAATCCGAGCCCCAGGAGGGTACGCCCGCCTCGGAAGACACCGAAGTGCGCGTGGCCTTCGACGCGGACAGCCTGTACATCGCCGCCTACTGCCACGATCGGGAGCCCGGGAAGCTCGTGGTCACGGAACTGAAGAAGGACTTCAAGGAGGACGAGCAGGACACCTTCGGCGTGGCCCTCGACACCTTCAAGGATCGCCGCAACGGATACATCTTCTACACCAACCCCGAAGGGGCCAAGGCCGACCAGCAGTTCGCCAACGAAGGGCGGGAGGTCAACGCGAGCTGGGATGCGGTCTGGTGGGTGGCCACCCGAAAGGTGGAGGACGGCTGGATCGCGGAGATCCGGATTCCCTTCAAGGCCCTGCGTTTCGAGTCGAGCGACCACGCGATCTGGGGCATCAATTTCGCCCGCCGGATAAGACGCAAGAACGAAGTGACCTACTGGTCGCTGATTCCCCGCTCGTACACCTTCGCCCGCATGTCCCTCGGCGGGGACCTCACCGGCCTCGACGCGGGGACGCCTGGACGCGACCTCCGCATCAAGCCCTACGTGGCGGGCAGCACGGTGCGTCCGGTGGGCGGCACCTTCGACCAGACCGCCGATCTGGGCGTGGATTTCAAGGTGGCGCTCACGCCTTCCCTGACCCTGGACGCCACCATCAACCCCGACTTTGCCCAGGCCGAGGCCGACGAACAGCAGGTCAATCTCACCCAGTTCTCCCAGTTCTTCCCGGAGAAGCGGGAGTTCTTCCTGGAGAACTCCGGCGTGTTCTACATCGGCGATACGGCGCGTAACTCTCGGGCGGCCCTGGCGCCCACCCCCGACGAGGATCTCTTGCCCTTCTTCTCGCGGACGATCGGTCTCAGCGCCGCCGGCACACCCATTCCCATCAGTGCGGGCGGCCGGCTGACCGGGAGGATGGGGGGCGTCTCGGTCGGGGGACTGTTCGCGCACACCAAAGAGGTGGGAACCGAGCCCGCGAACCTGTGGGGCGTGCTTCGGGTCCGTCGCAACATCTTCAAGAGCTCCGACGTCGGCGCCATCTTCATGGCCCGCGAAGCGACCTCCCGGGACATGAGCTACAACCGGGTCTTCGGCCTGGATGCAACCATCCGCCTGCCCGGCAACCTTGACTGGAGCGCCTACGCTCTGGTCAGCCGAAGCCCGGGCCGCCAGGGCAGGCAGTCGGCCTTTCGGACTTCACTCAACCGCGAAGGGAACTTCACCCACGTGAAGGGGGCCTTCATGCAGATCGATCCCGAGTTCAACGATGAACTCGGATATCTGAGACGCACGGGGATCCGCAAGACGTTCCTGGATGCCGGTCTGAGGCCGCGGCCCGCCGGGCTCCGCAGGTTCGGAGTGAGGGAGCTGCATCCGCACGTCACCTGGAACTACTTCGACGATCTCGACGGAAAGTTCCTGGCCAAGAAAATGCACAACGGCTTCACGTTCTTCCTGAACAACGGCGGGTTCTTCGAGTACTCCGCGAACCCGACCGCCGACACCCTCGCTCGGCCCTTCAGGATCAATCCCAGATTCGATCCCATCCGGGCCGGCTTCTACGACTGGCATGTCCACCAGTTCAAGCTGAGCTCCGATTCGAGCCGCACGGTGTCCGTCAATCTCGACCTGGGCAAGGGAGGCCTCTGGAACGGCCGGCAGACGAGTATCGCTCCCCAGGTGCGCCTTCGGCCGAGCCGGCATTTCTACGTTCAGGTCGGCCTCTCTCGTACCAGGGTTGATCTCGATCCCCAGAACGCTCACTTCGTGCAGAGCATCCTGACCGTGCGCAGCAACTACTCCTTCAGCCGCAGCATGTTCCTCGACGCCTTGATCCAGTACGACTACGACCAGAAGGCCAGGAACACCAACATCCGCTTCAACTTCATCCACCGGCCTCTTTCCGACCTGTACGTC
>JAQBHL010000212.1:0-27512 GCA_032127745.1 Acidobacteriota bacterium
CGCTTCGCGGCCGGTCGTTGAGGCGCGCTTTGCAGATGAACGCGAGGTTCTCTGGACCTGGCAGCGTGCCCGGATGACCGAGGATCAGCATGAAGAAAGGCCACTGGCGCCCGCCGCCGACAACGAACACGACGCTCGTGCTTCTGCGGAAAGGCCGGCGGGTCGTGCACGTCGTTGTCGGTTCGGCGCTCCTTGACGCAGATTGGGGCGCCGAGTTGTCGATGCTCATGCCGGAGAACGAGGTGCCAGGGCTCCTCGAACTCTTCTCCGACACCCCACAGCAAGCCAGACGGGCCTTCAAGGAGCTCTGCGATCTCGGGGACTTCGATCCGGATCCTGACGACTTCCGGCAGGTATGGCTTCCCCCAGCCGCGGGACTGGCCACGATGAACTGGCTTCTCTTTGAGGCGGCGCAGCCTCGCTCCAAGGCAGGCCGCCTTCTGGGACCAGATGCGCGTCGCGAGGCTCAACTGATTCGCCTCGTGCTGACAGAGGCCGAAAAGCAAGGGCTCGATTTCCACCTCGTGGAGGTTCGAAGGCGCGAAAGCCGGAGTTTCGCAGGGAGGGAGATGGTCGTAAGGCCAGAGAACAATGCGGAGCTGACAAAGTCCCGCGCGAGCGGACAGGCGGGCCTTTGCAGCTCCACGCAGGTTCGGCGGGCGTAGTCGGCGGGACCGTCACGGCGACGCCTGAGGCATAGAATCACGGCATGAGCACGGTCAAGGAGCAGTTCATCAAACTCATCGAGGACCAGCCGGAAGACAGCTCGAGTGAAGAGATCATCCGCGAGATGGCCTTCGCCGCCATGGTCGACCGGGGGATCGCAGATTCGGACGCCGGGCGCACCATCTCCAACTCAGAGATGGCAAGCCGGATCGAGTCTTGGCGAAGATAGTCTGGACCCAAGAAGCAGAGCGGTGGCTTCTCAAAACCCACGACTACATCGCCCAGGACAAGCCGGCAACCGCGCTCAAAGTCGTCGAGTCGATCTACGCCCGGACTCAGATCCTGGAGCACCTTCCAAGATTGGGCCAGAGCTATCGGACGCAGTCCGGGCGGGACACGCGCATCCTGCTTTGGGGGCACTACCGAATCGTCTACCTCCAGACCATCCACGAGGAGATCCACATCCTCGGTGTCTTTCACGGAGCGATGGAGATCGACCGCTACCTCAAATAGCAGTGCAATCGACGAGATGCGCCCGGAGTACGACTTCAGCGGCGGGGTCGAGCTGGATCCTGATGTCTCCGTGGCATTCCCAAATGCGGCGGCAGTCAACGAGGCACTCAGAGCCCTCGTCGACATCGCGGAAATTGCCACCACGCTGCCCAACCACCGGATGCAGAACCGGATCGGGCCCCCACCGGCCTTCGTGGGAGAATCGAGGCCATGGAAAACCAGTACACAGGCGTCTATGAGCAGGTCGACAACTGGTGGACGGGGTTCGTCGAGGAGTTGCCTGGGTGCAACGTCCAGGAAGCCACGCTCGACGAGGCTCGGGCCAGCCTAAAAGAGGCTATTCAGGAAGTTCTCCGGGCAAACCGCGAATTGGCGCGACGTGAGGCGGAAGGTCATCAAGTTCTGAGGGAGCTCGTGGCCATATCCGTCGCATGAAACGGGTGGACCTTCTCCGCCATCTTGCCGAGCATGGCTGCGAATCGTTTCGCGAGGGCGGGCGCCACACCATCTATTGAAATCCTGCGAACAGAAAAACGTCGGCGGTTCCACGCCACAGCGAGATCGTCGGGCCGACCGCGGCGAGCATCTGCAAAGACGTTGGTATCCCAAAGCCGGGCGCGCAGGCCCGTGGTACCTTCACACTTCATATGAGCAATTTTGAGGTCATCTTCGCGCCTTCTGCCGTCGGCGATCTACGGTCGCTGCCTCCGGGTGCGCGGTCCGAGGTTCGAGATGCGATCGAAACCCACCTTCGATTCGAGCCCGAGAAGGTGTTCGGCTTGCCGCAGACCAAGCGATTGTGATCACCCGCCATGGCCGGCCGGCTGGCATCCTGATCGGCTTTGATTCGGAGGAGGCCTGGTTTGAATACCGGCTCGAACATCATCCCGAATTCTTGGCCCGCATACAGAGCGCTCGCGCCGCGATTCGCCGGGGTGAGGGCGTGCGGCTTGAGGACATCCCGGCGTAGAGGCCCGGGCCGCAGAACCATGCGATGAAGCTGACGAAGTCCTCGCAGACGGACCGGGGCCTTCGCAGGTTATTGCCGTTGTTCAGCCGACCTGAGATGCGGCGAGCGGCTTGGGAAGCGCCGACGAAGCCCGGCCCACTTCGCAGCTTCGCAGCTCATCCCCGGTGTGAAGCCGATCACGACCGTCATCCACAACCGGAGGTGAAAGAATCATGCAGGTTCAGTATCTCGAGATCGTGACCCGGGAGGTCGACGCGGTGTGCGCCGCGTACACCGCAGTGAACGGGGTGGAGTTCGACGTGCCGGACGCCGGGCTGGGCAACGCCCGGACGGCTGCGCTGCCGGGAGGAGGGATGGTCGAAGTGCGGGCGCCCATGCAAGAGGCGGAGGAACCGGTAGTGCGGCCCTACTGGCTGGTGGACGACATCGAAGCGGCCGTCGCCGCGGCGGTGGGGGCCGGTGGCAAGGTGGCCCATCCGCCAATGGAGATCCCCGGCCATGGCACCTTCGCCATCTACATCCAGGGCGGCATCCACCATGGCCTCTGGCAGCGGTAGGTGTGCGACTCGGGGGGTCGAGGCGACGGAGTGGAGGGTGGGACTCAGCCTCGGTTCGGGTCCGCTTCCACCAACATCGCGGCGAGGAGCGGAATCATGATCTCGTGGTGGCCGGTGAGGGAGTAACCGCGGCCCACGCCGTTGGTCGGGCGATTCACCACGTTGGTGTTGGGCCGATAGCCCTGGATGAAATCGAAGTTGGCGGTGGTGAAGTTCCTGATCGGATGGCCCAGATTGCGCGCGACCGTCACCGCCTTCAAGAAGACCTCGGGCAGCAGCACGGCGGAGCCGATGTTGAGATACACGCCGCCTCCGCCGAGCTTCGCCACCTGAGAGGCGAAGATCCGGAAGTCGAGATGGGAAGTGCGGCCCACCGCGGCGGGATCGCAGCCGGGGTGCATGTGAACGATGTCCGTCCCCAGGGCGACGTGAACGGTGGCCGGAATCCCCAGGCGCCAGGCCGCGGCCAGAATCGAAAGCCTGCGGAACTTCGTCCCGCGGCGGCCAGCGATATACCGACCCACCGACGCGCCCAGACCCAGACCATCACGATCGCCCGCAACGGTAGCCCGATTGATCTCTTCGCCGGTCTCCCGCGCCATCCCGAATTCCCCTCGGCCCAGGACCGCATCGACTTCCTCCGACGTCTGTCCGGCGATGGCGGTCTCGAAGTCGTGCACGATGCCCGCGCCGTTGAGAGCGATGGCGGTGATGAACCCGCGCTCCATCAGGTCGATCACCAGCGGGGCGAGCCCGACCTTGAGAACGTGAGCGCCCATGCCCCAGATGAGGGGACGGCCCTTCGCCCGGCCTTTGACCAGATCCGCGGCCACCGCGCGCAGCTGGTCCGCGCCCAGGATCTTCGGCAAGGAATCCACGAATCGGGCCAGGCGGGCGCCCTGGACATGGGCCTTGCCGAAGTCGGCGACACTCACCTTGCTCACCCGAGAGGCCAGGGGATAGGTCTTGACTCCGCTCAGGTCGAGCGGCCGGGCCGCCACACGCGGACGGGACTTCACCGGAGTCGTTCTTCCAGCAGCTCGCAAAGGATGTGATTCATCAGATGATGCACTTCCTGGATCCGCGGCGTTTCTTTCGAGGGCGCGGCGAAGTTGTGATCCACAAGGGCGGCCAGCTTGCCTCCGCCCTCTCCGGTCATTCCCACCGTGAGCAGCCCCCGCGACTTCGCGACCTGAATCGCCTCCAGAACGTTCGTCGAATTGCCGGAGGTGCTGATGGCCACCGCGATGTCGTCGGGCCGCGCGTGCGCCTCCATCTGGCGCTTGAAGACATGCTCGTATCCGTAGTCGTTTCCCACCGCGGTGATGATGGACGTATCGGTGGTGAGGGACAGGGCGGGGATCGGCGGGCCTTCCCTGGTGAAGCGCCCGACCAGTTCCCCGGCGAAGTGCTGAGCGTCGGCGGCCGAGCCGCCGTTGCCGAAGACCAGAACCTTCCCGCCTTTTCGGACCCGATCGGCGATCCGGTCGGCCAGGGCTAACAGATTCCCGGCCTCAGCGGCGAAGAATCGCTTCTTGACCTCGAGGCTTTCCGTGACCACTTCGTCGATGCGCTGTCTGGACATGTGCTGTCGATTATCGCTCGGAAGTATCGATCGGCCCCCTCACCCGGGCCCCGAGCCACGAGCGCGCCGGCCGACCGGGACGCCCTGGTCTGGAAATTCCAGCCTATTTCCGGCTGGGATTCGCAAGCATCGATTCGAGAGGGGCCCGGATGGTCTCGAGGCGGGCGAGTAACAGAGGGGCCTCGGCGGCGAGAGAGGGAGAACCCACGTTTGCGCGCACGTTCTCGGCCCCCGCGTCGAGGGCGGCGCGGCACAGGGCCATGGCGGTCCGAGCATCGCTTGCCGCATTGGCATTCCCATGGGCGAGCGCCTGGGCGGCGGCGCGCAGGACCTCGGAGGCCCGCTCGCAGGTTTCGAGGGGAACTTCGGTCGCCTGTCTCATAGCGGCGACGATCGCGGCCTGGCGCACGGCCTTCTCGTCGTCCGTGGCCTTGGGCAGGCGATAGGCCGCGGTCACGGCGTCGTAGGCGCCGGCATCGAGGTCGACGAGTTGGCGCAGACGCGCGCCCGCCCGGGTCGCGGAAGCCTTCGCGGCATCGAGCTTCTCCCGCTCTTCCGGAGCGCCGGTGCGTGATTTCGGGAGCCCGGCGACCATCTCGACCAGGGAAGCGGCGAGAGCGCCGCTGAGGGCGGCCGCGGACCCTCCGCCCGGGGTCGGGTCCGAAGAGGCGAAGCGGCTGAGCAGATCTTCAGCGGACAGCGAGAGCAGGCTCACGCCATCTTCCCGAGGATCTGCTTGGCGATGACCATGAGCTGCATGTTCGAAGTGCCTTCGTAGATCTGTCCGACCTTCTGATCGCGGAAATACTTCTCCACCGGATATTCCTTGGAAAAGCCGTTACCGCCATAGACCTCTATGGCCTTGGAGGTCACGTACTCGGCCACTCTCGAGGCGAAGAGCTTGGCCATGGCCGCTTCCTTGATGAAGGCCGACCCCACGTCGCGCAGCCGAGCCGCGTTGTAGGTGAGCAGGCGCGCGGCCTCGATCTGCGTGGCCATGTTGGCGAGCTCGAACTGCACGCCCTGGAACTCGGCGATCTCCTTGCCGAACTGCTTGCGCTCCTGCGCATACTTGAGCGCGTACTCATAAGCACCCTGGGCCACCCCCACCATCTGGGAGGCGATGCCGATCCGGCCTTCATTCAGAGTCTCGATGGCGATTTTGTAGCCCTTGCCGACCTCGCCGAGCACGTTCTCCTTCGAAACCTTGCAGTTCTCGAAGATGAGTTCGCAGGTCGAAGAGGCGCGGATGCCGAGCTTGTCCTCCTTCTTGCCCACGGTGAAGCCCGACGTCCCCTTCTCGACCAGGAAGGCGGTGATCCCCTTGTAGCCCTTGGAGGGATCCACAGTGGCGAGAACGATAAAGAGCTCGGCCTCGCTCGCGTTGGTGATCCAGAGTTTCTGTCCGGTCAGTTCGTAGTGCGCTCCCTTGTCCACCGCTTTGCAGGCGAGAGCGAAGGCGTCCGACCCCGAGCCCGCCTCGGAGAGAGCGTAGGCCCCCACCCACTTCGTGGACAGCCTGGGGAAGTACTTCGCCATCTGAGCCTCGTTGCCCCAGCGGAGCAAGGCGTTGTTGAACAGAGTGTTCTGGACATCGACCAGGACCGCCACCGAGGCGTCCACCCGGGCCAGTTCCTCCACCACCAGGACGGACATGAAGAACGTGGATCCCGCCCCGCCGTGTTTCTCGGGGATCTCGATGCCCATGAGCCCGAGCTCAAAGCAGGCATCGACAAGGTCGCGAGGTATCTTCGCCTCCTGGTCCATCTTCGATACCAGCGGACGAATGCGCTCGTCGGCGAAGCTTCTGACCATCTCCTGGAAGAGTTTTTCGTCTTCGGAGAGGTCGGTGAGGGGAAGCGATCGTTGGTCGGCCATGGTGCCCTGTCTGTATGCGGGGAAGAGAAGTGCGCCTGATCCGCGGGTCACGGAAGTCATCAGGCGCCTCCCTCTGATGAATCGCGCGGACGCTCAGCCCAAACGGCTGGGCGGCAGGGCCGATTATCTCAGATGCGTGCGATTCCCCCGGCTTCCGGTTCACGAGGTACATTGAGGCGATGGAACGGGATTCTCTTTCCAGGATCCATCGGGACATCGTGGGGTGCGAGCGCTGCCCGCGCCTGCGCCGATGGTGCGCCCACGCGGCCACGGTCAAGGTCGCGCGCTACCGGGACCAGACCTACTGGGGAAAGCCGGTGCCGGGGTTCGGCGATCCGAAGGCGCGCCTGATGTTGGTGGGCCTGGCGCCGGCGGCCAACGGCGGCAATCGAACCGGCCGGGTGTTCACCGGCGACCCGTCGGGAGACTTTCTCTACCCGGCTCTCTACCGAGCGGGCTTCGCCAACCAGGGAACTTCGGTGGCGCGCGAGGACGGGCTCGTCCTGAGCAATGCCTACATCCTGGCCGCGGTGCGTTGCGCCCCTCCGGAAAATAAGCCCGAGCCTGCCGAGGCCAGGGCCTGCCGCCCGTACCTGGTTCGTGAGTTGCGCCTGCTAGAGCCCCGCGCGTTTCTCGCCCTGGGCAAGTTCGCTCTGGACGCCCTGGTCGCAACCCTTCGCGAGGAGGGTGCAGTGGAGGGGAGGCGGGGGTTCAAGTTCGGCCACGGCCTCGCCCATGATCTTCCTCCTTCGCCGCTCACGGGTGAGACAAGGAGGATCTTCATCTCGTACCATCCCTCCCAGCGGAATACGTTCACGGGGACGCTGAGCGCACCCATGCTCGACGCCGTGCTCCAAGAAATCCAACGCTTTCTCAAGAGGCCCCAATGAAGACATCGCACATCAAGGCCGCGTTCGCGGCGCTGTTGGTCGCCGCCACCGTCCTGGCGCAGGGTCCGCCAGGGGGCTCCGGACCGCGCGGCATGCCCCCGTCCGAGAAGGCGCGCACCTTCGAATCGAAGTCTCTGGGAGCTGCGGTCACCTACGTCGCCTACCTTCCGGTCGACTACGAAACCAGCAAGGCCTCCTACCCGGTGATCTACGCGCTTCACGGGATGTTCGAGAACTCGTCCTTCTGGGAACGCCGGGGCCTCGCGCCGTTGTACGAGGAGCTGGTGGCTTCCGGGGTGGCCCCGAAGGCCATCGTCATCACCATCGACGGGGGCAACAATTTGTTCGTGAATTCGGGCAGGGGCAGGTACCAGGATCTGGTCACCCGGGATCTCGTCGAGTATGTGGACCAGACCTACCGGACCATCGCGAAGCGGGAAGGCCGGGCTCTGCTGGGCGTTTCCATGGGGGGCTACGGGGCGCTCAACATCGCCTTCTCCCACCCGGGCGTCTTCGGGGCGGTGGCCACGCACTCGGCCATGCTCCTGACCGAGATTCCCACCGTCGAGGCGGGGGCGCGGGGCGGCCAGATGCGCGCGTTCACCGGCGTTTTCGGGGAGCCCGTCGATCCCGCGGTCTGGAAGGCCGACGACCCGCTCGAACTCGCCAGGACCGTGGACCCGAGGCAGGCGCCCGCCCTCTACTTCGATTGCGGCGGCCAGGACCGGTACGGGCTGTTCGCGGGAAACGAGGCCCTGCACAAGATCCTGGAGGATCGCAAGGTCCCCCACAGTTTTTCCATTTCTCCAGGAGATCACGGGTACGATTTCGTGAAGTCGGTCTTCGCGAAGAGTCTCGGCTTCTTGAAGAGCAATCTGGCAGGCTCGTAGACCACCCGGCCTGAACGACCCGGGGCTGTTCGACGCGGCCGAGAGCTCGTGATCATCGCGAGGCCGCAGACGGCCTGACCGCCGTGACGTGGGTCAGAAACACAAAGCAGTCAGTGCGAAGGGCCCTTCGTGTCTTCGTGGGCTGAAGCAATCTGGCGTCTTCGAACGACTTTCTCAGCAAGGCGGCAAGATCGCTTCAGTGGCCCAAGGACCAGGCTGCGCACTCCTTGACCGACTTCGGGTCCTTGCTGAGAAGCCCGTGCGAGAAGGGTCGTTTCGGGCACTTTTCGATCGGCCTGGGCCCCGGCTGTCGCCGGGGTGACGGGGTGGGTTTGTTAGGAACAGTCACGGACGTGGTCCGTGCACAGTTGCTGAGGACGACGGCCGAAAACGCCACAGGTTGGCCACTCTTCGGAATGGCGGGGTTCTCGCAAACAGTCACGTCCGAAGGCCGTCGAAGGCTCGCGATGACGGTGGAGGTTTGCGGGTTTTCGTTGACGGTGTTTCATAGCGCGGCCCGATCGGCCGCAGCCAAAGTCGGCTCTGGAAATCGTCGCACGGCGCGACGACTTCTCGAAGTAATAGATCAGCCGGCCGATGCTTGAATCCGGGCCAGCAGATCCGCGAGGGAGCATGGTCTCTCTTCGGTCAGGCCCAGGGCGAACCCCGCGTGCCCCAGCATGCGCTCCACCGACCAGCCGGAGGCGCGAAGTTCTCGAATTCCCGTTTCCTGGTTCGACTTCGAGAGTTTCCGGCCGTCAGGGTGCCGGATGAGGGGATGATGCAGGAACGAGGGCGGCGCATCCCTTCCCAGAAGCTGCGACAGCTGGATCTGCCTCCCCGTGGACTCCAGAAGGTCCTCGCCCCGGATCACCAGGTCGACGCCCTGATCGAGGTCGTCAACCGTGACCGCGAACTGATACGTCCATTGCCCGTGACGGTCGCGGATGAGGATATCTCCGGCCTGGTCGGATGGGACCTGTTCGACCGAACCGAGGCGAAGATCCGGAAAGACCTGAGGCACGCGGGCGAGGAGCACGCGGCGCGCCTTCTCGACTGTCCCGTCCACCTCTCGCGGGCGGCAGGTTCCGGGGTAGCGCGGTTCTCCTCCATCCACCGGTCCCACCTCCGCCTCGATGGACCTTCTGGAGCAGGAGCAGGCGTAGACCAGACCGGCGAGGTCGAGGCGGCGCAGGGCCTTTTCGTAAGCCGACTCGCGGTCGCTCTGGCGGACGAAAGGTTCGTCCGGGTTCAGGCCGAGCCATTCGAGATCTTCGAGGATCGCGGTTTCGAACTCCGGCCGGCCGCGCATCCGGTCGTGGTCCTCGACGCGCAGAAGCACGCGGCCCCCAAACGCGCGGGCCACTCCCCACACCGCCACCGCGCTCGCGACATGGCCGAGGTGCAGGAAGCCGGTGGGCGCGGGGGCGAACCGGGTGGTGAAACCCGGCCGGGGCGCTTCGCCTTTGAGGAAGGGAGTCAGCGCTTCACCGCGATGCCCATCACCTCGAATCGCGCTCCAAAGAGGAGGGCGCCGGCGCCCACGAAAGCCCGGGCCGGGAACTCTTTGCTGAAGTAGGTGCGATAGACGGCGTTGAAGGCATCGTAGTGGCGCACATCCGGGCAGAAGACCTGAACGCTGACCAGATCGTCAGGGGTCATTCCCCCCTCGGCCAGTTGCTTCTTCACCGCCTCCATGACCAGCCGGGCCTCCTCCTTGACTTCGAGCGGAGGCTTTCGGTCCGGGCCCAGACCGATCTGGCCGGAGACGTACACAGTGTCCCCCACTCTGACCGCGCCCGAGAAGGGCGCATCGTTCTTGTTGTTGGTGTCCGTCCTCGGGCTGAGGAACGTGCGCGGGGTGGGGGCGAGGACGGTGGTGGCGCCAAGCAGAAGTCCGAGACTGACGGCCTTGAGTGAGCTCATGTGTTCTCTCCTTATCGTGGAAAAAGGGTTGACGCTGAGGCTAATACAAGCGCGAGATCGATCGAGGATCAGCGATAGCGCCGGCCCAGAGGTGGAAACGACACTGCGACTTCTATAGTCTCCTGGAGCCCGGGACCGGCTCGAAGGTCTTCAAGTCGAAACCATGCTGAACCTCTCTCTCGTCTTGCTCGCCGCCCTGGCCCAGGGCGTGCCGGGCCGTCCCTACGCGGAGGAGAGGCAGCTTCTCGACCGGCACCTGGCCCTGCTGGCCCGCCCCCTGCCCGACGCGGCCACCCCCGACCACGACGCCTCCGTGCTGAGACAGCTGGCCGTGGAGTCCGGACTCCGCAACGTAGAGGTCGGGCCGCCCACGATCACGGAGACGGGATCGCTGGGCCAGTCCCGCCGCACCTTTTCCGCCAACTCGACCTATCCCGACGCGGACCGTTTCTTTCGGGCCGTCCAGGGGTCGGCCCGCCTCATTGACGTCGAAAGCCTGATCCTGCGCGCCGCCGACGTCGGGGTGCGCCTCGAAGCCCGCCTTCGCTGCTATCACCGCGCGGCCCGAGCCGCGCCCGGGGCCGGCCTCGACCCGGCGCTCATGCGCGACCGGACCCGCGGAGCCACCCGGGAGGAGGCGGCTCGCTTCGCGCGGGACGAACAACTCGTTCTCGACAAGACGATCGTCCTCGACGACCTGCGGCGACGCCAGACCTCGCCCCGCATGTTCCTGGCCGAAACCGGCGCGTCCTTCCGCGACGCCGCGGCGGCCTTGACCTTCGGCTCGCTCGATGGAGACACCGGCCGCTTCAATCTCCGTGGAGTGGTCGCGGGCATGGGCGCGGCCGAGGCGCTCGAGCGCCGGATCCAGGAAGGGTTCTTCCGTCTTCGCGAGTTCTCGCAGGCTCGTAAGGACGGCTGTTACGAGTTCGAGGTGGTGGGGGAATCGTTTCGGGCCGGCCCGCAGGCCGCTCTCCCCCTGCCCGTCGATGAACCCTTCCGGCCCACGGAGCCCCTGTGCCGGCAGGATCGGGACGGCGTGGTCGCGGGGCTTTCCGCTCTCACCCTGCGCGCCTCCGGTTCGGAGCCGGGCGGCCTCTTCCTGCGCGCGGTCGACACCGATCTCGCGGATGTCGCGGCCATGATGGAGGCGCTCACTCGCACGCCCTTCGTGGTCGCCGGCAGCGTGGCCGGGAGGGTGAACGTCGACTTCGCCGGCGCTTCGCTCGTTGACGCCGTCAAGGCTCTTCCCGCGCGGGGCGATCCGGTGGGCGGGATCTGGCTGCTTCGTTCGAATGCAGACTCCCCCCTTCAGGTTCGGGAGGCCGATGAGGAACCGGCGCCGGGACGGTTCTCGTTCGGGGAGAAGCGCGCCCGCGGGGAGGATGTCCTCGCCGCGCTGGCGGAGGCGGAGCCTTCTTACGCGGCCCTGGGACCCTCCGGACTCGCCACCCTCAGCGTGTTCGCGCGAGACGCGGCGGCGAGCGAGGTGAGGCGCGCGGTGCTGGCCGCGCTGCGACTGGAAGAGACCGAAGAGGAGAACTCGCGGGTCCTGAGATTCCCCGAACTCGCCTCCGACCTCGGACCCATCACCGCGGGGACGGTCGGAGCCGTCGTGTTCCGGGCCCAGGACCTCACCGTCGACGAGCTGCTCCTCGCCGGAGTCGGGAGGGCGGGCGAAGACCTCCTGGCCTTCGTCTATTCGCCGCTGGGCGACATCGTGGCTCTTCGCCTGGGCGACGCCCTCGCCGACGGAGTGGTGGCCGCCCTGGATTCGAACGGTCTTCTGGTGGACACATCCGAAGGTCCGGTGCGCATCTCGATCTCGATCCCCGCCGCGGGCCGGAGGTAGGGGGGCGGGGCGCCCCGGCGCGGCCTGGGCAGATCAGGCGGCCTGGCGATCGGAGATCGCGTTCAAGGCATCGGTGAGTTCATCCACGGTCTGGAACCGCTTGTCCCGATCCTTCTCCAGACACCTCAGAATGACCGCCTCGAGTTCGAGAGGCAGGTCTTGCTTGATCGACCGCGGCCGGGGAGGCGGGGTCTGCATGTGGTGGAGCACGATCTGCAGCGTCGAGTCTCCGGTAAAGGGGAGCCGGCCGCAGAACAGTTCGAAGAGGACCACGCCCATGCAGTAGATGTCGGACCGGAAATCCGCCTGCTGCCCGCGGCCCAGTTCGGGCGGCAGATAGTCGGGGGTGCCGAGCACCACCCCCGCGCCGGTGAGCCCGGAGTCCTGGGGCTGGTTCTCATCCTTCACGTTCGATACCGTGGCGATGCCGAAATCCATGATCTTGAGATCTCCGGTTTCGGGAATGATGAGCATGTTCTGCGGTTTGATGTCGCGGTGAACCACGCCCTGGGCATGCGCGGCGGCGAGACCGTGGCACATCTGCTTGGCGATCTGGAGGCCCACGCCCAGAGGCAGCGCGCCCTTCCGCTTCTGGAGGTCTTTGAGGGTCACGCCTTCGAGGTATTCCATCGAGATGTACGGGGTGCCCGCCCACTCGCCGAAATCATGGGTGCGCAGGACGTTGCGATGGGAGATCTTGCGGGCCAGCTTGATCTCCAGCTTGAATCGCTGGAGCAGGGTCGGATCCTGGGACAAGACGTCCGAGCGAAGGGTCTTGAGGGCCACCACCTCGTCGAGTTGACCGTCCTTGGCCCGAAAGACCACGCCCATGCCCCCGCGGCCAATAGTTTCGAGCACCTTGTACCGATTGGCGAAGCTCGATCCGATGGTCAGATTCGCGTCGCCCCCGAGCCGGGGGCCCGAAGCGGTGGATTCGGAGAGGCCCAGGGTGAGAGCAGTCTCGATCGATTCGGACTCCGGTGATTGGGTGGTCCCGCCGCTCGCCTGGGCGGTGCGCATGAATTCGATGAACTGCTCCTTCTCGCGCAGTTCGCTTAGAAGACCATTGAACGCTTTCGCGAGAGCGCCCACCTCGTCGGTGCTGTGGACGGGAATGGCCCCGGCGATACTGCCGTCCCGCGCCTGGTGGACGCGATCCACGAGCAGGAGAATGGGGTCGGTGATCCGTCGGGCAATGAGTTGGGCGCCGAGAAGACCGAGCACCGTCATCAGGCCTCCGACAATGAACAGGGCGTTGCGAAACTTGATGAAGGGCGCCATCTCCTTGGCGTAGCTCGCGAGAACCAGCAGCGAACCGACCGGTTTTCGGGCGGGGTCTTCGAGGGCGTAGGCCATGGCCCGGTATTTCTCGCCCGCGACTTCAAGGTCGAAAGCCTCGTTGGGCCGGGTGCGCCCGGCTTCTTTGAGGGCGGCGACCAGCGCGGGTTCGAGCGGTCCGAGGGAGGACGCGGAGACCCCCAGGTTCGCTCCGGTCAGGAAAGCAATCTCCGCTCCGGTCAGGCGCGACAGGGACTTCGCCACCGCGCCATCGAGGGCGTAGCCGGCGAGCAGGACGCCCTGCAGATGATCCCCGGTGGCGGTGGGGGTCGAGACCGCGTGGAACAGGCCGTCGCCTTCCTGCCAGAGTCCGGCCGCCTCTTCGCCCTGCACGCTCATCCCCACCACCGGATCCCTGGAGAAGTCGGTCCCCCGCTCGGTGGGCTTGTCGGATCGGGCCAGTAACAGACCGGACGGATCGGTGACCATGAAAAAGTTGGCCCCCAGATCCGCGCTCCGTTCGAGAAGAGTGTCGGCGAGGGTGGCTCCGTCGCCGGCCTCTATGAGCGCCTTGAAGGCGGGCTCATTCCCGAGTGTCCTCACCCCGAGCTTCAGCTTGGCCAGCCGGTCGGTCTGAAAGGCGACCCAGGTACCCTGGGAGCTGGTCAGCCTTTCGGTCAGGTTGGCCTGAGCCAGGGCGTTGGCCTGAACCGTGGTGAAAGCCAGCGTGGCGGCCACGATGCCCACGGTCAGCAGAGCGGTGAAAAGGAGAATCTTCTTGGTGAGTCCCATGGAGCCTTTGATGTTTTGGCGAACTCGCGGTTTCAGGCCGCGATCCGTTCACAGGTCAGTAGACCTTGAGGGAGTAGTCCTTGCCGAACTTGTTCTTGTGCTGGACCCGCTTGTAGGAGGTCGCATCGAGGGAGAGATCGGCGGTGGCCTCGCCGGTGGAAGGAACCTTCACCGCCACCGGCGCTCCTTCGCCGGCTCGCTCATGAAAAGCGATGATCTTGTAGCCGCCGGCGGGCAGCCCCTCGATTCGGAAGGCGCCGTCCTTGGCCGCCTTGGTGAAAAAGGGGTTTTCTCTCACGATCACCTGGGCGCTCATCTGCGGGTGGATGTTGCAGTAGAGCGTGTAGACGCCGGGCTTGTCGAAGGTGCGGGAGCCGCTCCTGGGCCGCTTGTAGAGCCCCAGGTCGAAGCCCTCGCCGGAGACCGAGAACACGTTGTGCAGAATCGGATCCTCGTTGGGGAAATTGACGGTGCTTCCGACTCCCACCGCGATCACGTGGGGGGAGAAGGCCTTCCCCTTCATGGACACCACCTCGGTTGCCGGCCGGGCCCGGGCCTTCGCGGTCTCCACGTAGACCACCACGTCGGAGAGATCGGCGGCCTTCTTGCCGTTCTTCTCGATGAGCTCCACCCGACCGACGATGTCGCCGCCCGCGGCCGCGGCCGGGACCAGGCCGAGAGCCAGGACGCAGAGAGAGAGAACTCGAAACCTCGGACGGCAGAGTCGGCTGAGTGAAGGCATTGGATCCTCCTGACACGCATGGGGGATGGATAGAGGCCGGGGGAGTTGGGGGCGCATCCCTAGTGGCGAGGTCAGCTTAGCACCGGGGTTTTTGCCCCGTAACCATCCGTCCCCGACCGCGGATGACCATGAAGGCGAGAGCGCTCCTATGGGCACTGATCCCCGCTCCTATAATCACCTCCCTTGATTTCCCTCGCCCTTCTGGCCGCGGTTTCGCTCGACGCAGCCGCCATCGCGCAGACCAGCGCCACTCTGAACGCGCTTGGTCCTCATCCCTTCGGTTCGCCGCGAAATCAGGCCGCCGCCGAGTTCGTGGCCGCCAAGCTGAAGGAAGCCGGGCTCACCCAGACCACCATGGAGGATTTCGGCACCGGCGAACTCCAGGGGATGAACGTGCTGGCGAGCCTGCCGGGCCGCAGCGATCGGCTCCTGATCATCGCCACCCACCACGACTCCAAGGTCGGCGCCCTGGACGCTTCCGACCGGTCCAGGAGCCTCTCGCTGCTCATCGAGATCGGCAGACAGGCGAGCCGCCTGCGCCGGGCAAAGACGTGGATCCTCGCCTCCTTCGACGGCGGAGAGTCGAAGGGAGAAGGGATCGCACACTACCTGGACGGGCTGGGTGAGAGTCGTGGCCGGATCGACGGAGTGGTTCTGATCAACGCATCGCCGCTCCTTGAACCAGCGGGAGGACCTTCGCTCATCGTGCCCGCCTGCGCTTCGGGGGACTCGGCGTCGGGTCGGGGGATCGCCAGCCAGGACCTGGTGTCCGCGGCCATGGGCGGCATCCCCGAATCCATGAACGTCTCGTTCGACGATCCCGGGATCAGTCTGCTGACCCAGCCCTTCATTCGAACCTTCGAGACGGAATGCGATCCCGGGGCGGCACAGGCCCTGGCCCGTTCCCTCGGCGTGATCGTGGTCGCGGACCGGTCCTACTCCGAGGGATTTCTCTCCGGCAAAACCCACTCTTCGCCGGCGTCGCCCGCCCCCGATCCAGCGGCCTCCCGCCTCGGCGAGGTTGCGCTTTCGGCCCTGCTGGGCCTCGATGCCTCGATCCCCTCATCCCCATCGTCGGATTCCTGGCTGGTGGTGGGACGCAGCGTATGGCCGGGCTGGCTCGTGTTCGCGCTGGGAGTCCTGACCCTTATTCCCGGCCTCTTCACCCTGCGGTCGCAGGGTCTACGTCTGGGCATCCGAGTCTTCTATTCGGCTCTGTTCACCATCGTCGTGTTTTTCGAGCCCGAGATCGCGGTCTTCTCCCTGGGTCTTCCGAATCTCATGCCGCCGAACACTTCCCGAAAGGCCCTGACCGGGAGTCTGACGCCCCTTCTTCTTCTGGTCACCGCCGGCCTCTTGGGTCTCTTCCGGGGCCAGGTGCGCGGGTCGTGGCTTTCGATTTGGATGTGGCTTGGCCTTTTATCCTGCATTGTCCTGCTCTATGTCGCGCCGCGCCCGGGTCGAAAGGCTTCCGCCCGGGCCAAACGAGGAAAACGCTAGGCCGGCGAGAGGAGGTCGTCGTAGATCTGCTGCATCGTGCGCATGCACTGGCCGATGTCGTAACGCTTCGAGGCCAGCAGCGCTCCGCTCTCGAGCCGGACCTTGAGTGCGGGGTCGGCGAAGACTCGGGCCAGGGCCTCGCCGAGTTTCGCGGGGTCTTTGGGAGGAACGAGCAGCCCCGTCTTCTTGTCCTGGATCACCTCGCGGCATCCGTCGACCGCGGTCGAGACGATGGCCTTTCCCGCCGCCATGGCTTCGAAAAGCACGAGGGGCGTGCCCTCGTAGTCGGATGAGATGCACAGAACATCGGTGGCGGCGAGGATCTCGGGAATGTCCTTGCGGTGCCCGGCGAAGACGAAGGCTCCGGCGAGGCCGAGGCCTTCCGCCTGGGCTTTCAAAGACCCCAGCAGATCGCCGTCCCCGACCACCAGAAAGCGCACGCCCGGCACCTTCGGGACCACGAAGGCGGCGGCGGCGATCAGGGTGGCGTGTCCTTTCTGGGCGTTCAGCCTGCCGATGGTGGTGATCACCCGCCCGTCCATGGGCATACCCAGCTCGGCGCGGAGCGCATAGCCCTCCTCCCGCGGACGGGGGGCGAACTGGTCGAGGGGGGCACCGTTGAAGACGACGTGGACCCGGTCTTCGGGAACGAAGCGATCGCGGATCAGGAAGTCGGCGGTCGACTGAGAGACTGCGATGGCCTCAGAAGTGAGATCGCGAAGGATCAGGTCCGGCAACTTCTGGTAGCCGGGCATCTTCGGGTCGGCGAAGTGTTCGTGGAGCACGAGAGGGATTCGGGCGAGACGCGCGGCGATGCGCCCGAAGTTGGAGGCCGCATAGCCGTGAACATGGAGAATGCGCGCGCGGGTGCGGTCGATCTCGCGTCTGATGTCGCCGATCAGCCGGGGGTCGAAGGCGGATCGGCCCAGCATCCGAACCGGCACTCCCTCCGCGCGAAGGGCGCGGGTCGCTTCGTCTTCATTCTTGAGTCCGGCCAGGTGGGGAACGTAGCGGGCCCGGTCATAGCGGGGAAACCACCAGGCGAAGAGCCTCGAGACCCCGTGGATGCTGGAGCCTTGGACCCCGAACTTGTCGCACACATGGAGAACCGGGTGGGGCATGGCAACCTGAACCATAGAGGCCGCCCCTCCCCCGGGGCAAACCGCTCCCGCCCCCTCGACTCCCCCACCGGCCCCGACTTCCGAAAACGCGGTGGACTCGCGTACCATTCACATACTGCCCAAATGGTGACCATGCGAAAACTCCTGGCCGTCGTTCTCGTAGTTCTGGCTGCGAGCGCCCAGGCCCAGGACTGCTCCGTCGCGGGCCAGAACCAGACCGTCTACCAGACCCTTAACGAGTATTACTACTGGTACCGCAATCTCCCGGCGGTGAGCGCCTCGACCTTCGGCAGCCCCGAGGCCCTGCTCGAGGCGGTGCGGTACCGCCCTCTCGACAATACTTTCAGCTACATCTCGAGCGCCAGTTCGAGCCAGGCTTTCTACGGCGATTCGCAGTATCTCGGCTTTGGATTTTCCATGAAGTTCACCGTGGGCTACGAACTCCGGGTGACCGATGTCTTCCCCGGCTCGCCCGCTTCCGAGATCGGATTCGAGCGGGGCAGTGAGATCCTGACCCTGAACGGCAAGTCGATTCAACAGACGTACGAAGACGGTGAGTGGAATACGGTCTGGGGAGGCGAGGAGGAGGGCTACGCCGTCGAGGTGACCTTCAAGAGTGCCAACGGCGAGGCGAAGGGAGGCCGGATGGCGAAGCGCGTGGTCACCATCCCCACCGTTCCTCTGGTGAGCATCCAGGACACGGGCGGGAGGAAGACCGGGTACATCGTCTTCAAGAATTTCGTGGAGCCTTCCTACGCCGCCCTCGATGCCGCCTTCGCCCAGCTCCAGGAGGCCGGAGCCACCGACCTGATCCTGGACCTGCGCTACAACGGAGGCGGCCTCATCGCGGTGGCCCAGCACCTGGGCGGGCTCATCGGAGGAGACCGGACATCGGGCGAAGTCTTCGCGCAGTATGTCCACAACGACAAACAGACTCCCCGGAACAACGCGATCCGGTTTCCGCGGCCCGCCTCGGCCTTTCCTCTCAACCGCCTCATCGTCATCACCACCAAGTCCTCGGCTTCCGCCAGCGAGCTCATCATCAACGCGCTGAAGCCCTTCATTCCCGTGGTGGTTATCGGGGAGAACTCATACGGGAAACCGGTCGGGCAGTATGGGTTCCGAATCTGCGACAAGATGCTGTGGCCGGTGGCCTTCAGCCTGCAGAACGCGCTCGGTCAGGGCGACTACTTCGATGGCTTCGCGCCCGATTGTCCCGCCGCGGACGACATCGGCCATGCCCTGGGCGATCCGAATGAAGGGTCTCTCTCCGCCGCCCTCACTTACGTCCGGACCGGAGCCTGTCCGTCCTCCGTCGCGGCCTCCAGCGCCGCCTCGGATCGCGAACGCCCGGGACCGGCCATCCGAGCCCATGCCGAGAACGGCTGGCAGGCGCTGCGCGTGGCCTACTGAGACTCGCCCGAGGGACGTCGGGGGCGCCCCCCGCCCCCCTCCAGACCTCATCCCGGGGAGAGCGGAGATAGGATCCATGGTCCGTAGCCCGATCGGGCAAAGTTCACCCTTCCAAACCCCTGCAGGAGATTGAATTCATGAAGCGCACCCTTGCCGTGCTCGCCCTCGTCAGCCTCGGAGCCCTGGTCTCCGCCCACCCCCACTTCAACAAGACCATCACCGCCGATCTGCCGGGCGGGGTTCAGGCCACGATCACCTACAACACCACCCCGGCGAATGAGACCCGGGCCACGGAAGCTCCCCTCGGCGTTTTCACCACCCCGCGAGGACCCAGGCTGAAGCTGTCCGCCGATCTGAAGACCGGTGAGACGGTCTCGGTCCCGGGCGGCGAGTACACCATCGGTGTGATCAAACTGAGCGCGACCGACTGGACCATGGCGCTCTACCCGGGCACGGTCGCGCGAGGTGCTACCGCCGACCCGGCCAAAGTGATCAAGCTCGAATCCATCTTCGACTCGAAGATCGCGCCCGCCGAGCACATGCTCATCGACATCACCCCCGGGCACGGAAAGTTCGAGGGCAAGGCCGTTCTGACCCTGCACTTCGGAACCCTGTTCCTTTCCGGGCTGCTCGGCTGAGGGCGGCCGCGCGAGGTCAGGAGTAGGCCGCGAGCGTCGCCTCCACCATGGCGTCGCTCGTCAGTTCCCGCAAGAACCGCTCGCGGCCGGCCGCACCGTAACCGGCGAGAATCTGAGCCGAGTCCAGCGTTTCGGCCAGGGCCGACGCCAGCGCTTCATGGTCACGTGGGCTGACCAGTCTGCCGGTGAGGCGGTCAGCCACCGCGTCGGGAATGCCGCCGGCCCGGGTGGCGATGACCGGCCGGGAAAAGCACATCGCGTCCAGGACCGAGGTGCCCAGGCCCTCCAGATGCGACGAGAGGCAGAAGATGTCGAAAAGGGGCATCAGGGCGTCGAGATCGGTTCGGAAGCCCGCGAAGATCACCCGATCCGCGATGCCCAGGGATGCGGCCAGCGAGGCGAGTTCTGCCCTGAGCGGGCCCTCTCCGCAGACCAGAAAGCGACACTCGGGCTTCGACTTCAGCACCAGGGCGGCGGCCCGAAACAGAGTGGCGTGATCCTTGTGGTCGACCAACTGGGCCACGTTACCCACGAGGGGAGCGCCGTCGGGGATGCCGAGGAGGCGCAGAGCCTCCCGTCCTCCGGGCTGAGGGAGGCGATCCTTCACCCCTTCATGGACCAACCCGACCTTCTCCGCGGGCAGACCGCTCGAGATGAGAACGCCCCGTACCGCCCGGCTCACCGCGAGGACCTTGTCCATGCGTCCGTACTTCAGCCGAGACAGAAATCGAAGGGGGAAGTCGACGCGCCGGCTGGCCACCAGTCGAGGCCGGGGCGAGAGATAGCCCGCGGAAAGGATGGCGCCGGCCAGACCGTGCGACTCGTGGACGTGAATCAGGTCGGGGACGAAAGCTCGCGCCGCCTCCCGGATCGCGCGCAGAGTCCGCCAGGAGAGATCCCCTCGACCGGTGGCCGCCGCGTGCACCGAAAGCGAGGCCTTCGAAGCCCGGGCCGCGAGTTCGCCCCGCTCGTTCGCGAAGATCCTCACCTCGTGACCTCGAGCCGCCTGGCCCTCGGCGGTCAGGACGATCTGATTCTGCCCTCCGCGCCACTCCGTCGCGGTATCGAGGTGGAGAATTCTCATCGGGGGCGCGAGCGTTCCAGGGCCTTGAGCTTCGCGAATTTCTGACCGACGTAGAAGGCGTTCAGTCTCGAGATCCGGTAGCCGACCCGGCCCAGAAGGAGCCCTCCCTTGAAGACGTAATTCCGGAGGAAGGCGAAAGCGGCGGCCGCTTCTCCCGCCCCCAGGCGCGCCCGTCGTCCCTTCTCGTACTCGGCCTCAGCCCACAGCGTGGTGTAGCGATCGATTCTTCGGAGATGATCCTCTTCGTTGCGGTAGGGTCGATGAATGATTTCGCCCGAGAGGGCCCCGACCGGACCATCGATCTGCACCGATTCGTGCACCAGGCCCCCGGTCACGCGACCGCGCCTTCGATCGAACAGTCGCAGTTGCCGGTCGGGGTACCAGTCGGTGGCGCGAATCTCGCGACCCTGGTAGAGAGTGACCCGGGGCATGCGGTACCCCGGCTTGGGGAGGGACGGGAGCGCGCACAGATCCTGAATCTCCTTCCGCAACAGATGGCTCACTTCCTCGTCGGCGTCGAGGGACAGCACGAGATCGTGGCGGGCATGAGCGATGGCGAAGCTCTTCTGGGCCACGAATCCATCGAACCGCCGTTCGAGAAGGCGCGCGCCGGCGGCGTTCACGCGGGCCACCGTCGAATCCGAGGAACCGCCATCGACGACCAGAACCTCATCGCAAAAGGCCACGCTCCGCAGGGCGGCCTCAATGCGGTCTTCCTCGTTCTGAGCGATCAGGACCGCGGAGAGCTTTGGCATGAGGGCTGATGATATCGGTGGGATCGATCCGTTACCGGCGGCCCGGCGGCGGCCAGCCAGGAACAGACTCTGGCCGCCCTCCTCCGGTGGGACCCAGGCGCACCCTGAGGGCCCACTAGAACGCTATGCGCTCCGAGACGATCCGTCCTCCGGCATTCACCTTCACCTCACAGAGAAAGCCGTTGGCGCGGCGGTCCGAGAAGCGGAGATCCTGCCAGACGATCACCTCCAGGTCACCTTCCCGGCGTCGCTCCAATCTGGGAAATGCGGAAAAATCAAGAAAGATCCGGGCCATCGGGCTTTCCTGAGCAGCCCGGCGGGCCATCGCGTCCCTCGGCAATCTGGGGAACGTCACCTTGCTTCGCGAGGTTCCGATCGCCGACACGTAACCGCTGGCGAAGGTCGTGTCGTTCCGGCCGAGGAACCGCCACCGGTTGAGGGACAGCGGATCCGGAAACACGCGCACCAGAGTGAACTCGGAACCGGCCAGGGTTTGAGCCTGAGCCTCCGCCGCCAGGTGAAGCCCGGCCCGGGTTCCGATGTAGGCAACCACCAGGCTCATGGCCAGACGATTGACGTGCGCTCTTCGAAACCAGCGCGCACCGAAGCTGGCCAGCAGGAGGAGGACCAGAAGTACGGGATCGACGATGAAGATCCAGTCCCACGCGTACCAGGTGGCATCAAACGGGAGCAGCGCTCGGGTGCCATAGCTGGTCCAAAGATCCGACACGATGTGCACGAGCACGGCCAGCCAGGCCAGCAGGAACGTGGGCACAAAGCGGCGGGACCCGCGCGAAAGCATGAGGGCGAGGCCTGCGGCCAGAAGGGGACTCGCCGGGAAGGCGTGCGTGATCCCCCGGTGGTGATCGAGATAGGACGCGGTCCCCCCGAGCGCGCTCGCGAAGTCCAGATCGGGCAGATTGGAGGCCAGCGCCAGGGTCCGGGTCGCTCCGCTCACGCGCTTGTCGAGGCCCATCCGGGCCAGGGCGACCCCGGTGAGGGTGTGGGTCAGATTGTCCACAACTCGCGTTCGACTACTTCCGGCCCACCATCTCTTCGGGCTTCACCCAGGCGTCGAACTGCTCCGCGGTGAGCAGACCGAGCTCGACCGCAGTTTCCTTGAGAGTCTGGCCCTTCTGGTGCGCGGTCTTGGCGATCTTCGCGGCGTTGTCGTAGCCGATGTGCGGATTGAGGGCGGTCACCAGCATCAGTGAATTGTGAAGATTGCCATCGATCTTCGCGGCATTCGGCTCGATTCCGTTGGCGCAGTTGGTTCGGAAGCTCTCGCAGCCATCGGCGAGGAGGCGGGCGCTTTGAAGAAAATTATGGATGATGAGGGGCTTGAAGACATTCAACTCGAAGTTGCCCGAGGCCCCGCCGATATTGACCGCGACATCGTTGCCCATCACCTGGGCGCACAGCATGGTCATGGCCTCGCTCTGGGTCGGATTGACCTTGCCGGGCATGATGGAGGAGCCAGGCTCGTTCTCCGGGATCGATAGTTCGCCGATGCCGCAGCGCGGACCGGAGGCGAGCCAGCGGATGTCGTTCGCGATCTTCATCAGCGAGGCGGCCAGGGTCTTGAGGGCGCCGTGCGCATGGACCAGAGCATCGTTCGCGGCCAGGGCTTCGAATTTGTTGGGCGCGGTCACGAAAGGCAGCCCGGTGAGCTCGGCCAGCTTCTTCGCCACCCGGACCGCGTATTCGGGGTGGGCGTTCAGGCCGGTGCCGACCGCGGTTCCCCCCAGGGCCAGCTCGGCGAGATGAGGAATCGCGGCCTCGACATGCAGGAGGCCGTGGTCTAACTGAGCGACGTAACCCGAGAACTCCTGACCGAGGGTCAGCGGTGTCGCATCTTGAAGATGCGTCCGGCCGATCTTGACGATGTCCGAGAACGCCTTCGCCTTGGCGTCGAGCTCATCGCGCAGGGCGCGCACCTTGGGCAGCACTTCACGGGTCAGAGCCTCCACCGCGGCCACGCTCATGGCGGTGGGAAAGACATCGTTGCTCGACTGACCCTTGTTGACGTCGTCGTTGGGGTGGATCTTCCGGCCTTCGCCCCGTTCGCCGCCGAGAATCTCGGACGCCCGGTTGGCCAGAACCTCGTTGGCGTTCATGTTCGACTGGGTCCCGGAACCGGTCTGCCATACGGCGAGCGGAAATTCGCCCGGATGTTTCCCGGCGATGACCTCGTCGGCCGCCTTGACGATGGCGTCGCCCTTGGCCGGGTCGAGAGCCTTCAACTCGACATTGACCAGAGCGGCCGCCTTCTTGACGATGACCAGAGCCCGCACCAGCTCAGGCGGCATCTTCTCGGTGGAAATCCTGAAGTTCTGAAGGGAACGCTGGGTCTGCGCGCCCCAGAGTCTGTCCGCGGGGACATCAATGGGGCCGAAGGTGTCTTTCTCGACGCGGGTGGAGGTCATTGGGAAGCAGTTTAAGGCGAGCGGTGTGAGATCCGAGGCGCCCCAAGGTTTCGATGGGTGGGAGAGGCCGGGGTTCGAGGCCGTGACCCCCTGGCAGCTATGCCGAGCCCGGATCGACTTTGGGAAGCCGGTGAGAGTGGGGTGATCAGAACATGCTGTGCGGAGCGGAGTCGAAGATCACCGTGTCCTGATTCAGGACCGGCGCATGACAACCTTCACATGCGCCGATCCAAACCGGTCCATTAGACTTTGCCCTCATCCGGGGTTCGGGGCCGTCGACAAGCGGCTCGGCGAGCCCCCCGCCCTTCGTCTGGAGACAGCCTTGTCCGAGCTAAGAGCCGATCTCGCCGGCCTCAGGATCGAGCGTGGCGCCCCGCCGGCGCCGCGGCGCTGGCCCTTGCTTCTGCTGCTGCCCGCGTTGGTCTTCCTGGGAGCGGTCTACGTCCTGAGATTCCAGGATCGGGCCATCGAGGTCTCGACCGTGAAAGCAACGAAGACCGAGGTCTCGGCCGATTCGGTGGCGGCGGGCAACGTGGGAGCCCCGCTGCTCACCGCGTCCGGGTACATCGTGGCTCGTCGGAAGGCGGTGGTTTCCGCGAAGATCCAGGGGCGGCTGTCCAGGCTTTACGTCGAGGAAGGGAGCCGTGTCCGCGCGGGCGAGATCATTGCCCGGCTCGAAGATCGCGACTATCTGGCCCAGGTCGAACGGGCCGACGCCGCGGCTCAGCGCGCCCAGGCCGACCTCGCCGAGACCCAGCGGCAGGCCAGGGTCGCCGCTCGTCTCACCCGAGAGCAAATCGGCACAAGGGACGCGCTCGAGGCGGCCGACTCTCGGGTCGTGGTGAGCGAGGCCGTGGTCCGGCAGGCGCAGGCCGACGCAGAGCTCTATCGGGCGCTGCTGGCCAACACTGAGATCCGCGCCCCGTTTTCCGGCACGGTAGTCAAGAAGATGGCCGAAGTCGGCGAGAGCGTCGCCCCCATTCCGCCCGGGGTCAACATATCGACCGCGTCGGGCGCCATCGTGGCCCTGGCGGATCTGGACACTCTCGAAGTCGAGGTCGATGTGGCCGAGTCGAACGTGGCCAAGCTGGGCGCGGACCAGCCGGCGGAGGTCACGGCCGAGGCGTTTCCGGACCGGAGGTTCAAGGCGCGGCTGCGTCAGATCATCCCTACCGCGGATCGCACCAAGGCCACGGTCCAGGTGAAGGTCACCATCCTCGACAAGGACAAGGACCTCAAGCCGGAGATGAGCGCGCGCGTGCAGTTCACCGAAAAGGCGCCTCCGGTGGCGAAGAGCGTAGCGGATGGCGGTCCGGCGGTTCCGGCACCGATTCAATCGGTGGTGACAGCGCCGGAATCGGCCATCGTCACCCGCGATGGCAGGAGCGTGGCCTTTGAAGTGGTGGAGGGTCGCGCGAAGCTGAGAGCGGTCGAGATCGCGTCGAAGAACGGGGGCGCGGCCCGGATCAAGCACGGCCTCTACGGAGGCGAAACCCTGGTGGACGCCCCTTCCGCCAGCTTGAAGGACGGCGACTCGGTTCGAGTCAGAGAGAACTGAGCCAGTAAACGAAGAGACTTGAAGGAAGACCACAAGTAATGACAACGATGGTTTCGGTCAAAGACGTCACCAAGATCTACAAGCGGGGCTCCGAAGTCCTCACCGTCCTGGATTCGCTCAATCTCGATGTGCCGGAGGGCGAGTTCGTGGCCCTCATGGGTCCTTCCGGGTCGGGCAAGACCACCCTCCTGAATCTGATTGCCGGGATCGATCGGCCGACCGCAGGCGCGGTGGTGGTGGGGGGGCAGAACATCGCCGTCCTCTCCGAAGGGGACCTGGCCAAATGGCGCAGCCGGAGCGTCGGCTTCATCTTCCAGTTTTATAACCTGATTCCCGTCCTCTCCGCACTCGAAAACGTGGAACTGCCCCTGCTGCTCACCAACCTCAGCAGGAAGGAGCGCCGCGAGCGCGCCCTCACCGCTCTCAAGATCGTCGGCCTCGCCGATCGTTCCTCGCACTACCCTCGCCAGCTCTCCGGCGGACAGGAGCAGCGGGTGGCCATTGCGCGGGCGGTGGTGACCGATCCCCTGGTCCTGGTCGCGGACGAACCCACGGGCGACCTCGACGCGAAGAGCGCCGAGGAAATTCTCAATCTCATGGAGACCCTGAACCGCGACTTCAAAAAGACCATCGTGATGGTCACCCACGACCCTCGCGCCGCCGATCGCGCCCACGTCCAGCGGCATCTCGAGAAAGGCGTTTTGCTCCTGCGCTAGGAGGAACACCATGAAATATCTCCCCTTCGTCTTCAAACATCTCCGTCGAAACTGGGTCCGCACCGGCAGCACCGTGGTGGCCATGGCGGTCTGCATCTTTCTGCTGTGCACTCTGCGGTCCGTGCTGGCCGAGGTCGATGGCATGCTGGCCGCGTCCAGCGCGAGCCGGTTGGTCACCCGACATTCGGTCAGCCTTACTTTCAATCTCCCGGTCGCCTATGAGTCGCGCATCCAGTCCGTCCCCGGGGTCAAGCGGGTGGCGAAGACGATCTGGTTCGGCGGATCGCTCCCCGCAAAGAAAGAGGGACAGGCCGACGGCGGGGAGAGCGCGGGCGACTCCACCACCGACTGGAGCAATTTCTTCAACAACATGGGTGTTGACGCCGACAACTTCTTCCCCATTTACCCGGAGCTGGTGATCCCTCCCGCTCAATGGCTCTCGTTCCGGGAAACCCGCCAGGGCTGCGTCGTCGGCAACAAGCTGGCCAAGAAGTTCAACTGGAAGGTGGGCGACCGTTTCTTCCTCGAGAGCTTCATCCCGCCCTACCGCAAGCGGAGCGGCCCGTTCGAATTCGTGGTCAGCGGCATCTACGACGCGGACCTCGCGAAGTATCCGGGCACCGATCTGTCGACCATGTACTTTCACTACGACTACGTCAAAGAGGGGCTCGGCCGCGAGATCGGGGTGGGAACCTACATGGTCGAGATCGAGGACGGCGACCAGGCGGCGAGCGTCGGGAAGGCCATCGACGCCCTCTTCGAGAACAGCAGCGCCACCAGCATCACCGAAACCGAGCAGGCCTTCAAGGCGGGCTTCATCGCCATGGCCGGAAACCTGGCCTTCCTCCTGAACGGAATCGGCATGGCCGTGGCCTTCACCATCCTGCTGGTCACCGCGAACACCATGAGCATGGCGGTGCGGGAACGACGCACCGAGATCGGGGTCCTGAAAACGCTCGGCTTCTCAAGCGCACATGTGATGGGCTTCGTGGTGGGCGAGGCGCTTCTGCTGGGCGTTCTCGGCGGCGCACTGGGCGTTTTTGGAAGCGAGGCTCTGCTCTACGGCCTGTCCCACTTGCCCGGCATCACGGACCTGCTCGCGGGCATCGGTTTGTCCGGACTCGAGCTCAAGCCGGCGGTGGCCGCACTCGGATTCCTCATCGCCGTGGCCCTGGGCTTCTTCGCCGGCCTCGTCCCCGCGGTGTCCGCCTACCGCGCCCGGATCACCGACATTCTGAGGACGGTCTGATGGCCCTTCCCATCTCTTACAACATTCGCAACGTTCGGGTGCGATGGCAGGTCACTCTGCTGGCCATCTCGGGGATCGCCCTGGTGGTCGCGGTGCTGGCGGTCCTGCTTTCGATGTCGGCGGGATTCCAGATGGCGCTTCGCGGCACCGGCCGTGCCGACAATGCCCTGATCGTGCAGCGGGGCTCGGCCTCCGAGTTGACCTCGGGCATCGGGATCGACAATCGAAACATCATCCTCTCGGACGAGCGGATCGCCCGGCGAGAGGACGGATCGGCCATGGCGTCCTGGGACTGGGTGGTGGTGATGAGCCTGCCCAAGATCGACAACGGCGGCGCCACCAACGTGACCCTGCGCGCGGTGACGCCCCAGGCCTTCGAGGTGCGAGGAGGCATCGAGATCGTGGAGGGGCGGAATTTCACCACCGGTCTCGACGAGGTGATCGTGGGCCGGAAGATCATGGGGAGGGTTCAGGGGGTGAGCCTGGGCCAGCGCCTGAAGTACATGAACAAGA
>JAQBHL010000213.1:0-3208 GCA_032127745.1 Acidobacteriota bacterium
GTCCCCTTTTTCGGGGCGGCCGTGATGGAACACTAGGTCTTCCAGTCGCGAGCGTAACGGAAGTCCCAGCCGATCGACCGCGTCGAGACCTTTGCGATCAATGGCATCCGGCGCTTGAACTGAGAGCGCATGATCAGACGCTGGACGCGCAGGACGATCTCGCGTCGAAACCCCTTGGCGATGGCCGTCCCCGGACTGACGCGCGCATCGACCAAGAGCGCCAAGATTCGATCGACCTCGTCGTAGGTGACACCGAGCTCCGCCTCGTCCGTCTGCTCGGGCCAGAGATCGGCCGACGGCGGCTTGTCCAGAATCGATTTCGGGACGGACAATGCGCGCGACAGCTCCCTGACCTGAGTCTTGTAGAGGTCGCCCAGAGGGTTCAGGGCGGACGCGAGGTCGCCGTGGATCGTGCCGTAGCCGAGCAAGAGTTCCGTCTTGTTGCTGGTCCCCAGGACGAGGGCGTCGTGCTCGACCGACCGGTCGTACAGCACGAGCATCCTCACCCGCGCCATGACGTTGCCGAGCCGCCTGGGCCCGATGGCGCCGGATTTCGCGGCGAAGACGTCGACGAGTTCCGAGATCTCGAACCGCTCCGCAACGATCCCCAGCGCGCCGACGACGGCCTCCGCGTCGCGCACCGAAGACGGGCTACTCGTGCGATAGGGCATGAGCACGCCGACGACGCCCGACGGCCCGAGCGCGCGCACGGCGAGATACGCAGCGAGTGCCGAGTCGATCCCTCCGGACAGGCCCAACACGACCCGGTGCAGCCCGGTGCGTTCCACCTCGGTCTTGAGGAATCCCTCGAGGATCTGCAGGGTGGCCGCGACATCGACGGCGAGGTCCGGTTCGCGCGGGGGCGTGGCCTTGAACACTTGCAGGCGCCGCGTCATCGGGTTTTTCTCTTCGGGGCCGGCTCCTCAAGCTGGAATCGCGCCTGCCGGATGCGCGAGACCTCGCGGTGCACGAGCTCGAGATTCTCGTCGCGGAGGAGCGGGTAGGCGGCGCGCGCGCGGCGGAGCACTTCTTTGTCGAGCTCGGCGACGACCACCCCCGCGGCGAGTGCCGGCAGCGACGCCAGGGTGCGGCCGAACGGGTCGATGGCGATCGATCCGCCCCCGAAGTTCAAGCCGTCCTCGTACCCCACGCGATTCACGTAGACAACGAAAGACGTCTGGAACTGGGCCGTCGTGCGCAGCAGTTCGTGCCAGATCGGCAGACTCGTGATCCCACGTCCCGGCTTGGCCCCTCGTGTCGGGCCCGACGAGAGCGTGAACAGGATCTCGGCTCCGTCCTGAACCAGAAGCCACGCGCTCGCCGGGTGCCAGGCGTCCTCGCAGATCAACATCCCCGCGGGGCCGCCTCGCGTTTTGAAGGCGCGGATCACGTCGCCCGGAGCGAAGTCTCTACCCTCGTCGAACATGCCGTAGGTTGGGAGGTACACCTTGCGGTGCACGTGGACGACCCTGCCCTTCGAGAGGTACGCCGTGGCGTTGTGGAACCGGTGCCCCGGGGTCTCCTCGACAAACCCCACGATCAAATCGGCACCCGAGGAGGCGCGCAGGAGCTTTCTGAAGAGAGGCGACTTCCGGGTGAGCGCGATCTCTGGGACTTGATCGCGCAGCGCGTAGCCGGTCAGCGAGAGCTCGGGGAAGACGACAACCCCAGCCTTTTCACGCCGTGCGAGGCGGATTGCATCCCTGTGGAGCTCGAGATTGGATTCGAGGTCGCCGAGCTTGGGTGCTATCTGGGCGAGCGCGACGCGGACGGTCTGCATCTAGCCCCCATCGACGCGAGCAATCCGGTGAGCCGGCCCCTTCAGGAACCCGGCACGGTAGCACAGGCGCCAAGGCTGAACCGCGCCACATCGGCACCAAGGCACCGATGTACACGCAACTACGTCAGATCGACCGGTTAGCTGGCCACTCATTTCGGGCTCAGGCTTGCGGATGGACGGATTCGATTCCATTAAAAAGCTCTTGGTGTCGGGGTTTATTCGCGCATCGGAAGCTATTGGATGAATTCGGGAAAAGTGGCGCGTTTCTTTCATAGAGAAAGACCGTCCACAACCAGGGCGAGGATGGAGACCGCATGGCGCGAAAAGCGATGATCTTAGAAGAACCCATCGAATTCGATCCCGCAGTCCAGACGGAGGCCGACGCCGTCCGGGCGGAGATCGCCGAAGCGCAGAGGGCGGCCCGCCGCAAGGGGAAGGACAAGCCCGCCATCGACGCAGATCGCCCGACCGCGGCGATCCTCCCGATCTACCTCCGCGAGATGGGCGCGACGCCGCTGATCGACGAGACGAAGGAAGTCGAGCTCGCCCGTGAGCTTCAAGAATCGCGACAAGGGCTCGCCAAACTGGCTCTGCGCCTTCCGGTCTACATCAAAGAGTACGTCCTCGAAGGAGACTTCGAGGGGCCCAAGCGCGGGCGGGAGTGGCCGCTCGACGATCTGGTCACCTTCTACGGCAAGATGGCCCGCTACGCCCGCGAGCATCACGACGCGAAGGTGCAGGCCACGTTCAAGAGCGCGCGTGAATACAAGAGGCACGTCGATCACGCCCGCGACGCGTTGATCCTGGCCAACCTGCGGCTCGTGGTTCACATCGCCAAGAAGTACCTCAACCACGGCATCTCCTTCATGGACCTCATCCAGGAGGGGAACATCGGCCTGATGAAGGCCGTCGAGAAATTCGAGTACGAGCGCGGCAACAAGTTCTCGACGTACGCCTACTGGTGGATCAAGCAGGCGATCGAGCGCGCGATCGCGGACAAGGCGCGGATCATCCGCATCCCCGTCCACGTCAACGAAAAGATCAAAAAGATCGCTCGCGTCTCCCGCGAACTCGGTGAGACGCTCGGCCGTAAGCCGACCCCTCAGGAGATCGCAAAGAAGCTCCGCATGCCGGTCGTGAAGGTCGAAGAGATCCTGGGCGTGGTCCAGGAGCCTCAGGCCTTGGAAGACCTTTCGGCAGACGACGATTCGCCGGGACTTCTCCGCTTCGTTGCCGACCCCAACGCGGTTTCGCCCTTGGAGCGCACCGTCGATCGCGAGCTGCGAGAAAAAATCGAGTCCACGCTGCGCGTTTTGAACCCCCGCGAAGAAGAGATCATCCGCCTGCGTTTCGGTATCGGCCGCGATATGCCCTACACCCTCGAGGAAATCGGCCGGGTGATGGGCCTCTCGCGCGAGCGTGTCCGGC
>JAQBHL010000214.1:0-17295 GCA_032127745.1 Acidobacteriota bacterium
GGCTACGCGGCCTCGTCTCCCCCGTGGCCTTGGCTCCCTGAGCTGATAACCCTTGAGAATCGTCTGGTGCCCGACGTAGACGTCGTTGTCAATCTGCCACGGGTATCTTGAGGACGGTTTCGACGCCCGCGATGGCCGCGAGGTGAAGGACGATCTGGATGCCCTCCATGGCCCCGCGCACCGCCGCCGGGTCGAGAACATCGCCTTTATCACTTTCAGGCGGGGATGGCCGAGGAGGCCGCTCTGGGAGGGCGCGTCCCGATGGCCGTTGTCGAAGACCACCACGTCGTTGGCCTCAATCAGCCTCCGAGTGAGGGCTGAACCGATGAACCCGGCGCCGCCGGTGATCAGTGCGCGCCTGGATCCAATCCTTGGCGTACAGCATGCCTTTGGGCGTTGGGACCAGAGGGATTTCGTCCCCATCCGGTTCGCGTGCGATAGCATCCGCGGTTCAATGCGTCCCGCTGCGCATCACCTGATGTTTTCGGCCGTGCTGCTTCTGGCGCTGCTGCTGCGCCTACCCGCGCTCGGCTGGCTGCCCTCGCCCGCCGGCGATGAAGGCAACTGGGCCCGGTACGGTCTGGCCATCTCGCGCGGGGAACCGGCCGAACTGGACCCGGAGGCGGCCTTCGTGTCGATGCTCTTCGCCCATCTGATCGCGGCGTCCATCGATCTGCTGGGGGCGACGTTCGTGGCCACGCGGATCGTCAATGTGGTAGGCCTCGCGGCCGGAATGACCCTGTCCTACGCCGGCTTGGTCTTTCTTGGCTCGCGTCGGGCGGGGCTGGCCGTGGCCCTTCTGCTGGCCGTCCATCCCTGGGCGGTGATGTACACGCGCACCGCGTCCGTACCCTACGGCCTGGCTCTGGCCGCCATGACCGCGGGTCCGGTCTGGTTCGCGGCTGGAGTGCTCAAAAAGCGGCCGGTGATCGCCGGCGCTGGCCTGGTGATCACCAGCTTGGCCATCCACTTCTCGCCCCTCGCCGCGGTCGCCGTCGTGGCCTGCGGTCTGCTCCCCCTGGCCCCCGCGCACCGCTGGATGTGGCGGAACTGGGCCACCTGGGCGGCCGCCGGAATCGCGGCCGCCCATGGATTGCCGGTGGTCCTCAGCGCTCTCAAGGTGGCCCGGGCCGCTCCTGATCTTCCTCTGCTGGAACATTTCTGGCCGCACCTGGGACGGTACGTCCACATGATGGGCACCGCCCTCATGGGCGAGGCCACGGTGCGCCACTTCACGAATGAGGCCATTCCCGCCGGCCCCGCCACCCTGCTTCTCCTCCCCCTCATCGGCCTGGCCGGCTACGGCCTTCGGTGCGCTCGCCACGGAGTGCTGGGCGGCTTCGCCCTCGTGTACTTTCTGACCGGCCTGCTCGTGACCCCGCTCATCCTGGCGCCGGGGCGTGAATGGTATCTGCCCGCCAATCACATGGACCGCTACCTGTTCGCGGTTCTGCCCGGTTTCGCCCTGCTCGCGGCCGAAATCGCGGCCCGCGGGGGACGGACTCCCAAGGCGGCGCTCGCCCTGCTGATGATCTGGCCTATCGTCTGTACCGGCCGCATCGGCTATGGCCTGTTGCACGGCGGGGTCGATCATGGCGAAGGCATCGTCGACGGTGGTGGAGGCTATCGCGGCTGGCTGGTCTCCGACTCACCGAGGGCGACCCTCGTACAGGTGCGCGAGACGGTGCTCGCGGAGGGCGGGCCAGGTTATGGGACCATCCTCTACGCCGACCGCGCCTTCATCCCCCTCGGGTTCGTCATGGACGGCACCGGCATCCCGGTCTACGACGTGCGACGCACAACCCTCCCTCCAACTCGGGACGGGGTGTATTTCATCCTGCTCTGGCCGGACAGCGTCCTGTCCGTGGGCGACCCGCCCACCGCGAATCCGAAGTACGTCGCCGCCAACCGGAATCTGCGGGAGCGCATGAACTCGGCGTTCGGACGGGTGCGGCTGGTGCGGCTGCTCCATGGACGCGACCAGTCGCCGCTCCTGGAAATCTGGCGGGCCGAGGAACCGCCGGCCAGGTTCCGCCTGCCGGGCTAGACGACGAAAAGGAGCGAGCCCCGCTGATCCTCGTCCAACCCTGGTACCGCGGTCGGGGGGGCGGCCCTCAGACCAGGCCGCAAGAGCGCCTGGCAAACCCGCTCGACCCCCTCATCCGAAAGGCCTGGATGAAGCGGCAGCTGGAGGCCCTGCGCGGGCGCTTCCTCGGTGTTCGGGAGATCGAAACCGGTTCCCGCATAAAGCGGCTCAAGATGCGAGGCCATGACGCCACGCCGGGTCGGTATGCCCGCGGCGAATATGCGCGCCATCTTCTCGTTCCTGGGGAGGGGCGCGTCCTTTCGCACTCGAGCTTGGTGGGTCTGCCAATTGACTTGACTCTCATCCGGCACGACCGGCGACGTGATCCAGGAATGAGCTCCTAACCCGGATTGTCCATGAAGAAGTGAACTGAGCGGAGAGCCACTACGTCCAAAGGGTTGTGAATAATGGCCCAGATGGACATAGGAGGCGCCGCGCGTGAATGATTCTGCCAGAACACAGAGTGTCTTGTTCAAGGGCCTCGCGCCCAAGCCGCTGACGATGCGGTTCGAGGACGAGCGGACAAGCTCGGACGGCGGGGCGATCCTGCTCAAAGCGGCGGATCGCCGACTGAAGATGATCTCGTCGATGGCCGCTTCGTTCACCGATCAGCGCGATCTCATCCTCCAGGGAAACGAGGAGCGGCGGAGGCGCCCGGGCGCCATTCCTCCGGGGAGTGAAGAGCGGGGGCGAAAGCATCGGCTTCTGTTAGGGCGCGGGCAGGAAGATGGCCCGAAAGTCGTTGACGTTGGTGCGGGTCGGTCCGGTGTGGATCAGGGTGCCGAGCGACGAGAAGAAGCTGTACCCGTCGTTGCGGCTCAAGTACTCGGCCGGGTTGAGGCCGAGTGCTGCGCAACGTTCGCGAACGTCCGGACCGAACCAGGCGCCGGCGTTGTCTTCGGTACCATCTATGCCGTCGGTATCGCAGGCGAGCGCCCAGGCGGGCACGCCGAGTGTCTCCGCGAGTGCGAGCAGGAATTCCGCAGACCGCCCGCCACGTCCCTGGCCGCGTACCGTGACCGTCGTCTCACCGCCGGACAGAATGACGCACGGACGCGGCGTCGGCCCGCCATGAAGGAATATCTGTCGGGCGATGGCGGCATGAACATAGGCCACGTCGCGCGATTCGCCTTCCAGCGAGTCACCCAGGATCAGCGGCCACACGCCCTGCTCACGGGCGTAGGCTGCCGCCGCCTGCAACGCGTGCTGGGCCGTGGCAATCACATGCGCCTGGCAACGGGCCAGCCGCGGGTCGCCGGGCTTGGGAGTTTCGCTCAGCGGGGAATTAAGGTGCCTCAGCACCTGCGCTGGAACTTCGATGCCGCACCGGCCGAGGACCAAAAGCGCCTGCTCCCTGGTGGTGGGATCGGCCACGGTGGGGCCGGATGCGATGACTGACACATCGTCGCCGGGAATATCGGAGATCCCAAGTGTCACCACTCTTGCCGGCGCGCAGGCCAGGGCCAGACGCCCTCCCTTGATGGCGGAGAGATGTTTGCGGACGCAGTTCATTTCCCCGATATTGGCGCCGCTCTTCAGCAGGGCCTGACTGATCATCTGCTTGTCGACCAGGCTGAGGCCGGGCGCCGGCAATGCGAGCAGCGATGAACCGCCCCCGGAAATCAGGCAGAGCACCAGATCGTCGGCGGTCAGCTTCCTGACCAGGCCGAGTACTTCTTTGGCGGCTTGCTGGCCGGCGGCATCGGGAATCGGGTGGGAGGCCTCGACCACACGAATCTTCTCGGTCTTCTGGCCGTGGCCGTAACGCGTCACCACCATGCCGGAGAGTGGGCCATCCCATCGCTCCTCCAGCACCGCCGCCATGGCCGCCGCGGCCTTGCCGGCGCCAATGACCACGGTTCGACCCTGGGGTCGAACGGGAAGAAACGCGGGCAGACAGTTGACCGGCTTCACCGCGGCCAGTGCGGCATCGAAAAGCCCGCGCAGAAAGTTCTCCGGCTTGGAAGTGCTCATAACGTTGCCGAGATCGGAAGACTGATGAAGAGCAACTCCTTGGGCGGCAGCGCGTATGGGACGATTCGGCTCAACCGTAGCCCGACGGTGAGTCGCAGCATATTTCTCCCATTGATGTGTGATCTGATCCGATCAACCGCCAGCGATGAACGAACGCCCGATTCACCCGAATCAAAGACACTTTCAGGAGACTCTCGAGACTGCGGGGCTACACTGAGGTTGGGTCAACCATGACGGAAGTCTTCCATCAAGTCTACAGTCCCGTCGGCGGCAGTGTCCTCCTTTCGGCGATCATCGCATCGCTCCCGCCGCTCCTGCTCGCGGTGCTCCTGGCCGTCCTCCGGGTGGCGCCATGGCGCGCCGCCGTGGCGGCCGCCGCGACGGCCTTCGTGCTGGCGTGGCTCGTCTGGGGCATGCCGTTGTCGTTGACCGTTGCCGCCGCCACGCACGGCATGGCGTTTGGCCTGTGGCCCATCTGCTGGATCGTGGTCAGCACCGTGTTCTTCTACAACCTCTCGGTGGAGAGCGGCGACTTCGACGTCATCCGCCGGTCGCTCTCCAGGCTGACCGGCGATCGCCGCATCCAGCTGGTGCTCGTCGCCTTCTGCTTCGGCGCGCTGATCGAAGGCATCGCGGGTTTCGGGGCGCCGGTGGCGATCACGGCCGCCATGCTGGTGGGCCTTGGATTCGAGCCGATCATGGCCGCGTCGCTGGCCCTCATCGCCAACACCGCACCAGTCGCTTTTGGATCGCTGGGGATTCCCGTCACTACACTGGGTGGCCTGCTGGCCCCGATGCTGGGTCACGACACCCAGGCGACCACCCAGGCGCTGTCGGCCATGGTCGGACGTCAACTCCCGATCTTCTCTCTGGTCATTCCCGCGTACCTGGTGGTCCTCTACGCCGGGTGGCGACGAATGATCGAAGTGTGGCCGGCGGTGTTCATGGCCGGCGCCACGTTTGCGATCGGCCAGTTCACCGTCTCGAACTTCGTCGGGCCGGAACTCACCGACGTGCTGGGCGCGTTGATTTCGCTGGCCTCGGTCGCGTTGCTCCTGCGGGTGTGGCAACCGGCGGAAGAATTCACCGAAGGCGCGCGGCTGGCCGTCGCTCCGGTCGGGCCGCGCGACACCGGATCCCGTGTCATCCGAGGTTACGCGACCTACGGCGTTCTTATCGTCACGGTGCTGATTGGTCAGGTGGGGAACCTCCCGGGGATGTCGAAGGTGAACCCGCCGGCCAACGTCACGGCGTTGCTGAAGTGCGGACAGGGTGGCAACAAGCTCTGTCCGGATCCCTGGCTGGGGGCAAGCGCCGCCGTCGACCCTCAGGGATTTCGCTTCCCGGTGTGGGAATTCAGCTGGCCGGGCGCCTACCGCATGCAGGACGGCAAGCCTGCGCCGCTGGTCCAGCGCGAGGCGCCGGTGGTGGCCACGTCGAGCCCATACCCCCTGACCTACCGGCTCGATTTTCTGGCCACCGCCGGTACGCTTGTGTTCCTCGCCGCGTTGATCGCGTTCGTCCCGATGTTGATCTTTGGCATGGCCCCGCAAGCACTGGCGACGACGCTCCGGAGGACGCTCCGTCAACTTCGGCTGCCCGTGGTCACCATTGCGTTCATCCTCTCGATCGCGACGGTGATGAACTACTCTGGAATGACTTCGTCGATGGCGCTGGCGCTCGCAAGTACCGGCGTTCTCTTTCCCTTCTTCTCAGCCTGGCTGGGCATGATCGGCGTCTTCCTGACCGGCAGTGACACTTCCTCGAACACGTTATTCGGTCCGCTGCAGGCGACGACGGCGAAGTTGTCGGGGCTCGATCCGGTGCTGATGGGGGCCACCAACTCTTCGGCGGGCGTGATGGGCAAGATGATCAGCCCGCAGAACCTGTCGGTCGGCGCGGCGGGCGTCGGGGCGGTGGGCCGCGAAGGGGAGATTTTTTCGAAAGTGATCGCCCACAGCCTCATTCTGACCACCTTGATGGGCATCGTGGCCATGCTCCAGGCGTATGTAGTGCCATGGATGGTTCCGAAGCTTTGAAACAACGCGCAGCGCTCACCCTGAGCGGTCGAAAGGTCTTCGTCGGCGACGAGTTCCATCGCCAGCGCCACGACCGCCGCCTGGCCGGGTCCTGCTGCGGGGGTCTCTTCGAGCCCATGGATGGAGGCGATGTTCGGGTGGTTGAGCGAGGCGAGGATGTGCGCCTCGCGCCCGAGCCTGGTGTCGTGCGCGAGGTAGACCTCACCCATGCTCATGCCGCCCGCGCCGATAGAGGCAGCGACTTCGTAGAGACCGAGGCGGGCACCTGCGGTGGGAGTCACGCTGGCCTCGGATCTATTGGTGGCACGACTATGCGCCGCTCGGGTAAGTCGCCCGATGCGTATGCATCGTGCAAAAGGGGATAGCGCCCGTGGCCCTGCCTCGAGCCGATAGCTTGGCCCGGGCGATCGGAGGAGAATCTGGCTCCAGGTTCCGGACGAGGCGTGCGGAGCGGCGACCCCAGGACGCAGGAACCGACGCTCGATCATCAACAAGACAGGAGACTCCCAGTGTCCCGTATCCCGTTCGTCGTCTTCACGCTCGTCGCCACTGCAGCCAGCGCGGCTGATCGGCGCGTCCCGTTCTGGCCCGACGCCGTGCCGGAGGCGATCCATGCTTCGGTCGACGGCCAGGCAGCACTCGAAAGCGTGCGGTCCCTGGGACGTTTCCATCGCGTCCACGGATCGCCCGGCTTCGCCGCCGCGGCTGACTGGGTGCGCAGTCAGGCGCTGGCCGCCGGGTTGACCGATGCGATGGTCGAGCACTTTCCCGCGGATGGGGTGACGCGCTACGCGCATTTCCGAAGCTACTTCGGATGGGACGGGCGGGAGGCCCGGCTGGACGAGGTCTCGCCGCGTGCGCATCCGATCAGCCGTTTCCCCGAACTCCCGGTGGCGCTCGCCGACTACTCCCAGGACGCCGACGTAACTGCCGAACTCGTGGACGTGGGCGCGGGCACGTCGGCGAAGGACTATGAGGGTCGTGAGATCAAGGGCCGGATCGTTCTGGCCAGCGGCCCGCTTCCTCTTGTGCATCAGCTCGCGGTCGAAGAGCGCGGGGCTCTCGGGTTCCTCTCCGACTATCCGAACCAGACCACCGCGTGGTCGGGCGACGATCCCGACCTGGTGCGCTGGGGACATCTCTCGCCCTATCAGACGAAGAACCGCTTCGCCTTCATGCTGTCGAAACGGGAGTCGCGCGACTACCGCGACCGCCTGGCCGCGGGGGAGCGCATCACCCTGCACGCGCTCGTTCGCGCGCAGATGAAGGCGGCGAACCTCGATGTGGTCTCGGCCACGATCCCGGGGACCGATCCCGCGGCCGGGGAAGTGGTCCTGACCGCGCACCTGTGTCATCAGTCGGCCGGAGCCAACGACAACGCCTCGGGGAGCGCCGCCATTCTCGAGGTCGCCCGCACGCTGAGCCGCGCCATCGCCAACGGCGGCATCCCCCGGCCCCGGCTCACCATCCGTTTCCTGTGGACCCCCGAGATCGCGGGCTCGCAGGCCTGGCTCGCGCGGCATCCGGACATCGCCGCCCGTATCGTGGGCGGCATCCACATGGACATGGTGGGCGCCCTTCTGGCCGCAACCCATTCCACCTTCCATCTCTCGCGCACCGCCGCCTCCGTGCCCCATGTCCTCGATGAGATCGGCCAGGCCTTCTTCGATGAAGTGGTGGCCGCCTCCGCGCACCATGCCGAGCGCGGCGGCGATGGCTACGCGGGCTTCGTGACCCCCGGCGGTTCGCGCGATGTCTTCATTGGTGATGTCCGCGAGGTCGAACTGGGCAGCGACCACGAAGTCTTCGAGGCCGGAGGCTGGGGCGTGCCGATGCTGTACTTCCACGACTGGCCCGATGTCACTATCCACACCAGCAAGGACCAGTCCGAGAATCTCGATGCGACGAAGCTCGGCCGCGTGATCTACCTGGGTGCGGGCATTGCCTACACGCTGGCCGCCCTTCCCGAGGCTGAGGCGCCGAAGCTGGTGGCTCTCGCCCGTGCTTCCGCGGAGAAGGATCTGGCCCAGGCGCGTCTGCGCGCTTCGCTTTCGGAGGACGCGCGGGACAGTTCGCTGGCCGTGCGCGAGACCTTGGCCGAGGCCGAGAGCCGACTGGCCTCGATCAGCCGACGCTGGCCGGAGACGGCAAAGGCGGTGAGTGACCTCGTCACCCGCCTGAAGGCGGAGCCCGTGAACGTTCCGGCCGCCGCTTCAGGTGATGCCCGTGTGCCCGTGCGCGATGGGGAGGTCCGCGGGCCGTTGAGCGTCTACTACTACGACTACTTCACCGAGGCCCTGGCCGCGAAGGGAGTGAAGGAGTCCACGCTGCCTCCCGTTCCCACGATCGACGGCGACGCCGGGTTGATGCAGTACGAAGCGCTGAACCTGGCCAACGGACAGCGTTCCGTGGCCGAAATCCGCGACGTCCTCTCCGGACGCTACTCCGCGGTGCCCCTCGACTTTGTCGCCGCGTACTTCGAACGCCTCGCCGCCGCAGGCATCGTCAGCTGGAAGTAGCGCACTCCGAGCCGACTCTGTCTTGTTCGTTGAAGCGCCGGGCCGCGAGTGCCGCACGACAGGCACTGAGCGGGAGCGCTCCTCCGCCCGAGAGGGCCAGAATCACTCGCGGGCGTGGCGGTTCGGCGAGGCCCACTTCCGCGGGGGCCTGGGGCGACCCGAGGACCGGGTTGGCGGTCAGGAAGAAGGCAGCGAAGGCAACATTTCTGGCGTGCACGGGTTCTCCCGGGGAAGGGCTTCAGGCTTCCACGAGATCCTCGCAGGCCATGGAAGGAATCCGGAACGAGCTACTTCTGGATGAGGCCCAGCTTCTTCATCTCCTGCGCGGCGTGCCTCGTGAGTTCCGTGACGAACTTCCTCACATCGTCGGGATTCGTGGTCCGGCTGCGGCCCGCCCAGACCAGCTTGTCCTGTTCCAGGCTGTAGACCAGGGTGTCAACGGACACCACCGTATCGGTGCGCACGTAACCCGGTCCGTAGACGCCACCACCCCAGCCCGGACCGTAGTAGCTCCCGCCCCATGCCGAGCCGTAGTAGCCCGTTCCCCAGAACGTGGCGTAGGCCGCGCCGCCCCAGTATGCGGAAGGGCTCGAGGTGATTTCCTGATCCTTGCCCACCACTCTCATGACCACCACTCCGGCCACCCCATTCTTTTCCAGGAATTCCCTGGCCTTCGCCTTGTCCTCGGTCAGCTCCTTGGGGATCATGAGGTACGCGGACACCCCGACCGCGCCCTCCGCGGTGATCGCTCTTGCCAGCACATCCTCGGCCCCGAAGCGGACGCCCTCTTCCTTGTTGATGACGAGAGCCGCGACCTTCTTGCCTTTGAAGTTCAAGGGGCCGGCGCCGGGTGCTTTCCAGCTCGAAGCGAACTTCGTCGTGGCACATCCGGCCAGGGCCACGGCGGTTACGGCAATCAGTCCGGCTCTCAGAAATCGAAACATGTCTTCCAACTCTCCTCGGGCGGTAGCTCCGCTCCTTTGTCGCCCGGCCTCAGGGCCGATTCAGCGAGTTTGACACCCGAAGGGTCGAACCGATCGCCACGCCGTCGGCGGGCACCGGCCGCGAGCCTGACGTCGGGGCGGCAGGAATATATCCCGCTCCCCCGACTTCCGCAATGGAAGAAACGAGCGCACATGAGCTCATCATGGACCTCTGAGGGGGAGACGTGGAGGGCTCGCTTCGGTACACTCACGGTCGGCGCCGACCCTCGATCTCGCGCCGGCGAGAAGCAGTCGGCGAGGGTTTCGCCCGCCCGGGACACCAGGCGGGCGGCAACGAGGAAGAGAAAGGAATAGTCGTCTGAGGAGAACGCCAGGCCGATCGCGAAGCGCTACGGGACGCGCTGCTTCCGCTCGCTGCCCGACCTGGCTGGCGGCGACCCTCGCCCTGTTGACGATCGCGCAACCAGCGACCGGACAGGACACCGCCGGCCGGTCGCCGCTGTTCGCCGAGTGGTTCCGGGACCCCTTGACCAACGTCGACGGGCGCTGGACCCTCGGGACGGGGCTCCGCTTCGACCTCGTCGACACGTCCGAGACCACCTGGTCGGTCGCTGCCGGCCTTGCCTACCAGGCGAACCGCTACGTCGAGGTCCAGCCGCCCGCTGTGCAGAGGGTCGAGACGCCAGCCCTCGTCGTGCAGGTCACCTACGAGCAGGAGCTGACGCGCTGGCTGGACTTCAACTTCGACCATCGCTCCTACTTCGTCAACCGCGAATCGGGCGAGTACACCCACCATCTCGTCACCGGCCTCGAGATCGAGCTGACCAGCATCCTGGACCTCGACGTGACCTTCACCTGGGATCGGATCCAGCGCCCGCAGCCGAACTCGGCAGGAGTGGTTCCGAAGCAGGACGACGCGAGGCTGGTCGTGCTGTTCGGCCTCGATTTCTGTTCGGCGACTGCTCTCTGGATCTCGAGATCTTCGCCTACGTGAGAGCGACCGAGATGCCCGAGTTCCTGGCCATCCAGGAAGATCTTCTGCTACGGATCATGGACATCATCGCCAAGGCTGGAACCGGCATCGCCTTCCCATCCCAGACGACCTATCTCGCCAGGGACAAGCCGCTCGACCCGCAGAGGGCAGAGGAGGCCGCGGCTTTGGTGCGACAGTGGCGCCAGCGGGGCGAACTGCCCTTCCCCGACTTCCATCCGGACCAGCTGGCCCACGGGAGCGCCGAAAAGCAATCACCGGTCTGCGCCTCACCTGGCTGTGGCGGGACGCCGCGGGAGCGACGACGCATTCCCCGGTACTACCTCGACCGCGGTGCCGAGTCTTCCAGGCGTCGAATCAAGGCGGCAAGGCGCTGGGAAACTTTGGCGCGCCCGACTTCGTTGAGGTGGGTGAAGTCCAGGAAGTCGGTCGTTGACAGCGGCCCGAGTTGGTTCTGATCCACAAAGACTACGCCTGGCTGGCGCCGGATCCGGTCGCAGGCCGCGGCGTAGAACCGAAGGGCGGCGGGCGGGACGGTGCTGGCGTACCCGTCCCGGGTCGGGAAATCGACCACGATCATGCGGTTCCCTTGAGCCACCTCCCGTTCGGTCAGGGCCCTGAGCGCGCGCTGCTGAGCGCGCGCGAATGAGGCCCCCCGGGTGAAGTCCTTAACGTCCTGGACCCCCATCAGGGCCTCGAAGTAGGCGGGCGGGCGCGGCGTTTCCCCGGCCAGCAAACGCTCAGGTTGCGGCGGCAACTCCCGGCGCCAGATCTTCCTCCACCCACCGCTGGTCGCGCGCCAGGCGCGCTCCAGACCATCCTTGAAGCGAAGCGTGGGAGACAATTCCTGGAGGAAGCCATACCCCAGATTCACCCAATCCTCCCCCGTCATGTTCGCCCACGCGCCGCTCTGGAGCAGGCTCTCCAGAGTGGAGAAAGAGGTGAACTCCGCCTTGGGAGGCATGTGAAGCACCTTCGGGAAGATGCCCAGAACCGTGACGCGTCGGCCTCCACGTGTACCGAGCTGGTTCACGAGGGCAAGCATGTCCAGCGGCGATCCCGCGCTGACCGCGAGGTTAACGCACCGTGCGCCGACCATGTCAGCCTGCACGACCATGCAGTCCACGCCTTCTCGAACCTGACTCGATCCCACGAATACGATGAGGGGGCGATCCGTCGGCTCTTTCGACAGGCGAACGACGGCCGCCGCGGTCCGCAATGGATCGCCATCCGGGCCAGGGGGCGTGTACAGGGCAACCGTCTCCAGAAATGGACTGTGACCCCACAGCGCGGACTCCGCCAGGATGAAGAGCACAAGTCCGAACACAAGCCCCCACGGCACCCATGTCGGGCGGCGGTCGTTCTCAGAACTGGAAATAGATGAAGGCATTGGACTCGAAGCGTCCGAGAATGATGAATGCGAAAGCGGCGGCGGCGTAGAGCACGCCGCGCAGGAGGGCAGGGAGCCGGAGCACAACCAGTTCGTCACGGCTAACGAACTGCGCGATGTCCATCACCAGCACGGGGAAGATGGCCAACAGGACTGGACCAAGCATGCCGGTCGGCATGTGGAGCCAGCCCGTCGGATCGAGATAGTCCCGGCTGATCCGGAGGGCGTGGTCGAGACGGTCAGCCCTGAAGAAGATCCAGCCGAGGCCAACCATGTGAAATGTCGCCGCCACCCGCAGCGGCCATCCGAGCCTTTGGAGACCCGACAGGCCTGCTTCGCGCGGATCGAGAACGAGGCGGCGGCCTCCGAACGCACGTTCCAGAACGAGAAGGAGTCCCTGGTAGGCCCCCCAGGCCACAAACGTCCATGCGGCTCCGTGCCAGAGCCCTCCCAGCAGCATGGTGAGGAACAGGTTCCGATAGGTCCTGGATGTGCCCGATCGATTTCCCCCGAGCGGAACGTAGAGGTAGTCGCGCAGCCAGGTGGAGAGGCTGATGTGCCACCGCCGCCAGAAATCCGTGATGCAGGTCGCAAAGTAAGGATGGTCGAAGTTGTCCATCAGCCGGAAGCCCATCATGCGCGCAAGTCCGCGTGCGATATCCGTGTAGCCCGAAAAGTCGCAATAGATCTGGAAGGCGAATGCGAGCACACCCAGGTGCACAACCCCGGGCCGGAAGCCGTATTCGCGGGCGAATATCGGGGCCACGAAGAGGGCGAGGTTGTCAGCGACGACGACTTTCTTGAAGAGCCCCCAGGCCGCGAGGTGAAAGCCCCGCTGCACTTCCTGCCAGGTGACGCGACGCGGATTCTGCATCTGGGGAAGCAGGGCTCTTGACGGCATGATCGGACCGGCGACCATGTGGGGGAAGAAGGCCACGAAGAGGGCGAAGTCCACCGGGTTCCTGGCCGGCGGCACCTCGCGCCGATACACGTCGACTATGTAGCTGATGCTCTGAAAGGTGTAGAAGGAGATTCCGATCGGCAGCACGACATCCAGGTGCTGTCCGAACGCGGGCAGTCCGAGCGCACCGAGCAGCGCGACCCCCGAGTCGACGAAGAAATTGAAGTACTTGAAGAACCCGAGAAAAACCAGATTGACAGTCACACTCGTAGCGACCCATCGCCGAGCGCTCTTCCCGTCCTTCTCTCGTGCAATCAGGTTGGCCAGGATCCAGTCGACCGACGTGGACAGGAGCAACAACCCGAGGAAGCGCCAGTTCCAACAAGCGTAGAAGAAGTAACTGGCCAGCAGCAACATGAAATTCTGGGCCGGCCGATCGCGCGACAAACCGAGGTAAGCCGCGAAGACCAGAATGAAGAAGAACCCAAACGAGAGGGTATTGAAGAGCACGGAGGCGGATTGTAGCGTTCACTCTCAAGGTCAAGTCGCTCGACCGCCCGCCACCAGGTTCAGAAGGAGTTCCTTGCAAACCGTCAGGGCGATCAGGCCGTCGAAGACTCGCGACGAACGTGACCTCGGAAGGGAACGCGCTCGCTGGAATCACCGACCTCGTCGCGGGCGACCCCTACGACGTCTATCTGACCGAGCCCGTCGGCTTCACGTTCACCGGCGGAAGGGCGGTGGGAGCGGAGGTCCTGGCCGATGGAAAGGTGGGGGATCTGCGTGTGCTCGGACTGTGGTCAGCGCGGGGCGTTCTGGCGACCTGGCGCCTGGAGTACGCGACGCCGGGGCCATGACCGCCTTTGGCGCGCTCCCCAAGGACGCCGCTCGATCCTCCTTCCGCAGCCCGCCTCATGCCCCGCTCCGCACCCGCGCCCCATGCGAAGGGGCGTACTGGGTAAGGGTCGAGCGGCCGATGCGAAAGTCCAGGAGCGCATCCAGAACCCGCCGCGACAGCACCAGGACGCCGGCTGTGGTAAGCCCCATGTCGTCTCGACCGGCGAGCCCCTGCACCTCAATCGCCCAGAAGGGCGGAAGCCGCTTGCCTGGACTGTACTTTCGGAAGAACCTCGAAGTCTCGGTGCGAGCCCGGACGATTTCGAAGCCCTTCGGCCTCGGCAGGGCCGAGAGCGCTCGCTTCAAAGGTGTGGTGACCAGGACCGCGGGATAGGGGCGAATCAGGTCGTCGCCCAGCCAGGTGTCGAACACGAAGGTGGGGGGCCCTGGCGGCAAGCCCGCGACCGGCGATCCCGATGATTCGGGCTCGATGGTGAAGAAGTTCACCGAGGTTCTCCCTCAGGCCAGGGCGGCTCCATGTTCGTGCAGCAACGCGCGGAGCACCAACCGGTGGCAGCGCGATTCGTCGACACAGTAGCAGCCCACCGCGAGATTGGCGCTATGTGAGAGTGCGGCGAGGAGAAGGAGAAGGCGGGCCGCCTCCGGTCGCTTCATTTCGGCCCGGTATCGCTTCGTGAAGGCGGTCCAGGACCGATCATTCGAAGCGGCCAGCGCCTGCTTGACCAGGCCCTCTGACGGCGCCAGGTCCGGAACCCAGACGTCGTAGAAGTCACGGGATGCATGCTCGGCCTTCGGTACTCCGCGCGGCGGCCGGCGCACCGTCCCCAAACGCAGCCCTTCGGCGTGTGCCCTGGGACTGCCGAGTCGTACTACACGAATGGCCATTCGCCTGCCTTCCTCGCCCTCGATTGTGGGCGCCGGGCCCACGCTATTTCCTGATCTGCGGGATCACAAGGCGCCGCGCATGAGAAACGGCCGAGACCCTTCGGCCTTCACCGGTTCGGTCGCAGGATTCAGGGCTTGTTGGTTCCGGCCCGGCCGTAGCGATCCTCCAGGCGGACTACATCATCGAGCTCGGGGGTTGAGACCTCGACCAGGTCCACGTCGGTCACTCCGGTCATGCGGTGAACCGTGCCCGGGGTGATGTGGAAGATATCGCCGGGCTTCATTTCCCGCTTCTGGAGGGTCGAGGGGTCGGCCATAGTACCCGTCTCGAAGAGCAGAGTGCCGGTCTGGACCATGATGGTCTCATCCTTCACGTTGTGATACTGGAGCGACAGACTCTCGCCGGCGTTGATGTGGAGCAGCTTTCCCACGTAGCGATCGGTGCGGGCCCACCAGATTTCATAGCCCCAGGGTTTGTCGATACGCCTGGCCTCTTCGTTCACGGGTGTCCCTCGCATTTCATGGTTGGCGGGCCCGATTATGAAGCCCGCGGGCCTTAGGACCCCTCATAGCACCCCCGACGCTTTCGGGAGCATGCCCGCGAACGACTCGGCGGTCAGCGACTCCGAGAGCCGGGCCAGATCGGCCAGGCTCTCGAGTTCGTCCGTGCGGCACGAGGAGAGCGCGTGGCGAACCTGGCGGAGCGAGAACGGCGCCATCGAGAGTTCACGATAACCGAGGCCCACCAGCAGCAAGGCGCCTTCGCGACTGGCCGCCATCTCGCCGCACACCGAGAGCGGAACCTTCGCCCGGCGGGCGGCGGCCACGATGTTGCCCAGGAGTTGAACCACGGCGGGATGAAACGGCGCGTAGAGGTGGCCGACCCGGGGGTCCGCGCGATCGACGGCCAGGGTGTACTGGATCAGGTCGTTGGTGCCCACGCAGAGATAATCGAACTTCCTCCCCAAAGACTCCGCCACCAGCGCGGCGGAGGGAATCTCGATCAGGGCGCCGAGCGGCGGCCGGCGAAAGGGCCGGCCGGCCCGGCTCAGCTCGCCCTCGACCGCCTCGACCAGGTTCAGAATCTCGTCCGCCTCACCCACTCCGCCCACGAAGGGAAACAGGATCCGGATCGCGACCTCGTCGGCCGCCCGCAAAAGAGCGCGAATCTGGCTCTCGAAGTAGTCGCCGCCTCTGGACAAGAGGCGGAAGGCGCGCAGGCCGAGAGCCGGATTCGGGCTCGAGGGACTGGCGGGAGCGAGATCCTCGGGCCCAAGGTCGAACGTCCTCACGGTCAGAGGATGCGGGGCCACGGCCAGGGCGAGCTTGCGGTAGATCTCGAGCTGGGCATCCTCGGTCGGGGCCCGGCCCTGACGCAACAGCAGATATTCCGATCGGAACAGGCCCACCCCCATGGCCCCCGACTCGCGGACCGCGTCGATGTCGGAAGGAAACTCGATGTTGGCGCGCAGGATGATCTCCTGGCCGTCGGCGGTGAGCGTGGGTCCTTCGGGCGGCCCGTCCCACCTCGACTCGTGGATCGGCTCAATGCGGGTCTCGGGCGGCGGATCGGTGTCGATGAAGCCGGCGTCGCCGTCCACGAGGACCATCTCCTCGCTCGCCACGTCAATGGTGGCGGTGCGCACACCGAGAACGCAGGGGATGGAGCGCGACCGGACCAGAATGGCCATGTGATGGGTGGGCGATCCGTGGTCCGCGACCAGAGCGCCCACCAGGGACCAGTCGATCTCGGCGGCCTCCGACGGTTTGAGGTCTTCGCAGATCAGCACGACCTTCCCTCCCCGGGGGAGAACCAGGTCGCCTTTCGCGCCGCCCAGGAGCGCCAGGACGCGGTCGAGCACGTCGTCGAGATCGTGGGATCGCTCCGCGATCACATTGGAGGCGCGCGCGAACAGCCGCCGCAGCTCATCGCAGACGATGGAGAGGGCCCACTCCGCCCCGATGAGCCGCTCTTCGATCAGGGTGAGGCTGCGGCCCGCGAAGAGGGGATCCTGGAGCATCAGGATCTGGGCGTCGAAGAGATACGCATGGGCCTCGCCCGCCTCGTGAGACAGCCGGGCCCGAAGGTCGGTAACCTCGGCCTGGGCGGCGCGGAGCGCGGTCTGAAGGCGCTCCCGCTCGGCCGGCGCGGCCTCGCGAGTGAGGCTGCGAAACGGAACCTGCCGCTCGGCCCGACGAAAGACGAAGGCCTTCTCCAGCACCCGGCCGGGAGCGATGGCGAAACCAGCCAGCCTCAAGACTTGAGCGCCTCGCCGAAGCCCGCCGCGACCAGCGCGGCCAAGACGCGGATCGCTTCTTTCTCGTCGCGACCCGCGGCCTGGAGCTGAAGAGAGGCCCCGCGGGGCGCGGCCAGCAGGAGCAGGCCCAGAATGGACTTGCCATCCATCTGCTTGTCCTTGAAGAACACGGTGATCTGAGACTCGAACTCCGAGGCCGCGGCCACGAACTTCGCCGCCGCTCGCGCGTGAAAGCCCAGGGGATTCACCACCCGGACGGTCTTTCGTTTCACGACTTGGGGGATCCGAGCAAATCCCCGGCCACCTGAACGCTCTCCCGGCCCTGGGCACACACCAGCCGCGCGACCTCGGCCAGGGGCTTGGTCCGGATCTGGCACGCCTTGATGAGCATGGGAAGATTCACGCCCGTCACCACCTCGACGCCATCGCCCGCGAAGGGCAGGACCAGGT
>JAQBHL010000215.1:0-2580 GCA_032127745.1 Acidobacteriota bacterium
TCTCAGGGGTTGCGGAGACTCCGGAGAGCCGCAGTTCCATCTCGCCGATCTTGCGGTACTGCGCTTCGGCCGGGCGCGGGCCGAGGAGACACCACGCAACCAGACCCAGCGCGCCGATGAAGCGCGACACGCGCGGGAGGCGATAACACGAGCCTTGAGGGCTCGACTCGGAATGAAGATGGCCGCCAGGCACGGAGGACCTCATCGGCGTTTCTCTTGGAACGTCCTTCTCTTGGGAGAGAGCGCGTACCCTATGTTCGCGACCGCGCCGCTGTCAAGTACGGGGGAGCCGAAGGCGAGGAAGGCATGCGCACCACCTCGGCCGTGAAACGGACGTTGGGTCGAGGGAGCGCGCAAGCCTGGCCTGGGCCACGAAGGACCGAGGGCCCCCTCCCACGTGCCACGATCCCCTCCCCCGCGGTCCGTTTGCGACTTGGGAGGGGTTTAGGGTGGGGACTACAAAGACGACGGCAACGAATGCAGCCTTCTTTCTCAAATTGAGCGCCGTAGTAGTATCCGCTTTGCCAAGGAGGCCCTCATGAGCAAAGCTGAAATAGTCAAGAGAATCGAGGCCCTCCCGCCAGATCAAATCGCCGCGCTCGAGTCGTATCTCGACACCCTTGCCGCTGGAAGCGACAAGGCCAAATCCCCCACTGACGCGCGCACCGACCGGGTACTCGGAGCGTTCGCTCGGGTCCGCGAGCGAATTCGACGTGATCACGGAGTTGTGGACGTAAGTTCCTCCATTCGAGAGCAGCGCCGGGCGCGCCCCTAGCTCTTGCGCATCGTTCTCGACACCACCATCGCCGTCAAGTGGTACGCCGAAGAGGAATTCTCTGATCGGGCTTGCGCGCTCCTTGATCTCACCCTTCGGGGACAAGCCACCCTGTTCGCGCCTGACATCATTCAGGGCGAGTTCGCCAATTCCTTCAGGAACACGAAGAGGAAGAAACTCGTCACTGATGAGGAGGCCATCCCCCTCTGGCGCGCCTTCAGCGAGGTCCCAATCGTCAAGGTTCCAGTCTTTGACCTCATGGAGTCGGCCATCAGCCTCTCGCTTGCCCACGATGAAACGGCGAGCGACGGTCTCTTCGTTGCCCTTGCCCTTCGAGAAGGTCTGAAAGTGCTTACGGGAGACTGGCGCATGTGGAAGGCGTTCCAACCAACTGAGTGCCTCGTTCACATCAGCCGGTTCACGCTTTGAAGGATGAGTCGCAGATCGGATAAGGCGTAAGGGGACCGACGACGCCATTGCCTGGTACGGTGCCACGAGCGCCGACTCCCCATCCCAGCCCACCTGCCTGAGGCGCCGCTGATCCTCGACGCAGTGGTACAGGCCGTCCGGCGTCCGTCTTGTGAATGGCGCCACCCGACTGGACACGCTCAACTGTCGCGGCGCTCCCGGCGCCACCCTCCTGGGCCGTTCCCTGGGCGCCTGCTCGCGCGGGTCCGGGATCAGGACACAGAGAAGCTCGATTCTCATCTCCTTCCTTATCGCCGCCCGCCACTCCGCGATGGGAATTACCGTCGGCACCGACAGATCCGCGAATGCGGTTGCGGGTAGCACATCGAACAGGAAGGCCCCCACCAACGCACCCGCGACCAGCCGAAACGCGACGGTCCGCCGCTGCTTGAAGATCGACATGCGCTTCCGTCGAGCCCTCGCGAGCCCGACGGAAACGGATAGCTGGGAAGCCCTCACTGCGCCTCGTCCCGAGCGTCGGCCTTCGGCTCGACCGAGCCGATAGACTCGACGAGCTTCGTCAGCATCTGCACGCCCTCACCGCAAGGGAACGGGCTAGGAAGCAGTCCGACGCGGGCGTCAGACGACGGAGTCTGAGCACGTCTGTCAAGGCCGCGCACTCGGTCGCCGAGCCCCGCGCGACCCCGAAATGGTACCGACGTAGCCGGCGAGAGAGCCCTACGCACTACCCCGGCCTGCGAGACTTCCCAATGCCGGAAATCGCGGCCCCAAATGAAGGCCACCCCCTGCTTGACCTCACCCCGGAAGCGTTCGCGGACCGAGCCTTCATTCGCACTTGCAGAGACGCCCCGGTTGAAACCAAGGCGGTCAGAACCCTCTTCAAGGCCTATCGGTGCCTCGCTTTGATCCTCGGTCAGCGGGTTGCCGAGCTCAGACATGAAGACGACCGATTTCAGCGGGCGGTGTCAGATCACCAGGCCGACCTCGTTCTCATTGCCCGCCTTCGTGACGTCAACCGACTCCTCGGCGCTCGTCTGGCGCGACTGCCCGAGCGACGACGCCCCTTCTATACCCCGGTCGAGCGGTTCCAGATCCTCAGCCTCAAGGAGCAAATGGGGCTCACCAACGAAGAATCCGCTCTACTCTTTCGCCTTTCGCCCGGGACCATCTCCCGCTGGATGAGCCACGCCGACCCCGAATCCGAAACCGTGGGCTCCCTGGTCAAGCCGATTCCGCCGATTCGTCGGTACGACGACGCCACCCACCATCTCGTTCAGAACCTTGCCGGCGTCGGCCTCGGTGGATACCGGACACTGGCCCGCTGGCTCGGCCTCGTGGCGATTCGCATCTCCCGCTCCACCGTTCGCCGATACCTC
>JAQBHL010000216.1:0-4201 GCA_032127745.1 Acidobacteriota bacterium
GCGAAGACAGCGTAGCCGCTCGGCCCCCCTGGAGCGCGAGGTCCGTTCGACGCCTACCTGGGCATCGGGACGGTGTCGACCACGCGGTTGACGCCGTTACTGGCGGCCACATCGGGAACGATGACCTTGGCTCCATCCACGGTCAGGCCGCTGCTCGAACTCGCGTCGCCCACGAAGACGTGGTACATGAGGACGGCCTTGAGCTTCGGGACATCCTTCAGCAGCGCGTCGAGGTCTGCCTTCGGAATTTTGGCGAAGGCCTCATCCGTGGGCGCGAAAACCGTGTAGGGCCCGGAGCCCTTGAGGGTCTCGACCAGCCCGGCCGCCGGCAGGACAGCAGCCAGGCTCTGCGAGACGTTCTTGATCTTGGTCGGCTCTTTGATGTCGCCACCCGGCTCCACGGAGTCCTTCGCAATGACTCCTCGCCGCAGTTCTCAGTGGTACGCCCGCCGGTGCCCCATCCGCATGAATGGCGCCTCGATGAGTCGATAGCTCAGGGCGGCCAGAAGACACGTTAGGACCAGCGCGAGCAGGGTGATCCCGTTCATGGCGGCGCTCCCCAGGCCCGGGGCGCGCCCGAGGATCAGCCCGTGGGCCAAGCCGAGGAGCGGCTGGTGAAAAAGATACAGCGAGAATGAACCGAGGCCCAGCCACCTGAGCATCGGCCATCGGAGCAGCCCAACCAGAGGCCCGGCCCCCCCGGCGCCCAGGACCTCCGCGAGCAGCAGGCCATATCCCAGGGCCAGCAGACTATGGACGTACTGGCCGGGCAGGAAGTCTCCGTCGATGGAAAGAACGAAGGCCCAGACGAGGCCAAGCAGCGTTCGGCGCGCCACGCGATGCCGTTCCAGGGCCGAACGCGCTGATGCATTTCGAACGCAGACCGCGAGCAGAACTCCCCAGGCCAGGGAGTCGATGCGCCCCGGCAACAGAACGAAATCCGCCAAGCGGTCGATGTGCTGGTCGAGGAAGACGCGCGCCGAGGGGGCGACGACGATGCTGGCCATCGCTACCCCAAGCAGGTGGCGGCGCGAAAAGAGCCTGACCATCAACGGCAGAAGCAGGTAGAACTGTTCCTCAACCGCCAGCGACCAAGTGGCCGCGATTGCGTTAGGGCCGAACCGACCCTCGAACGCCATGGTCCAGTTTTGGAGAAACGCGAAATACGGCCAGAGCGCAGGTCGGTCGCCCCATAGCCATGCCTCGGCCGAAGTGGGGAGCCGGACCGTCCCCGACCCTATGAAGAAGAGGGCCAGAGTCAGGTAGTACACGGGAAGGATTCGGCAGGCGCGTCGGGTGAAGAAGGTCGAGAAGTAACGCCTCGAATGCGCCTGATCCAGCAGGATGCCTGCGATCAGGAAGCCGGACAGGACGAAGAAGAGATCGACGCCGCTCCAGAAGAACCATAACCAACGGTCGGCGAGCCGGCGCCCGGCGGATCCTACCGGCAGCAGGATGGCCCCGTAGTGCCAGATCAGGACGAGCGCGATCGCGAGCCCGCGAAGTCCATCCAGCTCGGGGATTCGGGATGGCGCGCGCACCTCCGCATCGTCCATCGCACTCGTGGTGACCGGTGCTTCGCCGGACTGAATGGGCCGCTTGGGATTCATCTAGAGGCCCGCGGTGACGCGGACGGGACCGCGAGCGGCAGTATAGCCCACGCGAACCGGCGGATCTGGGTGGCGACGTTCTCGGCGACCGCGCTTACGAAAGTGATCACGTCGTGGCCGGCTTCCTTCTCGATGAGGATCCACCCAACTCCGGTTTCTTCCAAAAGTCACGGACGTAGTAAGTGAACCGACTCGCCAGGCCGCGGCCCACCACACTGGAAGAGCCGGGTGCTCCGTCTTCAGGTACAGGGCGACCAGGAGGATAGCTGCGGGAGTCGCAGCACCGCCGGAGACGAGGCAGCGTAGCCGGGCCACGACCGCGCGGGCTGACCCGCGGGGCGGTTGGAGAACCCTGTCGGAGCCTGTAGTGGCGCCCGTGACTAAGCGGCGCAGACTTTCGGCTGGACGTGATTCCCTATCGACATTCAAATACGGCGCAGATCCTTGGGGAGCGCTCTCTGGCTTTGGGTCAGGCTTGGCGTTCACATCCGAAAACGACGTTGGAACACTGTACCGGCCAGGCTTCGGCCATTCGCGGGCTCCTTTGATCGCTGCGAGCCCCCTCTCGCCTTGTCCACGGTACACCGTCTTGTGGACGGCCCGAAGTCGAATCGGCGGCGGGCCAGCAGCCTCATGCGCCCCTGGCAGTTGGAGCAAGTGAGAATGTCCGCCACGGGCGCGAAGCCTGCCCTCAAGGCCAATGGATCCGGGCTCGGACTAGCGACGCCAACTGGCCCGCGGAGTAGAACGCCAGGACGGCCGCCATCTGGGCCTCCTGGCCGGCGAGGGTTGATATGAGCACCGGAGGCGCGAGTACGCCGGCGAGGAGCACAAGCCCCACGCCCGCCTGCGCCTGCCAGAAGCTCGAGCGCCGCGAGAGGCCCTTCACCGCCAGGGTGGCCCAAAGGACAATCGGCAGTGGGAGCACCCAGAACGGGAACTCATGTCGGCGGCGGCCGATACCAAAATGCTCGGCACTGGTGGTGTACTTGTAATGTGTCGTGGGATCGACCACCGCCTGCCCGTCTTCAGAGCACGAGGGTGCCAGCTGGCTGAAGGAAACCGTGCGCACGCCCCGCCGGACCAACACGGTTGCGTACCAGAACGGGTTCTCCTTGATCGTCCGTAGGACCTCCGTTCGGAAGAAGGCTTCGTGGACCTCGCTCACCTCCTTGGGGTCCTCGAATGGCTTGATCCCCGCAGCCTCGAGTACGCGTTTCGCATCACGATCGTGCCATGAAAACCCCCGGTCCTCGCCGAAGTCCGCGAGACCCTCCCAGACACTCGTCCAAATGTTGTGGTACTCCGGTGGCCGCGCGACAAGGTATGGGAGCAGAAAAATTGCCGTCCACGCCAACCCACGGAGGAACACAGCCTTGCGAGGGGCCGCGAAACGCATTTCGTAGAGCAGGAACAAGACCACAAACCCGGGCGCTACCAGCCCGGTCCCAGATCGTGCGATCGTAAAGATCGAAAACAGCACACCGGCGACTCCGACGAAACCAAGGGCGCTACGCCTGGGAACTGCGGGCCCGGCAAGGAGGGTGACCGCGAGGGCGGCCAGGAGGAGGACACCGAGGAAGTGGAATCCGACGGCGGACCGCGGAAGAGAGATGATCTCTGCCGCGAAGGAAGAGAATGCTACGAGTAACGCGGTAACCGCGCCAGCGACCGGCTGACGCGCCCAAACGCAAAGCGCCCAGCAAAGCCAGGCCAGAAGCGGAATCGCGAACAAAGGTCCCAGCCAGATCAAGAGGTACGGAGACACCCCAGACAGCAATTGAAATCCCCTGGCCGCCAGCCTCGACCGGCCTACGTCCTCAGTTGGGGCCGGTGTCCAGTCGACCGCGTCGCGAGCGAACATCCGACGAGGCAGAGTGCGCCAGAATTCGAAACGCTGGATCCGATCCTCGGCGGTCCGCTGCCAGGCAAGCTCTCTGTAGACCTCGGGGGCGGTTCGTTCGCTCGACCGAAATCGGACGGGCCCGGATTGCTTCAGGTAAAGGTTGACCGCGCCGGCGAAATCGTCCCAGTAGCGCCACGAGGCCATTGAATACCTCTCGCCACGACAGTCCTCTCGGTATTCCATGGCCACCAGGGGCACGCTCGAACTCTCAATGTTCTCGAAGAGGATGCCGATCGAAATCAGGGCAATAGCGGCGGCTTGCCCGAACTCTCGAAAGGGAACCTTTCTTGGGATCAAGTTTTCTCCATCGACGAGTTCATCCCGGCCGGCTGTAGAAGGACACAACCGGAGGAGCCTCCGGTGGCCGCGGCTCCACCACGCGCTGCGGGATTACGGGATTATACGCACTCGTCATCTTGCTCGCCGCCCATCGCCATGAAGATGGGCATTGCCGGACCGCCCAGATTTGGTGGTAATAGAGGCGAAGGTTGCGAGGCTCGAAGGCGGCTGGTTAGGTCACTGCCGCGCCCTGGCCGGCTTCCTCACCGTGCTCTCCGTGGCCCTCGGCTACTGGGTTCACCCCGGCTTCTTTCTGTTCACCGTCTTCGTGGGCCTGAATCAGTTCCAGTCGGCTTTCACGAATACCTGCCCGGCCATGGCCATCTTCAGGATGATGGGCTTGAAG
>JAQBHL010000217.1:0-30517 GCA_032127745.1 Acidobacteriota bacterium
CAATGAGGGTCGTGGTTCCAGTCATCGGTCGTGTTTCTCACTCGCGGTATTTCTTTCCGGGCGCGCCCTTGGCTCGAGCGGAAACCAGGGAGGGCGAAAAGTTCTGCGATGCTAACATCGAGCAAAGACGGCACATCGCGTCTTGGCCGACCCAGAAACTTCATCCGCCCCTTTATGAAAGCCAAAAGCGTCCCCACGCCATTCGCCACGCCAAAGGCGCGACTCTCAATTCAGGTAAAGCATGTCTGATCAGGTCCCCGATCTCATCGCCAAGAAGAACTTCCCCAAGGCCATCGAGGTGCTGCAGCGGCAAACTCAGGCCAATCCGCACAACCGGCGCCTGCGGCTTCAGCTTGCTGACGTGTACACGATGGCGGGCAGGGACCGCGACGCCATCCCCGTCCTTATGAACCTGGCCGACCAGGAGGCCAGTGATGGTTTCGCGGCCAAGTCGATCGCCATGCTGAAGCGCATCGACAAGATCGAACCGGGCCGGCGCGACGTGGAGCATCGGCTGGCCAAGATGATCCGGGACAAGAGCCGCCGTACCTCGTCGATGCCCCCACCCAAGCTCCCTGGGGTATCCGCGTCCGGAATGGATTTCGGGTTCGAGGAGATCGACTCGTCGAGCGAAATCGAGCTCGGTGTCGCCGTCCCCGACCCTGCCCCTCCTCCGATACCCGCAGTGGCCGAGCCCTCGTTCGACGCGCTGTCCGCGCTCGACGCCTTCACTCCCGAGCCCGTGGCCGCCCCTCCGGTCGACGATCTGGTGGCCGACGATCTGCTGGCCGACGACGATCTGGTGGCCGAGTTCGATGCCTCTTTCGCTCTCGAGCCCGAAGCCGAGGCGCCGAAAACAATGGGCCTGTCGACGCCTCTGTTCGACGGCTTTTCGGCCGAAGAACTCGTAGCCGTGATGCGCGGACTCGAACTCGTTTCCTTCGAAGCCGGCGATGTGATCGTGGCCGAGGGCACCCCAGGAGACTCGATGTTCATTCTGACCGCGGGGAAGGTGAAGGCCTATGTCAAGTCGCCCAAGGGCCGATCGATGAAGGTTCAGGAGTTCGAGGAGGGCGACTTCTTCGGGGAAATCTCCGTGCTCACCGGAAAACCACGAACCGCGACCCTCACCGCCGCGCTCGACTGCGAATGTCTCGAGCTGAACCGCGCCACCCTTGACGAAATCACCAAGACCCATCCGGGTGTCCGCGAGGTGCTGAAGAAGTTCCAGAAGGCGCGCGCCCTTTCCACGGTCAAGGCCATCATGGCCGACAAGGCGTAGCGAGAAGGCGCGAGCACGTTCGCCCCTGCACCATGGCCTTCGAGATCGTCACCGCGGAAGACATTACGGCCGTGGGCCGTGGGGGCGAACTTCGAATCAAGCCGGGGACGGTGGTCACCGACTGGGCGAGAGAGATCGCCATGAGCCGCGGGGTCAAGATCGTGGAGGGCGATGGGAGCTCTCGACTTTCCCTGGCCATAGGCGCCGATCATGGCGGCTTCCCGCTCAAGGAAGCTCTGAAGGCTCGCCTCCAGGAGTCGTACGTTGTGCGCGATGTGGGCGCTTACGGGACGGATACGGTCGACTATCCTGATTTCGCGGCCGCGGTCGGACGTCTGGTCGCCACCTCGCAGTGCGACTTCGGCATCATGATCGACGCTGCCGGCATCGGCTCGGCCATCGCGGCCAACAAGATCCGCGGGGTCCGCGCGGCCATGTGCCATGATGAAGCCGCGGCCCGCAACGCCCGGGAGCACAACGACGCCAATGTGATGACCCTGGGCGCGAAGGTGGTGGACGAGACGAAGGCACTGGGCCTGGTCCAGCTCTTCGTGAGCTCGAAATGCGTAGAGGACCGGCACAAGCGCCGGGTGGCCAAGATCGTGGCCCTGGAACGGAACTGAAGGCCCGAGGGCTCGAAGGGAGGATCTGAAGTGGCTCACCATCCCCAGCACGCTCTCGTCGAAACCGTGGTCCGCGCGGTCCTCGCCGCCCTGGACGCCCGCCCCCCGATGTCCTTCGAGGCGGCCTGCACGTGCCACAACGTGCTCGACGGATGCTGCCCCGATCGCATGTCGTCGTTCGCTCTCGCCGGAGTCGACCGATTCGGCCTGCGCGCCGACCCGAGCGTCTATCCTCAGGGAGTGGCCAGCCTGATCGACCACACTCTCCTAAAGCCCGAAGCCACCCGGAGCGACATCGATCGGCTGTGCGGAGAGGCGCGGGAATACGGCTTCGCCACCGTCTGCGTCAATCCCACCTGGGTCGGGCATTGCGAGCACGCGCTGCGCGGGGCCAGCGCGAGGGTGTGCACGGTGGTCGGCTTCCCCCTGGGGGCTACCCTGCCCGAGGTGAAAGCGCTGGAAGCGCGACGGGTCATCGAGGAGGGCGCCTCCGAGGTCGACATGGTGCTCAATATCGGCGCCTTGAGGTCGAATCTTTTTCCCCTGGTCCACGAGGACATCGAAGCGGTCACCTCCGTGTGTCGCCGCCTGGGCGCCATCTCCAAGGTCATCATCGAGACCGCGCTGCTCAGCGACGAGGAGAAGGTCAAGGCCGCGGTCCTGGTCCGGGCCGGAGACGCCGACTTCATCAAGACCTCCACCGGCTTCGCTTCGGGCGGGGCCACGGTGAAAGATGTCGCTCTCCTCCGCCGCGTGGTGGGCCCGGACATGGGAGTCAAGGCGGCCGGGGGCGTGCGTGATCTGCAGTCCGCCAAGGCCATGATCGACGCGGGCGCCGATCGCATCGGCGCGAGTGTCGGGGTCAAGATCGTGCGCGAACTCACCTCGGGCGGCCCCTCCCAGGTCCAGACGCCCGCGGAGACCGCGAAGTACTGAACCCGAACCAGGAGGACGGGCGCGGCCGCTCCGGGCCTGCAGCGGTCAAACCCGATCTTCCCGAACGCCGCTGACGCCGAACCGATTCCCCTCGATCAGAAGACCCCCCGGTCGTTCCAGGCCCGGTTGCCGCGAGCAGGCGATGAGAGCAACCCGGCGGGATTTCTTATACTGGGTCTTTCCGGGAATGGAGGGGCTTGCTCGATGAACGTCTTGTTGTTCGCCGCCACCCTGCTGCTTCAAGCGGCAGCGCCGCCGGATACCATTCTCTACAACGCCCGCATCTTCACCGCCGACGACGCGCATCCTTTCGCGGAGGCCTTCGCGGTGACCGGCGGGCGGATCGTGCAGGTCGGCGCATCCGCCGACGTCCTCAAAACCGCGGGGCCGCAGACCCGGGCGGTCGATCTCGAAGGCGCCTTCGTATCCCCGGGGTTCGGCGACTCGCACCTCCACTTCATGAGCGGCAGTCTCACCCTCAACGAGGTTCAGCTCGAAGGGCTGAACCGGGTCGAAGACATTCAGGCGCGCATCGCCGCCTACGCCCACGATCATCCCGAGGCGTCATGGATCACAGGGAGAGGCTGGAGCTACGCCGCCTTCCCCGGGGGCCTTCCAAAACGCCAGTGGCTGGATGAAGTGATGGAGGATCGCCCCGTGTTCATGGAGAGTTACGACGGACACACGGGCTGGGCGAATACCAGGGCTCTGCGACTCGCCGGCATCTCCAGCGGGACGAAGGACCCGAAGAATGGCGTGATTGTGCGCGACGAGCAGGGCGAGGCCACCGGCGCCCTCAAGGAAGCCGCACAGCGCCTGGTTCGCGACCTCGTGCCGAAGCCGACTGAAGACGACAAGTACCGCGCTCTCAAGGCCGGCCTCGACCTCGCGGCGTCCTTCGGCCTCACCTTCGCCACCAACGCGGGCTTCGATCTCGCCGATCTGCCGGTGTACGAACGCGTGCTGAAGGAAGGCGGTCTCAAGCTTCGCTTCTACAACGCGCCCTACTTCGTGCCCGACCCGGATCCGGCCACCATGATCCGCATGAGGGACCTTCGCTCGATGTACGCGAGCCCGCTCTTCCGCTTCGGCGCCATCAAGGCCCTCCTCGACGGCGTGGTCGAGTCGAAGACCGCGTGGATGCTCGAGCCCTACGCGGGCGGAGGCGGCTCCGGGATGCCCGCCTACCCGGTCGATGTGTTCAACCGGAGCGTGGCCGCCTACGACCGCGAGGGCTTCCAGCTCTTCGTCCACGCCATCGGCGATCGCGCCATAAGGACCACGCTCGACGCCTTCGAATCCGCGGCCCGGGCCAACGGAACCTCAGGCCGGCGACACCGGGTCGAGCACATTGAGGTTCCCCAACTCTCCGATATCGCTCGCTTCAAGTCCCTCGGGGTCATCGCCTCGACCCAGGCTCTCTTCGCCACTCCCGATGACGACGACAGCACCCCGGGCGTCTATTTCGGCAACCTCGGGCCGGACCGGGCCAGCCGCACCATGGCCTTCAAGGCCATCGACGAGGCCGGCGCGGTACAGGCCTTCGGCAGCGACTGGCCCGTCTATTCCCTCGACGTGCTGAAAGGCATCTACACCGCTGCCACCCGGCAGACGGTGCGGGGCACGCCGAGCGGAGGATCGCAGCCGCAATCCAAGATCAGCGCCGAGGCGGCGCTCCGGCATTTCACCGTCGACGGCGCCTATGCGAGCCTGGCCGAGAAGGACTACGGTCGAATCGCACCTGGCCTCTTCGCCGATTTCGTGGTGCTCTCTCAGGACATCACCAGGATCCCTCCGAAGGACATACTGAACACGCGCGTCCTCCTCACCGTGATGGGCGGGCAGGAGACCTTCCGGGCGAGGGACTTCACGGCCGGAGGCACGCCGGGGCGAAAATAAGGGGAGAATGGCCGCCTACACGAACAAAGTCGTCGTCCTGACCGGCGCCTCGCATGGAATCGGGAAAGCTCTGGCCTTGGCGCTGTCGCCTCAAAAGCCCATCCTCATCCTCGCCGCCCGGGACGCCGACGCCCTGCGCGCCGTCGAAGCGGAATGCCAGACCATGGGAGCCACCACCTTTGTGGTGCGGACGGACGTCACCGACGAAGAACAGTGCCGCTCCCTGATCCGCCGGACCGTGGAAGTCACGGGCGCCCTCCACGTTCTCATCCACAACGCCGGGAGCGGGATGAACGCGCGTTTCGATGAGATGACCGACATCAGCGTCTTCGAGAAGCTGATCCGGGTGAACTACCTCGGTCCGGCGTATCTCACCCATGAGGCGGTCCCCCACTTGAAGAAGTCCCGCGGCCAGATCGTGGTCATCGCCTCGGTGGCCGGCCTCACCGGCGTGCCGATGCGCACCGCCTACTCCGGAAGCAAGCACGCGGTCTTCGGGTTCTTCGAATCGCTCCGCATCGAGCTCGAAGAGTTCGGCGTGGCCGTGACCATGATCGCGCCTGATTTCGTGCAGTCACAGATCCACAAGCGGGCCTACGGCCCGGATGGGAGTCCGATCGGCGACACCACCATCGCCGAGCGCAAGGCCATGCCCGCGGCCGAGTGCGCCGCCCTCATCGTGGGCGCGATGGAGCGCCGGCAACGTCTGCTGATCACATCGGTTCGCGGAAAGCTGGGTCGATTCGCCCGGCTGGTCGCGCCGCGCCTGATCGACGCAATCGCGAGTCGGGCGATCAGGCGCGGGGTCTAGCCCTCTCCCTCGCCTTCATCAAGGCGAGGTACCTCTCACGAGGTTCCCCGGTCCATCCGTTGATGCCATGGGCCGGCAGCCAGCGCAGGTGGATCCAGGCCGCGGCGACACCGGCCGCCGCAATCAGACCGTAGGCGACCGGTCGAAGGCCGGCGGACGAGAGGCCGAGAGGCCGAGAACTCCACCCAGAACGATCGCAAGCTTCAGAAGCCGGCGGCCCCGAGGCTTGTGTTCCTCGAAGCGCCCAAAACAGACAGCGCCCACGGCGAAGACGCTCATGACCATCGCCACGTCGAACCACAGGGTCTGGGTACTCCACATCAGCGTGCCTTCCCGGGCCGTTGCACCCGAACTGACTCGATCACATCGCCTTCGAGGATACGATCGACCACATCCATGCCGGAGGTCACGCGCGCGAACACGGTGTAGGTGTGATCGAGACGCCAGTTGTCGATCAGATTGATGAAGATCTGTCCGTCGCCGGTGTCGTGACCGCGAGTGGAGATGCCCAGGGTCCCTCGACGATGGCTGGTGAATCCGGGTTCGTCCCGCATGAACTGCGGCGTGAGCGCGTCGTATTCATCGGCGCCGGGACTGCCGCCTTGAAGCACGAAGTTCGGAACCACGCGATGGAAGGTGAGCCCGTCGTAAGCGCCTTTCTCCGCGAGCCCCACGAAGGTGGCCACCGTGGCCGGGGCTTCTCGCGGAAGCAGTTCGAGGGTGAGCGACCCGAGACCCTTCATCACCATCACCGCTGTCGCTCCATCGAGCGAACGAAGCGCCGCCTCGGATGGCAACGGCTCGGGCCTATAGGTCGTGGTGATGGCGGTCGCCCGCTTCCCCGTCTTCTCCGTGAGCACCTTCGCCACCAGAGCCGCCACCACCGGATCCCGATCGGCGAGCAGGGGTCGCAGTTCCTCGATGACGTTCGGGTCCGAAGCCTCACCCAGCACTTCGATCAGACGGAGTCGCGGATCCCGCACCGTGACCTGCCCCCTGCGGGAGAGCCTCTGGATCGTGGCCAGGATCCGCGGGGCCGAAGCCTTCAGCTCCGAGCCTCCCGAGAGCTTCTCGGCCGCAGCCAGGAGCAGACCGGAGTGGTCGCTCTCGAGAGCCCGAAGCGCCTCGTCGAACGTGGTCAGGGCCGCGGCCACAACGTTGGGATTGGCGTCCCGGGCGAGGGCCGCGAGCACGGTCTCGTCCTTCGCGAGCGAAGCCGCGTTCGCCGCATACACGCGAACCTGGAAGCGGGAATCCGCGGCGAACCCCGAGAGTCTGGATCGCGCCGCCTCCGGCGCGACCCGGGCGAGGGAGACGAGGGCGCGGGAGCGAACGCGCCAGTCCCGGCCATGCCCCACCAGGTCAGCAATCGCATTCGGATCGCACTTTTCCTTTCCGAGCAGGTCCACCGCGGCCAGGACCACGTGAGAGCTCGGGTCGTTCTGGATCGCGGTGAAGGCCCGTTCGCAGTTCCCGAAAAGGCGCATCGCCTCCAGCCGGACCATGGGCGAAGGATCCTCCACCCATCGCTTCCCTCCCACCATGGCCAGGCGCCGAACCTGCGGGTCATCGTCCTTGAGGGCTATGTCCAGGGTCTCCGGGTCAGAATCCTCCAGGAGGTTGAGCGCGAGCAGCGCGAACTGTCGGAGGTCGGAAATGCGGTTTCCCCGGACCGCTTCGCGGAGGGCCGCGATGGTTGAGGGTTCCGGCCGCGCGGCCTTGATGTTGAGCCTGATGAGCCATTCAAGCCCCCGCGCCGCGCCCGTGCGCGCGAGGGGATCCTTGTCCTTGAGCGAGGCGACGAGAAGCGCTTCGCTCCCGGCCCGCACCGGTCGGTCTCGGCCCAAGGCCTCGTAGATGACCGCGCGAACCGAGCCATCCTTCTCGACTCCGATCAACCCGCCGAAGTCGAACGAAGCGCCCATCTGGGCCAGGGCGGCCACCGCTTCGCGCCGAACCCCAGGATCGGACGAACCGAGAAGCGGGACAACGGCATCTCCGAGAGAAGGACGCTCGAGACGCCCGGCGGTGCGGGCCGCCCGCATCTGCAGGTGAGCATCCTGGCTCTTCAACGCCTTCGACAAAGGAGCTGCATCTTCGGAGCGGTTGTATTCGATCTCCAGCAGCGCGCGCTCGGTCGGCGGCTGAAGCAGGAGGAAAAGGGATACGAGAAGCATGGCGTTTGGGGGAGCGGAGACTCCGAGCGATCGACCGGATGGCCCGATGCGCCCGTCCAGACCCTAGCATCCCGTGGTGAAAGTCGAGCCACGCCGGAAGCGAATCGTTCCGCAGGGCTCTGCGTTGCTGAACCTCGCAACATTCCCGATATTCCTTCGGTCCAGCGCCTTGATCCGACGAACAATCTCTCGCTAAGGACGCGACCGGACTTTCACCACGGGCTGCGGGCAGGCCTTAGGGCCTCGCGAGGCGCGTCGGCTCCCCCGGCGAGCCAACCCCTGCATTCGGTGGCGACAGACCTTTGTTTGCAGGACATTCTCGGCTCGAAGCGTAGGCGCCCTCGATCAATGCAGGGATCGGACGATCCCGCTGAGCCCGATGGTGTCGGAGTCCTCGGGCACCCCAACGAAGCGCAGTCGCATCAACCCCGGCTCTACGATCCGGCACGAAGAGCCCGGGCGGGTAGCGATCCGCGCGCCCGGAAACGCGTCCTACAGCCAGAGGTAAAGCAGGATCTGAACCAGAACCACGGGGATCAGCCACCACCGCAGATCGCGGCGCCGCGTGCGGTCGGGTGAACCTTCGTAGATGAAGTCCGAGGATCGCGTGGCCCCGAACACGAGCAGGGCGAGGTAGAGGGCGACGGTCAAACCCGTCGCCCACCCCAGACTCACTCCGGTGAGCCACTCGAACTCCAGGAAGCTGCGCAGAGCCTCGCTCACGCCGACACTCCCGCCCCGCCCCTGAAGAGCAACGGCTCGATCCGCTGTCGGTCCGGTGGTTCGCTCAGAAGGCTCACGACTACGAGCGTCGTCACTGAGACCAGGAATGACCACCAGCTGAGATGCAAAAAGCCGATCCCCAACCCGAAGTAGAGGAGGCTGGAAGTCAGCAGGCCGACGAAAAGCGAGGCCAGGCCCCCCATCTCGGTGGCCCGAGGCCAGAACAGCCCCGCGAGGAGCAGGGCCAGGGTGGGTCCCTGGAAGAAGGAGAGGAAGGTCTGGAAAGCCTCGTAGATCGTGAGCCGCTCCACGATCGGCACCATCACCACTCCCAGCACGATCATGGCAAAGGACACCACCCGGCCGACCCACAGGTAATGCTTGTCGTCACGATCCACCACGAGGAAGCGCTTGTAGAGATCCCGGCTGACGATGGTGGCGGCGGAGTTCGTGTAAGAGTCGACACTCGACATCAGCGCGGCGAGGAAGGCCGCATAGAGGAGCCCTCGGAAACCCTCCGGTAGCAACTCGAGGATCATCAGCGGGTACACCGTGGCGGGGTCCACGTCCGGGCGGTTGCTGAAGAGCACCACCCCGATGAGTCCGGGGAGCACAAAAGCGATGGGAACAATCGTCTTGAGCAGAGCGCCGAATATCAAGGCGGCCCGTGCCGACCACTCGTCCTTGGCCCCGAGCAGGCGCTGTACGATCGCCTGGTTGCCGAGCCAGTACGCGGGCGAGAGCACCAGGCCGAGGCCGAGCAGGATGCCCGTCCAGGGGAAGTCGGTGGGCTCACCGGTCGGCTTCCGGAGATCGATCGGCTGCATCAACTGAAGGTGATGGGTGGTGTCAGGTCCAGCGGCCTCGAGGCCGGCGCGCAGCCCTTCGATCCCGCCGACCGCGTCGAGGCCGATGAAGGCGAGCACGGTGCCGCCCGTGAACATCACTGCGCACTGGACCACGTCCGTGTAAACGACCGCGCTCAGGCCGGCGCCGACGGTGTAGAGCGCGGTCACCACCGCGGTCAGCAGCACGCAGGTCCACAGGTCCCAACCAAAGGCGGTCTGGAACATCTTCCCGGAAGCAAAGAAGAAGATGCCGAGGGTGGCCCCCAAAAAGCTGGCCCAGACCACGGCCTGGACCGCCTGCACGATGGCCCCGTAGCGACGTCCCAGGTACTCGGGGATCGAGTAGACGCCCGAACGCCAGTAGACCGGAACGATCACGAGCGCTCCGATGATCATGGCCGGAATGCATCCCAGCCACTCGTAGTTGGCCTGGGTGACCCCGTATCGGAACGCGTTCTCGGTGCCGCCGATCATCTCCAGGACACCGATGTCCGAGACCACGAGAGACATCCCCACCGCCCAGAAAGGCAGGCTGCGGCCCGCCAGGAAGAAGTCCTCCGACGAGCGCACGCGTCCGGAGAGGTAGTAGCCCATCCCGACCATTACCAGAAGGTAAATGCCGATGACGGTCAGGTCCAGTGCGTTCACGCGAGCCACATGCTCGGCGATTCCGGCAAGCTTCGCAAGCCCGTCCCGCACCCCAAAGCTGGGCCGCCCAGTGGACCGCTTTCCCACTCGAACCGACGCTCACGGCAGTATGAGGTGCCCTCGACCAAACGCGGAAAAGCAATCGTCTATCACTCGCGTGAACAGCCACTGGCGGTGGGGTTCGGCGTCTTGAGTGTTCTTGGCCGCCCACCATCCAGACCCCTGAGGAGGCGGCGTTGGGGGACATGTTCTGCCCCAGGAGGCTTTGAGCGCATCATCGAGCCCGAGCGCGTGATCATGTTCCGCGTGCCGTGGCTCAATGACCGTGGCGGCGTGCAGATCAACCGCGGCCTTCGCATCGAGATGAACAGCGCCATCGGCCCTTAGCAAGGGCGGCCTGCGTTTCCATCCCTCCGTCAATCTCGGCATCCTGAAGTTCCTCGCCTTCGAACAGGTCTTCAAGAACGCCCTCACCGAGCCCGAGCGCGTGCGGTGCCGCAGCGCGGCCGTGCTCGGCAACGGGGGGCCGGATCGAGGACATCCGGGAACTCGTGGTGGTGGACGCCCAGGGCTTCGAGCGCGGGCGCAGCCGCGAGACCGCGAGCGCGCTCGGCCGGTTGAACGCCCATCTGCTCTCCGAAGGCGCTCCCTACCTTCTCGTGGGCGTCGGGCGCTGGGGCTCCGCCGACCCGTGGCTGGGCATCCCGGTCACCTGGGACCAGATCTCGGGCGCGCGCGTGATCGTGGAGGCGGGTTTCCATGATTTTCGGGTCACCCCGTCGCAGGACACCCACTTCTTCCAGAACCTGACCTCCTTCAACGTGGGCTACTTCACGGTCAACCCCGATGCGGGCGAGGGGACACTCGACTGGGATTGGCTGAGGGCGCAGCCCGCCTTGAGCGAGACCCCGAGCGCGCGCCGCGTCCGTCTCGATCGCCCGTTGCTCGTGCTCATGAACGGCCACAAGGGCGAAGGCGTGATCCTCAAGCCCTGACCGCCGCCCTCAGGATTCGCGCCCCCCGGCACCTTGGCGGTGAGCGTCCGGGTCCTTCAGCGCCTTGACCGAGCAGCGACATCCGCGGCGCGGTCGTATTCGATCTCCGGCAAGGCGCGATCGGTCGGCGGCTGAAGGCACAAAAGGGGGGAGGACCGGCGACATGGTGTCCCGCGGTGGCGGACCAGCGTTCCTTGGGGTCAGTCCTTCGAGCCCGCAGGATCCGGCTTGATGCCCAGGGCGTTCATCATCACGTGGAACAGACGCGTGTTGGGAAAGAAACCGCTCACCTGCTCTGAGCCCGCCCCGATGGCAATGGCGGCGACCTCCTCGGCGGTGTGCGAGGTGCCCGCGGCCAGGTACTTGAGTCGCGCCGGCTGACCGGCGGCCGCGGCCTTCCACTCGTCGTAGCCGGTGAGGAGAGGCTCATCGCGCGAGCCGCCGGTCACGCGCAGATCGAAGGAATGGTCGGCGGTGAAGATCAGCAGCGTGTCCTTCAGATTCACGCTCCGCTGAATCTCCTTCACGAGCTTGTCGAAGGCCACCAGGCTATCGAGCCCGGCCCGTGGATCGGGAGTGTGGGCGTCCCACTCGACCATGAGGAAATAGCCCTTGTCCCCCTTCTTGAGCTCGTCAAGCGCTCGGAACGCGGCCGCGCGCACATCGACCTTGTCCGCGACCACGATGAGGCGCTGCCGCTCCGACCTGGCCCCCTCGAGAGTGCTGAAGATGGTGCGTTTGGCGCGGGCGGACAGGGCGTCAAGGCTGGTGCCCCTGGCCAGGAGTTGCTTCTCGACTTCGCCCCGACCGGCCCCGATCACAACGTCGACTCCGTCTCCGAAACGCGGCTCCAGCACCTGCGGAAAGATCTCGCCCCACTTCGATCGATCGTTGCTGTGCGCGTAACACGCGGCGGGGGTGGCATCCGTGATCGGCTGATCCGTCACCACCCCGGTTCGAAGACCCCGCTGCTCCGCATACTCGAGAAAGGTCTTGAGCACCCGTCCGTCCTTCTGTCCCCGAACCGCGTCCGCTCCCTGGCTGATGACGCCGTTCCGGGTTTTCTCCCCGGTCATGATCGCGGTCATGCCGTTCGCCGAGTCGGACACGAACTCTCCGGCCGGCGAGGTGTCGCTCAGTCCCACGTGGGGCCAGCTCTGCACATGCAGTTTCAGCGGGGCTTCATAAGCGTACAGGCTGGCCGCGTTGAGGGTCGGAACTCCGCCCGCATCGGCCAGGAACAGGATGACGTTCCGGGCCCGGTCGCCTGGAGCCGCGGCGCCGGCGGGAAGGGCGGGCAGGGCGAGCAGAGCCAGGAGCACCGGAGCAACGAACGAACGCATGACCATGGGCCGAGTCTATCCCGCTCACACCTCCAAGTCCCCCGGACTTGCATCGCAGTTCATGGGCCTTCGGCCGATCAAAGCCAGTTCCCTCGCGGACTGGACTTGGGTTCACCGGGCGACCACAAATTTCGCCGCACCCGGGCGCACTGAGCGCTCCCGAAGGAGGCGCCGGGCAGGCTCCTGGCGGCCCTTCGCGATAGAGTCGGGCCCGCTCACCGTTTCACGCCCATCGACCCCGTCGATCTTGTTTCTCCGAGGCACCCATGCGAATGCTCCGACTGATTCCTCTCACCGCGGCGCTTGGCGGACTCCTGCTGACAACCCCGACCACCGCCGGCGCGGAGACGAAGTTGCTGACCCAGCCCGCGATCACCGCGGACAAGGTCGCGTTCATCTACGCGGGCGATCTGTTCGTCTCCGATCTCTCCGGAGCGAACGTCCAGCGGCTGACTTCGGACGACGGAATCGAGTCAAACCCGGTCTTCTCGCCCGATGGCAGGACCATCGCTTTCTCCGCCCAGTATGACGGGAACGTGGACGTGTTCACGGTCTCCGTGAACGGCGGCGCGCCCACTCGCCTGACCTTCCATCCGGGTGCCGACGTGGTGCAGAGCTTCACCCCCGACGGAAAAGCGGTGCTCTTCACCTCTCAGCGTTCGGTGTTCACCAACCGCTTTTCGCAACTCTTCACCATCCCCGTCCAGGGCGGCATGGCGGAGGCGCTGCCCATTCCCAACGCGGCCCGCGCCACCTACTCGCCGGACGGCCTGCGCATCGCCTACAACCCCATCGCGGAACGCAACCTCGAATGGAAGAGCTATCGCGGGGGCACGGTGCAGCGGCTGTGGCTCCTGAACACCCGGGGCTACGCCATCGAGAGGATCCCGCAACCGGAGACGCGCGCCAACGACACCGATCCCATGTGGATCGGCGACGCCGTCTACTTCCGCTCCGATCGCAACGGTGAATTCAACCTCTTCGCGTACGACACCAAGAGCAAGGCGGTCCGACAGATCACCAAGCACGCCGACTTCCCCGTCCTGAACGCCTCTGCGGGAGGCGGCCGGATCGTTTACGAGCAGGCCGGCGTTCTTCATGTGCTCGAGCCCCGCTCGGGTGCCGATCGACCGCTCGCTATTTCGCTCACCTCCGATCTTCGAGAGACCCGGGTGCGCTACGCCAAGGGGGCCAAGTGGATTCGGGAGGCCGCGATCTCGCCTTCCGGGGCGCGGGCCGCTTTCTCGTTCCGCGGGGAAATCGTGACCGTGCCCGGTGAAAAGGGCGACGCGCGCAACCTGACCGGGAGCGTCAGCGCCCACGACCGTTCGCCGGCATGGTCCCCCGACGGCAAATCCATCGCCTGGTTCTCCGATTCTTCCGGCGAGTATCAGCTTTACGTCGGCGCCCAGGACGGCAAGGGCGAGCCCCGCGCGGTCAAGGTCATGGGCGAAGGCTTCTACAACGCCCCGGTCTGGTCGCCCGACTCCCAGAAGATCGCGTACTACGACAATTCCCAGAGCGTTTACTGGCTCGATGTGAAATCCGGGGTCTCGAAGAAGATCGCCCAGCAGACGACGTACAGCCCCGTCATCATGATCAGCTATGTCTGGTCACCCGACTCGAAATGGCTCGCCTATGCGTTGGACAACGAGGCCGGCCTCACCACCGTGTACGCCTACTCGACCGAGCAGGGGAAGGTCTTTCAGATCACGGACGGCCTGAGCGACGTGAAGAGCCCGGCCTTCGACCGGACCGGCAAGTACCTCTTCTTCCTCGGGTCCACCGACGCGGGCCCGGTCAAGGACTGGTTCGCCCAATCGGGGGCGGATATGAACGCGGTCTCCGCGGTGTACGTGGCCGTCCTGCGCAGGGATCTGCCCTCGCCTCTGGCCCGGGAGAGCGACGAAGAGAAGCCGGCATCCGAGATGAAGGAAGAGGCGAAGAAGGAAGAGGCGAAGGCAGACGACCAGAAGCCGGAGGAGAAGAAAGACGAACCCTTCCGGATCGACTTCGACGGCCTCGAGTACCGGATCCTCGATCTGCCCATCTCCCCCGCCGATCTCGCGAATCTTCAGACTGGGGAGGCCGGCCAGATCTACTACCTCAAGACGGTGGACGAAAAGACCTCACTCAACCGATACGACCTCGGCGCCCGAAAGAACGAGGTGCTGGTGGGCGACCTCAACGACTACGTGGTCTCCGCCGACGGCAAGAAGCTCCTCTACCGCAAGGATGACAACTGGGCCATCGTGCCGGCCTCGAAAAAGGCGGAGCCCTCCGATGGGAAGCTCGCGGTGGACGCCATCGAGGTCAAAGTGGACCCGCGCGCGGAATGGAAGCAGATCTTCGACGAGGCCTGGCGGATCAACCGCGATTATTTCTACGCGCCCAACATGCACGGAGTGGACTGGAAAGCCCAGCACGACAAGTACGCGGCCTTCCTGCCTCATGTCGCCACCCGGCCCGACCTCAACCGCGTGATGCAATGGATGTCGAGCGAACTCTCGGTCGGCCATCATCGGGTGGGCGGAGGCGACACGCGGACCGACTCGAACAGCGTGCCGGGCGGCCTGCTCGGCGCCGACTACGAGGTCGCGAACGGCCGTTATCGGATCCAGAAGGTCTACGGCGGGCTCAACTGGAATCCGAAACTGCGCTCGCCCCTCACCGAGCCGGGAGTGAACGCGAAGGCCGGCGAGTACCTCCTCGCCGTGAACGAGCGGGATCTGCGTCCGCCCACCAACCTCTACAGTCTCTTCGAGAACACTTCGGGGAAGATCGTGGACCTCACCCTCGGTCCGAACCCCGACGGTTCGGGATCGCGCACGGTGCAGGTGGTCCCCATCCCCAACGAGAGCGCGCTGCGCAACCGAGACTGGGTCGAGGGCAATCTGAAAAAGGTCGACGCGGCCACTGGAGGACGAGTCGCCTACGTCTACGTTCCCAACACCGCGGAGCCCGGGCACACCTACTTCAAGCGCTACTTCTATCCCCAGGTCCACAAGGACGGCATCATCGTGGATGAGCGATTCAACGGCGGCGGCAACGTGGCCGACTACTACATCGACATCCTGCGCCGGCCCTTCATCGCGAACTGGGCCATGCGCTACGGCGCCGATCTGAAGACGCCGTTCGGATCGATCCAGGGGCCAAGGGCCATGATCATCGACGAGACCGCGGGCTCGGGCGGCGACCTTCTGCCCTGGATGTTCCGCAAGTTCGGTCTCGGTCCGCTGGTCGGCCAGCGCACCTGGGGCGGCCTGGTCGGGATCCTCGGCTTCCCGGTGCTCATGGACGGCGGCGGCATCACCGCTCCGAACCTGGCCATCTGGACCCCGGAAGACGGCTGGGTGGTCGAGAACGAAGGCGTGCCGCCCGACATCGAAGTCGAGCAGACCCCCGCGGATGTCATCGCCGGCCGCGATCCGCAGCTCGAGAAGGCCATCGAAGTGGTGATGGCGGAGCTCAAGAAGAATCCGCCGAAGAAGGCCACGAGACCGCCCTATCCGGTGAAGGGCAAGACCCTGCGCGGAACCATCCAGAAATAGCTCGTCCCAGGTCCCTCATCACCGCGCGTTCGTGGTGTCGCTACGGCCGAGGGGCCCGTGCTCGCCTTCACATCCGCGGGCCGCACTTCGTCTTCAATGAATGGAGCGATCCTGGCCGGATCGCCACGCCCCAGAGGAGGCTTGCGGCCCGCTGCGTTCAGGCGAGGCCCCTCAGCCTTCGCCCGCAAGGTCCCGCGCGCGCCCGGGCAGGAGATTGCGCGAGTTCTCAACGAACGCGGGTCGGCGACGACGGAGCGGGACCGGGGAGAGAGTGGGTTTGCATGCACCGGGGCGTCGAGAGCGGGTCGCCGCGGTCCGTCTGTGCCTTCGCGGGTCGCGAGCCGAGTAAGGAGCACACGATTCCGAAGTTCTTCCAGCGCAGTGCGACGCACGAGGCGTCCCCGGTGCGGCAAACCCACTCTCTCCGTGGTCCCGCGGGCCACCGCGAGAATGCCCCGCATTGGCCGAGATCGCATGGGCAAAGGACTAAGATCCGAGATCATGAACGCTTCCCTCCGCTCCTACTTCGGGCTGGGCCTGAGCCTGAGCCTGATCCTGGTCACGTCGACGGCTTTTGCTCAGCCGGCTCCTCTGTCCGCAGCCGACAAGCAGAAGCGCCTCGACACCGAGAAGGAACTTCAGTCAATCGCGGTGGTCGAGCGCAAACTGCTGATTCCCATGCGTGATGGCGTCCGCCTCGCCACCGACATCTACAGACCCAAAGACGCGACTGGGCCGGTGCCGATCGTGTTCTCCCGCACTCCCTACAACTTCAATTTCTGGGACGTGAGAAATGGAGTCCCCAGGGACATGGCCAGCGCGCTCGACGCGGTGAAACGCGGCTACGCCTACGTGATCCAGAACGAGCGCGGGCATTTTTTCTCCGAAGGCAACTACGACATCCTCGGCCCGCCCGTCACCGACGGCTACGACACTCTGGAGTGGATGAAGAATCAGCCCTGGTCGAACGGCAAAGTGGGAACCACCGGTTGCTCCTCGACCGCCGAATGGCAGATGGCGGTCGCCGCGCAGGGGCATCCCGCTTCGGCGGCCATGAATGTTCAGGGTTTCGGCGCCGGGGTGGGCCGAGTGGGCCCTTACTACGAGCAGGGCAACTGGTATCGCGGGGGCGCGGTGCAGATGCTCTTCATCGCCTGGATCTATGGTGAACAGAATCAGGTCCGCCCGATGTTTCCGAAGGACACATCCCGCGAGGACCTCATCCGGGCCTCGAAGTCGTTCGACCTTGCCCAGCAACAGCCGCCGGTCGACTGGGCCGAGGCCCTGCGCCACCTCCCGACCCAGGACATCCTGAAGGCGGTGGAGGGACCGCGTGGCATCTTCGCCGACGCCATGAACGTGGACACCGGCGGACGGATGATTCAGCGCTCACCCAATGATCCGGCCTGGTACAAGGGCGGGTTATGGCACGACAACATGAAACTCGACGTCCCCGGCCTGTGGTTCATGTCCTGGTACGACGTGTCCGTCGGCCCCAACCTGGCCATGTACAACCACGTCCGCCGGAACGCGACCGGCGATCTGAAAGATCAGCAATGGGCGGTCATCGCCCCGGTGGCTCATTGCTCGTACACCCGAGCGACCGAAGACACCGTGGTCGGTGAGCGGAGCATGGGCGACGCCCGTCTCGACTACAGCGAGATCGTCTACGGATTCTTCGACAAGTTCCTGAAGGGCGACAAGAGCACTCGGATCGACAAGATGCCGAAGGTCACCTACTACACGATGGGCCTGAACAAGTGGCAGACCTCCGACACCTGGCCGCCCGCGGGCGCCACGCCCAGGACCTACTACCTCTCGAGCGGCGGGAAGGCGAACACCCTCTACGGAGACGGCGCCCTGACCACGAGCGCCCCCAAGCTGGACCAGCCCGACACCTTCGTCTATGACCCCGCGAACCCCGTCCCCTCCTACGGCGGCAATGTGTGCTGCACCGGCAACGCCGTTCAGGCCGGTTCCTTCGACCAGCGCAAGATGGAATCACGCGCGGACATCCTGGTCTTTACCTCCGAGCCCTTCAAGGAAGGCACGGAGCTGTCGGGACCCATCACCCCCACGCTCTACGTATCCTCCGACGCGAAGGACACCGACTTCACGGTCAAGGTCATCGATGTCGACCCGGACGGCCGCGCCTTCAACCTGGATGAGTCGATTCAGCGCCTGCGCTATCGCGACGGCTACGACCAGCCGCCGGTCTGGATGGAGAAGGGCAAGGTCTACAAGGTCGCGCTCCAGCCGCTGAACACGAGCAACTACTTCGCGGCCGGACATCGGCTGCGTATCGAGGTGTCCAGCAGCAACTTCCCACGCTTCGATCGAAACCTGAATACCGGCGGAAGCAACTACGACGAGAGCGAGGGTGTGGTTGCCCGCAACACGCTTCATCACTCGGCGCAGTACCCGTCCAGCATCACGGTCACGGTGGCCGGCAGGGAGCCGTCCGGGCGATAGAACTTGCGCTCGGCCCTACCTCAGGAGGAGTATTGCCCATCCACGGAATCAAAGGTGGGCTCTTCATGGGTCTTTTCGACGAGCATATCGGCGTCTGGTGCGGCACGCATGTCGTGATCGATGGCCAGGGCCACGAGGTGGAACGGTTCGAGGCCACGGTGCAATGCCGCCGCGAGGGCATTCGCTGGTTTCAGACCACCACCCGCGCCTGGCCCGACGGCCGGGTCGCGGAGAGCGAGTTCTTCGGCACCTTCGATGCCGAGGGCGTCCTTCACTACGAGCATCCTCATGTGGTCGGCCAGGGCCGGGACCTCGGAGGCCACGACATCGTCTCGGTCTGGAAGGACCCCGAGCATCCGGAGGTGTCGCACGCCTCCCTGATCACGCTCCTGAGTCGGGATCGCCGGGTACGAACCGCCCAGACCATAGAGGGCGGAAAGCTGACCGCTCTCACTCTCATCAAGGAAGCCCGGGTTCACTAGTGTCCGGGCGCTCGCCCACCCTGCCCCCTCAATTAGTGAGGGCGCACAAAGAAGCGGCTGGGGTCAGGAGCCGAGGGGGTCGGAAAACGTGAGCGGCGTGACCCTGTTGTCGATCAGGTTGTACACGCTGATCGTCGCCTGCGGATAGGTGTAGACGTGCAGCGTCGCGACATTCCTTCCTGCCACCTGCAGATTGGACATCTGATGGATGTCGGCGGATTCCAATCCGGTCACCGTGTAGGGTTCGAGATCGGTGGAACGGAGCGCCTTGATGTACCCGCTCGGGACCACTTCAAAATCCGTCGCCGTGATGGTTCCCTGCAGCACGCGAACGCAGCAATAGGAGCCTTTGTGATCATGGATGGGACTGCGCTGCCCGGACTTCCAGCACAGGCATAACATCTCAAAGTAATGGTTGCGAAAGATCGGGTTGCGGGCGTATTTCTCATCCGTGAACTGCAGGTACGGTTCGACGTCCTTGAGCATCACCGCACTCATCTCCAGGTGCCGGCGCAATTGGTCGATCGGAATCTGCGTTCTATACGAGGCCAGGGCGTCGATGAGCTTTCCGAGGGCCGGTGAATATTGTGTCGCGGTTGCCATAGTCCATCCGTTCCTTGTGTGAGATCAGTCTAACGCGAGTGCGAGGGGCCCACCGGGAGAGAAAGGCTGAGCCTGTGACCGCAGTCTCCGGAACGCGGACCAAGGGCCGGAACCGAGGCGCTACTTCCAGGTGATCACGTCCGCGCCGGCCAGACGTTGGAAGGGCGCGGCGACGAAGGCGAGCGGAACCGGAGGCCTCGAAGGCCTCATGGTCGCTGCTCAGTTTGAGCTCCCGAACATCGCCGAGGAAGACATCGCGCGAGCCGCCGGGGGTCACGAAACCCGCGTAGCAGCCCAAGCCGCCGCGCTAGGCATGATGGCGGAGGCGGCGACGAACTCATCGAAGAAGGCCTGGCCGTCCACGAAGGCATGGATCGCCTCCGGCACGGCGCCGGGGCAGAACGGAATCCGACGCTCGGCGGCGCCAGCCGCGGTCGCGACGAAAATGGAAGCGATGAGGCTCAGTCGGGACAAGGGGCAGCGTACGGTGTGGAAGTGCGGTGGGGACGCGGTTGGGGCCAGTCGGCACAATAGCGACAGTGGCCCATGTCGGCCGCGACCGTCCCATCGCTGTACAGGCCGGGCTTCGCGGTGTGGCCGGCTGGTCCCCACCGACCTGAAAGGGATGCTGACCAGCGAACAGCCAGGCCAGAGTGTGTGACCGCCAGTCCGGCCACCCGGAACACTCGCGGCCGGACCGGCTGCGGGCGGGCGTCTACTCTCTGGTCGAGTATATTGACAGTGACTGACCAGTCGATATCCGTCAGACCGGAGTGGAGGAATCAGAAATGGACGGCGCGCCACCGAGGCAAACCCTGGACAACGCGGTCGCGCTCTATACATCTCGTCTCACTGAGATTGAAGCGGAGGCTGCTCGATTCAGCGACCGGGAGCTCTTCCAGGAGATCGATACCGCGACAGCAGAAGTCCTCGGTGCTTGCGCCAAATACGAAGGGAGTGCGACGCCAGACGAAACCCGCGCCGCATGTGCGGAATTCCATCGACAAACTGAACCGTGGTTCTCCCAAAGCGCTGGCATGACACATGCTCGAAAGTGGCCGCACGGGTATCAAGGTGACTACGAGATTCTTGAATGGATTTATGCGGGTCTCCCACGATCGGAGAGCCGCCTTGGCGCTGTCCTCGACAGCTACCTGCTGTCCCGGACCATGGCTATCGCAGCTCGGGGGAGGAAGACGCTACTGTGCGATCTTCTCCTTCGCGAGCTACGCGAGCGCGAAACCAGCGCGCGGATTCTGAGCATCGCCTGTGGATCTTGCCGAGACGTGTTCGACATCGCGGGTGAGATACAACGCACCAACTCACACGTGGCTTGCGTCGACCGGGATTCCGACGCGCTGGCGTACGCCAAGCGTCTCCTGCTTGCCAGCGGCATATCCCCCGATCGGCTTGGCTTTCATCAGTTGAATGCGTTGCGGCTCGTCAGCCCCAAGGAGGCCATCCGCCGCTTTGGGGAATTGGATATTGTCTACAGCGTCGGCTTTCTTGACTATTTGGATGACGACAGAGTAGGCCGACTCTTGAAGACCTGGTATCAACTGCTCAAGCCGGGCGGCGCCCTTGTGGTTGCAATGAAAGACGTGACGCGTTTCGAGCCATACTCCTACCGTTGGCTGATTGACTGGACAGGGTTCCGTGGCCGGACCGAAGCGGAAATGGCTGGTGTTTTCGATGCGGCCCAGATTCCAGAGAACTCACGGAAGATGTCTCGAGACCCGTCTGGGGTTGTTCTTCTCTGGCGCGCGGTTCGCGGATAGGCGTTTCAAAAGGCTCTGGTCCGAATTAGAGCGCAGGTGAAACAAGCAGGGTTAGCGGCGAATTCTCAAAACGTCGCTCACCCGCGGTGAGCCCTATGGATGTTTGGGGTGGCCAGACCCAGACAACCGAAGAAGAACCCCAGGTGAAGATTCACCGTAGGGCACGCACCACTGCTTCTCATGCTACGAGGATCCCGGCGATGGTGCCGGTGAGGGCGGTGGCCAGGGCGCCGGCGATCATGGCCTTCAGACCCACGCGAGCGAGGTCGGAGCGACGGTCCGGGGCGATGGCGCTGATGCCGCCGATCTGAATGCCGATGGAGGAAAAGTTGGCGAAGCCGCACAAAGCGTAGGTGGCGATGGTGACGGTGCGCGGGCTAAGGGTGTTCTTGATGTGGCCGAGCTCGACGTAGGCCACGAACTCGTTCAGCGAGAGCTTGGTCCCGATCAGATTGCCGAAAGCGAGCAGGTCCCTGGTATCAACACCCATGGCCCAGGAGAGCGGATAAAAAGCGTAGCCGAAGATGGTGGCCAGCGACAGACCGACCACGCCGAGCACCGCGTTGACCACGGCAATGAGGGCGATGAAGGCTATCAACATGGCAGCCACGTTGATGGCGAGCTTCATTCCATCGCCGGCGCCAGCAGCCGCGGCGTCGATCACGTTGGCGGTGGTGCGCTCGGGATCCTGAACCGCGCCGCCCTGCGTACGCGGCACGTCGGCCTCGGGGTAGATGATCTTTGCCAGCATCAGCCCGGCCGGTGCGGCCATGACGCTCGCGGCCAGCAGGTGGCCCGCGTCCACCCCGAAGCGAACGTAGGCCGCCATGACCCCGCCGGCCACGGTAGCGAAGCCGCCGGTCATGACCGCCGTCAACTCGCTCATGGTCATGTCGTTGACGTAGGGTTTGACCACCAGCGGGGCCTCGGTCTGGCCGACAAAGATGTTGCTGGCGGCCGATAGAGACTCAGCCCCACTGGTGCCGAGGGTGCGCGTCATCACCCAGGCGATCCCGCGCACCACCTTCTGCACGATGCCAAAGTGGTAGAGCACCGACATCAACGAACCAAAGAAGATAATGGTGGGGAGGACGTGGAAGGCGAAGATGATGCCGATATCCACGAGATCGCCACTGCCCCGATCGACGAGGGAAAGCGGTCCCTGGCCGCCAGCAGGCGCCACCCCGTTGTAGAGGCTGCCAAAGATGAAGCCGGCGCCGTAGTCGGTGAAGGCCAGTAGCTTGGCCACGGTGACGCGGGCGGCTTCAAAGAGCCAGCGCCCGGGTGGGGTCCACAAGATGATCAGAGCGAACGTGATCTGAAGTCCGAGGCCCCAGGCGATCATGCGCAGCTTGATCTTCTTGCGGTTGTTGCTCATCAGGACGGCGATGCCGAGAATGGCCACGATCCCGATCACCCCGCGCAGCCGGTCGAGAATGCCCCCGTCCGCCCTCATCTGAGCATCGACCCGCCCGAGCTTCTGCTCGAGTCCCGCCCGCTCGGGATGAGATGGGTCGATGGCGATCAGTTCGTCGAGTCGCGCGTCGGCCAGATCACGCTGACCGGCCTCGGCATGCGCCGCGCAGAGCGCCGCGAGCACGTCGGGCAGCGCCGCTTTTCGGTGGGCGTCGATCAGAACCCGTCGCAGCGTGGTCAGGGCTCCGAGATGGCCCGGCGTGACGGTGAGGATCTGGCGCAGTTCGGCCTCGGCGCCATCGAGGTCGCCGAGCTTCTGCATCATCTGCGCATGGGCGAAGGTCGCATCTATGTCGATGGCCGCAGGGGTCGCGGGCGCAGGCGCCTGCTCGGCCTGCGCCGCATTCTGGCTGCCGGTTTCGGCGCCGGCCTCCTGAGCGCGAGTGGCACCGAGGGGCAAGATGAAGCTGGCGGCCATCACCACCGCGAAGCTCACGAGCGAGGGAAGCAGGATTCGACGTAGGAACAAGGGGCGCCTCTTTCGGCTGAACGGCGGCGGCTCGGCCGACGTCAAGCTATCGGTCAGTCTTAGGGTGTCTTGGGTAAGTTCCTGGGGTGGCTTAAGAACTCGCGCAAACTTGGGTGCAAGGCGACGAAGATGCCGTGAGTCTATACGCTCACCCGCAAGAGGCGGTCGCCGCCAGCCGAGACCTCACCAGGGTCGCTCCCGAGATTGGGCTGGCGGCGGTGCGGCTCAATGCGCTTGACGGTGCTCTCGATCAAGGGCAAGGTGGTGCTCATGTCCAGCGGCAAAGGCCGTGCGCTATCGCAGGGATCCAGAGGTTGCCGGAGCGGGAGTAGATGAGGCCGAACACAAGCCCGAGGCCATAGATGGCCTCGGGCATGCCCTAGGGCTTCGGGCTGAAACTCCCCATCGGGCGCGCGCCGTCGACAGCAACTCCTCTCTGAGGACAGGAGATCACCCCGGATGAGGAGGTGGGCCCCAGGGAGGCGCTGTCCAGGGCGCGTTCGCCCCCGATCCCGAGGGCGAAGGAGGTGACAAATCAGCAAGGTCAGGGTGCGACTCCACGGCGACGCGCCTCAGTGCGAGGCGCACCTCACCGAGGCGCCGTCGATCAGGCGACCTGGGCGCTGTCGGCGGGCATCGAGCCCTCTTCCACGATGCGGCCGTCGAAGATGTGGATCGAGCGGTCGGCGTAACGCGCGAACCGGGGATCGTGGGTCACCATGACTATGGTGGCGCCGCCCTGGTGAAGCTCGGTCATAAGCGCCATCACCGCGTCGCCATTCTTCGAGTCGAGGTTACCGGTCGGCTCGTCGGCAAGCAGCACGGCCGGCGAACCGACGAGGGCCCGGGCGACCGCCACTCGCTGCTGCTGACCGCCGGAGAGCTGGCTGGGAAGATGTTTGGCCCGATGCCCCATGCCCACGCGCTCCAGCGAATCCATGGCGCGCTTCCTGCGCTCGGCTGCGGGGGTACCGCGATAGGTCAAGGGAAGCTCCACGTTCTCAAAAACGGTGAGGTCGCCGATGAGGTTGAAGCTCTGGAAAATGAACCCGATCTCGCGGTTGCGGACTCGAGCCCGGTCAGCAGCCGTCAGCTTCGAGACCGGGTGGCCGTTCAGGATGTACTGGCCGTCGCTCGGCGAATCCAGGAGGCCCAGGATCGAGAGGAGCGTCGACTTGCCGCAGCCGGAGGGCCCGGCAATAGCCGCGAACTCGCCCTTCTCGATCTTCAGGTGGATGCCCGAGAGAGCGTGCGTTTCGACCTCGTCGGTCAGGAAGACCTTGGTGACGGCGGATAGGTCGATCAGGGCTGGGGTGGCGGTCATGATTCTGGGCTCCTCGGGAGTTGTTCTTGCTCTGGTTCAGCAGTCTTCCTGTTCAACGTTGACCAGGCGTCTTATGTTCCACGTCTCTTTGACATTCAATGAGATGAATCCGACGATGCGCATGTCGCCTCTGCCGCAAGGACGGACGAGAGAGTGGCGGCGGCTGGCCCGTGGTGCTTTGGGGCGGCTCTACTGATACCTGAGCAGACGCGTACCCAGCCACCCGAGCAGGAGCGCGCCAACGGCCAGGGCCAGGGCGTGCGGCCATGCGCTCTCGGGCCCATAGCCGAAGTTGACCAGGCGGTGCAGCGCGTCCATGCACCAACCGGTTGGAAGCAAGAGCGCCAGGCGCTGCATCCACAGCGTCCCGGGGACCGCCTGAGTGAAGCCACTCGGCGGCTCCAACCGGCGACCCGCCGAGCTGACGGCCAGGGTCAGCGAGCGGGGCCGAGACGCCACGGCCGCGATGTTCCGGGCGGACTGCTCGGCTCCTTCGACCTTCACGACCGCCAGATCCGCTACCAGGCCATAGATCGCACGGGCCACTCTCACCCGGTCGTAGTCGGCCCTCAGGGGGTCGCCGCGCAGAATGAGGATCGCCCGCGGCTGCGCACCCGAAAGGACGGCCTCCGGGAGCTGGACTTACCGGCGCCGACTCACTGGCGACGCGGTCTCTTTGGGCAGGTCCCGACGCGGCCGGTTACTGGTGCGACCCCTACTGGGGCTGCTACGTCGTTTCGGATTCCCAGTATTCGAACCAGGTCCACTTCTCTGCCGGAGTGACCTTCAGGTTCTAAGCGGCACCGGCCGGACGGCGCCCCGGCTTCGTGCCCGGCGCCAGCCTCTCGAAGCTCCGCGGCATCACGCCCACAATGGTGTTGGGCTCGCCATCGATCCGCATCTCCTTGCCCACCACGCCCGGGTCGGAGGCAAACAGGCTGCGCCAGAGCGAGTCGCTCAGGAGGAGCTTCTTCTCGTTGCCGATCTCGCCCTCCGCATCCGTGAAGGGGCGGCCCAGCGCAAGCGCGGCGCGCATCACCTTCAGGGACCCTCCTTTTGTGGTTCCAACAGGGTCAACGTTGGGAACGGCCTCCAGGTTCCCGATTTCGCCTGGTCACGCTACCCCACCGCTCAGGGTCTTTTGGGGGCGCTCACGAGCGGCGTGCCTCTCTCCCTGGTTTCGGACTTGAGAGGAAGCTTAGGGCTTCCCGCCGAAGTCGATCCCGTCCGAGAGCTCGTTCTTGTCGGTCGTCGCATCGTATGGGAAGTGGAGGGCGAGTTGCTCGCCCACCGCCTCGATGCCTCGGACGAGGCCGAGGGTGAAGTCTCCGTTGCGGAGTTGCTCAGACACCGCCGCCGCGACCTGCTCCCAGAACTCCTGCCCGACCTTGGCGTGGATTCCCTCATCTCCAAGCACCACGAAGCGACGGCGCGACGGAACGATGAAGAAGAGGATCGCGTTTCGGCTGTCTGTGGCGGTCATCCCCAGGCGGGCGAACGTGCGCTCGGCGACGTGCTGGACGTTGCCCCAGAAGAAGCGAGACACCGACACGCGGATCTCGCCGGACGTTCTCTGCTCGGCCTGGCGAATGGCTTCCTCGACCTGCGCGGAGTCGATCGCACGCATGAGCCCCTTGCGCGTCATAAATCTCGGTCTCATTCTGTCCTCACCGTGTCCTCACCATGAACCCGACGCGCCCCCTCCGCCCGATCGACCCCCGCCGCCCGAGAATCCGCCGCCGCCCCGACCGCCGCCCCGACCGCCGGAGAGAACGCTCAGGAGCAGATAAGTGGCGAGAGCAGGGTTCGTGGCAAAGAGGATCAAAAATGCTATGACTGCGAGCCCAAGAAGGATGATCTGTCCGAAGGTCACAGGACGTGCGGCTCGTTGGGAAGGCGATCCGCCGGGCGGTATTCCGACTGCGGACTGAGGGGTGGCGCCTGGCCCTTCGATGGCCGCGACCAGCGCGCCGACGCCACTTCGGATCGCGTCGTCACGATCCCCCGCCTGCATCCGAGGCAGAATCCTCTCCTGGATTATTCGCGACGCGATCGCGTCGGGCACCTGGCCCTCCAGGCCGTAACCGACCTCGATGCGCAGCTTGCGGTCGTCCGCGAACACGAAGAGCACCAGGCCATCATCCAGTCCCTTTTGGCCAACCTTCCAGCCCGCGAAGGCCTGGACGGTGAAGTCTTCGAGGGGAACGCCGCCGGTTGTCGGGGCAATCCAAACGAGGATCTGATGGCCGGATTGCCGCTGATACGCCTCAAGCTGGCTGTCGAGTTGCTGCCGGGCCTCCCCGGAAAGAAAGCCAGCCGAGTCGGTGACCCAGCGGGTCGGCGCCGGCGGCGCCTGGGCCCACGCCTGTCCCGCTGAGAGCGCGAGGCTCGCGAACAGCAGGCCAGCGAGAGGCCTGGCGAGCGGACGCCTCGTCACCTGCTCAGAACTTCACTTCCGGCGCGGTCTCGGCTCCGGCTTGCGCCTTGAAGTAGATCTTCTCCTTGAAGCGGTCGCCAAAGAAGCCGGCGATCAGCACGGTCGGAAAGCTCTGGCGCCGAGTGTTGAAAGCCTGGGCCGCTTCGTTGAACCGCATTCGCTCGACCGCGATCCGATTCTCAGTTCCCTCGAGCTGCGCCTGCAGGTCGCGGAAGTTCGCCGTGGCCTTGAGGTCGGGGTACTTTTCCACGACCACCATGAGTCGCGAGAGAGCCGAAGACAGACCGTCCTGGGCCTGCTGGAATTTTGCGAAGGCGGCAGGGTCGTTCGGGGTTTGTTGGCCGCCCGCGGCCTGGCCGACTCGCGACCGCGCCTCGGTCACCGCCGTGAAGGTGTCCTTCTCGAACGCGGCTGCTCCCTGGACGGTCGCGACCAGGTTAGGGACCAGATCCGCCCGCCGCTGGTAAACATTTTCGACCTGTCCCCATTGCGCCTGGACCGCCTGATCCAGACCCACGAGGCTGTTGTACCCGCCAATGACAGGTAGCCCGACCATGAGCACGCCAATAACGAGGGCGGCCACACACCCGATTGCCCACTTTGCCATAACTCCCCTCCAATTCCAGATTCTAGAAAACCGATGTCTCGACGACACTCTTCACCATCGCGCGCGATGAGCCCGCCGGCGAGTTCGAACTTTAGTCGAGACCAACCAGGGCCCCCGCGGTGGCGCGCCGCTGGCTGTCTCCGTGCGTGCGCAAGCTGTTTGCCACACCAATCATAACGGCGACCATCGTCCCGCGGCTAACCGGCCGTCCACGTGACCGCATGCCGTCGGCTGGTCGGGGAGGGCTGGCCGTTCTGCGCAGAATCCTGGCCGACGTTCTGCCGGCCGAGCTCTGCCGACGGGCCATTTCCCCAACTACCGGATGGTCATGCCCGGACGCAGCTGCCCGGCCTGGCCGAAGTACGCCGCCTCGAAGGCCTTGAGCACGGGCTGGGCGCAACGATCGTGGTTCGAAAGAATGACCAGGCTCAGGCCGCTGTCCGGATAGAGGGCGAATTCAGCCGCCGCCCCGGGCACGCCGCCGTTGTGACCCCAGCGCCGTACGCCGGGCCCATGGTTCACGCCCGAACAGCCGAGGCCATAGATCAGGACGGGGACCGGTATCTGCGTGGTGCACAGAGCTTCCAAACGCGCAGGGGGCAGAATCTTGCCGGCCAGAAGGGCCACCCCGACCTTGGCCAGGTCCGGGGCCGAGAAACAGGCCCCCGGCGGCCGAGCCGCGCGCACCGGCGAGAGCGCTCGAGTAGGGGCTCAGATAGTCTGTGGCGGGCACAGCCTTTCTCGTCGGACGCTTCGCCTGAAATCGCATGACCGCCCTCAGGGCCGATGCCCTCCGCGGCGCCCGTCTCAAGGTCTCAACTTCGGACCATGAACGCAGTCCCGATGGGCCACAGTCAAACAGGCGCCGACTTACAGTGGCTGTCCTCGACAAGCCACTTGGCGTCCCGGACCATGGACATTGCTGCTGGGGGGAAGACGCTACTGCGCGATGTTCTCCTTCGCGAGCGCGAAAAGGGCCAGGGGCGATAACGGCTCTCATGGGACTCGGTCGGCGTGGGGGGGGGGAAAGGGAAGGACCTGGGCCGGTAAAGCCCACGAAGGCCGCGGCGCCTTGGGTGCAATGAGCCTTCATCGCGCTTTCAATTCCTCAATGTACCAGCTCACCCGATCGGCCGAATCGCCGTGGCTATCGCCGCCTCTGGTCTCATACCGGACCACCCCCGATCTGTCGACATAGAAGCCGGTGGGAACGTCCTCGACGCCCATGAGCGCCTCGGCCTGGTCGAACGAAAGCCGCGCCACCGTCATCGCAAACTTGCGCTCGATAACATAGCGGGCCAGTCGCTCGGGATCGTCGTCGATGCTCACGAGAACAAACTCCACTCCCGAGTCACCCTTGTACTTTTCAAACGCTTTTTCGATGTGCGGCAACTCCGCACGACAGGCCCCTCACCAGGAGGCGAAGAACTTGTACAGCAAGACCTTGCCTTTCAACTTCGACATGTCGAGAGGCTGGCCGGTCAAGGACGCCAAAGGGAGGTGCGGCACTGGCCGATCCTGCATGCTTCGCAGCGCCCGGACGCGTCGCTCCTCCCACCGCCGGTCCAAATCGGCGGCGAGCCACGAGTCGAATCCGGCAGCATCCTGGCCGGCGTCGGCCTGAAGCTGAGCCAGGGCCTGGCGCGCGGCAGAGCGTAGTGGGTCCGCGCCGGCACGGAGCGAGAGCGCATTCAGATAGCGCTCGCCCGCCTGCTTCGGGTCGCCCTTCTTCCGCCACAATTCGCCCAGGTGAAACTGGTTCGTGAAGTCCTGACCCCTCGACAAGCGCTCGGCTTCCGTGAGCCTGGTTTCAGCACCCGAGATGTCGCCCTTGAGAAAGAGAACCCAGCCCACGAGGTCCGCCGAGGTTGCGCGCGTACGATTCAGAAACCCGTTCGCCTTGTCGGCTAGCCGGTATGAGTCGAGGTTTTGGCTGATGAAGACCTCGGTCGCCGGCACCATCTCCACCGCGAGTTTCGCGCCCTGGTCCAATGCTCCGCGAGTGATGAGCAGGGTGGCTCCCTCCAAGTAGGCGCCAGGATCGGGCTGGACACCGATTCGGGAATTGATGGCCGCGGCCAAGACCTCGGTCGATGCGTCGGGCGTGGCTGCGTAGGCCTTGATGAGAGCGTCGCCGATCAAGGGGAGCCGATCGCTGCTTGGAAAACGAGCAAGAAACGCCTTGGCCTCAACGATCACGTCGCCATATTGTTTTTCCGTGAGCAGTTTCTGGATCCGGTCCGCGCTCACGGCATCTGCCCGGGGTGCTGGCCCAGGGGGCTCCGGCCCGGCGTCCCGGCCCATGGAACGAAGGGCCGACCATCGCATGCTGAGCGATTCATCAGAGAGGGGGCCGTGCCTGGCCGCTTCGTTGAACGCGCTCAGGGCCTTCTGCCGGAACGCAACCTCCTCATGCCAACCGGGGAAGGCGCCTTCCGCTTCCCACCCCTTGAAGAAGTAGATGCGGGCCATGCGTTGGTGCGCTTCAGACGCATGTTCCGTCGACTGCGCAGCCCGGCCGAAGGCTTCTAGAGCCGAACGCGTTCGCTTCAGACGCCAGAGTCCGTCACCTTCTTGAATCGCTTGGGCGCCCGAATCCGGGGCGCGCCGGGGCCCTGCCCCCACCCCGGCACCGAGAGACGCGGCCAGGACGACCGATAGAGCGTTGATTATCAGCGGCACCATTGACCATCCTCCGTCGCGAGGCACGCCGCCTCCGACACGAACTCCAGAAACGAGACGCCACGGATACACCGGCGTGGCCCTCAAAGGCTAGCAGCCCGTGGTGAAAGTCCGGTCGCGTCCTTAGCGAGAGATTTTTCGTCAGATCAAGGCGCTGGACCGAAGGAATATCGGGAATATTGCGAGGTTCAGCAACGCAGAGCTGGCGGAAAAGATCCGCTTCCGGCGCGGCCCGACTTTTACCACGGGCTGCTAGTCTCCTGTAACAGAGACATCTTTGATAAGTCGGCGTCTGTGGTCATTGGTCGTCCTCTGAGCGAACCGAGCGATGCTGGCAAGAATCTCATCGGC
>JAQBHL010000218.1:0-39724 GCA_032127745.1 Acidobacteriota bacterium
GACCATGTGGCCAAGAATCACTCTCGGCTCACCATTCGAGGTGAGGCTCACGGACGAGAATGTCCAGGCCGCGAGGCCATCGAAGACATCGTTCGTTCTATCCCGCAGATCGAAAGTATCCGGGACCGAGAGAGACCCGAACTTCTCTCCCGGAAATATCCGGTAGAGCTGGACGAGATCGTCGGAGTTCGAAACGCCGGGCAGGGGCCTCAAAAGCATGGCCTCCACCGCAGAGAACACGGCGGCGTTGAGGCCAATGCCGAGGGCCAGGGTGGCGATCACCATGGCGCTCCACAGCTTTCTCCTCCGAAGCTGCCTTAGGGCGTAGACCAGATCTTTCTTGAGGTGATTCATGGATGTCTCGGGGCGTTGGCGTCGGGGTGGATCTGGCGGTTTCGGAGCGGGGACTCGGCTGGAGGATGCTGTACCTTGGGTGACGAAGTTCGGTGGGTCAAGGTTCCCCGGAAGTTTCGGAGGATCCCGTCTCAGATCCGCCGGATGGAGGAGATGCGCGGTTCACGGGCGGTGGTTCCGGGCCTGGGGCGAGACCCCGATTTCGCGGGATGAGCGCTCAGGCAGACCCTCCTCCGCCGCGGCAGGGTGACCTCTTTGTGAGCGCGAGGCTTCGGATCTCCTGGATTCAAGCGGCGGCTCCTCGTCGACGTGGAGCACTCGGCCCGCGCGACTCCGTTTCGACTCCGTCTTGGATTTCCCGGCCACGAACCACTCGTAACCGGCTTGTGCGATTACCGGGTGGGAAATACCATTAAGGTTCGCGGGCGATCGCGACGCGGTTGCGACCAGCCTGCTTCGCTTCATAGAGCGCCTTGTCCGCTCTCGCGAAGAGGGTGCGAAGAGAGCCCGAGCGGCTTTCTTTGGTATGTGCAGCGATTCCAATCGAGAGAGTGACCTTTCCAGACGACCTCGATTCGGCGGCCAGGCGGATGCGCTCGGCGAGGCTCGCTGCCTCCTCGATCCCGGTGCCGGGGGCGAGGATCACGAACTCGTCTCCGCCCCACCGCGCGCTCAAGTCGTCCGCTCTGGGCATCTCCTTGATGATCACTCCCACGGCTCGCAAGGCCGCGTCCCCCGCGCGGTGCCCTTCAAGATCGTTTATCGACTTCAGACCATCGACATCAACGACCAGCATGGACGAGGGGCGTGGGTGCCTTCGGGCTCGGGCCTCCTCCTCGTCGAAGCGGTCCTCGATGGACCGTCGATTGGAAAGGCTGGTCAGCGGGTCGACCCGGGCCAGCCGTTCCAGCTTGTCGGCCTGCCCGCCGAGGATCGCCCCGAAAATCGAGAAGACGATGAGTGTGGACACCGCGATGTACCCATACGTTGCCGAATCCGTCGCGATATCGCGGCTGGCCCACAGGATCGAGAATGACCCATCCAGGCCAGCGCGGACGACGGCTAGGCCCAAGGGCGCGCCCAGAGAGAGTAACGCGCCGGTGAGCGCATAAGAGTGGATCCTCGGCATTCGTGCTCCCACGATGATTATGAGGCAAAGCGGGTGCCGAGTCCGATGCAGGTGAGGGATCGTTTGGAGAACGGCGCTCCATGAACCATTGGTATCTGGTCCAACAAAAGAGCCTCGACTGGCAATCGAGGAAGCGTAGGCGGACGGCCTGCAGCCCGTATGCAAAGGGTGCGGCTTGCCGCTTCCGCTAACCCGCAAGTCCCCGGGATGCAGGCCGCTGACACCGACGGAGAGCCAAATAGCTCATACCGCTTACGGGCCGCGAGCCTAGAATCCGGCCATGGTGCGTGCTCGAGCAAACGAGCGGCAGCTACGTTTGTTTGCGAACTGTATCGATCCAGCGGATGAGAGTCCCGTCCTGGCAAGCGCCGGAGCGCCGGCCAGCAGGCCCCCGGCACAGGGAGAGATCCCCTGTGTCCCGAGCGGGGGGAGCAGCAGGCGAACACGGATGGGTACGGAACAGGAGAAACCCGTCTGCGAGGTCGTGGTCGCGACCCGGCGTCATACGCCGAAGGTGAAAGCGTACGCTGCGCCGCGGGAGTCCGAGGGCGCTTGCCCTGCGCTCCCCGGGGCCAGAGGACCGGTTGCGGCGCGCCGATCGCGCCCGCCTAGCGGAAAGCCTCGAGCAAGAAGAAGGTCAAGGTGGTGCCCAGAGAAGACCCGGGCGCCGTTCCATCCACAAAGAGAGGTTAGGAAGCTATGGCCATGAGACAGTACCGGATCGTCGACGGTCCGAACGGCCGGCGCATCGAGGTGCCGTACCGTGGCGCCCGTCTCCTTCAGGAACCCATGTTCAACAAGGGGACCGCCTTCACCGAGGAAGAGCGACAAGCCTTCGGCCTGAGGGGGCTTGTGCCCGACGGCGTCAGCACCCTCAAGGAGCAGGAGGCGCGGGCGTACGCGAACATCATGAAGAAGGAAGACCCGCTCGAGCGGTACATCGGCGTGATGTCGCTGCAGGACCGCAACGAGCACCTCTTCTACCGTCTGCTCCTTGACCATCTCGAGGAAATGCTCCCGATCGTCTACACCCCTACCGTGGGCCTCGCCTGCCAGGAGTACAGCCACATCTTCCGGCGCGCGCGCGGACTCTGGATCACCCCGTCGCATCGCGGCTCCATCCATGAAGTCCTCGGCCACGCGCCGTTCGACGACGTGCGGCTGATCGTGGTGACCGACAACGAGAGGATCCTCGGCCTCGGGGACCAGGGAGCGGGCGGCATGGGCATCCCGATCGGAAAGCTCGCCCTCTATACCGCGGCCGCCGGCATTCATCCCTCACGCACGCTTCCCGTCAGCCTCGACGTGGGAACCGACAACCAGGCGCTCCTGGACGATCCCTTGTACATCGGGTTCAGGCAGAAGCGGCTCCGCGGGCCGGAGTACGACTCGCTCGTGGAGGAGTTCGTCCAGGCGGTGAAGAGCCGCTTCCCGCGCGCCTTGCTTCAGTGGGAGGACTTCAAGAAGGTCACGGCCTTCAAGCTGCTTGAGCGCTATCAGAAGGTGCTGCCGTCCTTCAACGACGACATCCAGGGAACCGCGGCGGTGGCGGTGGCCGGGATGATGGCCGGAGTCCGGGTCTCGGGAATCCCGCTCAAGGACCAGCGGGCGGTGATCCTGGGAGCGGGTGCGGCGGGCGTGGGGATCGCTCGCCTCATTCGCACCGCGCTGATCAGCGCGGGCATGCCAAAGGACCGGGCTCGGGAACGAATCGCCGTGCTCGACAGCCACGGCCTGGTCGTCGACGATGCGCCGCTCGACGCCCACAAGCAGGAGTTCGCGTGGACCGCGGCCATGGCCGCGGGCCTGGGAATGCCCAAAGGAAGACGCGACCTGGAGACAGTGGTGCGGGTGATGAAGCCGACGGTGCTGATCGGCACCTCGGGGGAGCCGGGCACGTTCACGGAAGGGGCCATCCGCGCCATGGGCGAGGCCGTCGATCGACCGGTCATCTTCCCCATGTCGAACCCCACGAGCAAGACGGAGGCGCACCCTGAGGACATCCTGGAGTGGACGAACGGCCGGGCCCTGGTGGCCACCGGAAGTCCCTTCGACCCCGTCACGCGCGGCAGCCGCACCTTCCGGATCGGCCAGGGGAACAACGCCTTCATCTTCCCGGGGATGGGTCTCGGCGCCCTGATCGCCCAGGTGCCTGAGGTCACCGACGAGATGTTCGCTTCCGCGGCCCTCGCTCTCGCGCACTCGGTGACCGATGAGGACATCGCGTCGGGCAGTCTCTTCCCCCGGGGCCGGGAACTCCGGCTGGTGGCCGCCCGGGTCGCGGCCGCGGTCGTGAAGACGGCCCGCGACCAGGGTCTGGGCCGTGTGGTCAAGGACGAGGGCATCGACACCCTGGTGAAGAACGCGATGTGGGAACCCCAGTACGTTCCCTACGACCCGGCGCCGACGGTCTGAAGCCCGGGCGCCTCGCCTATGAGACGGTGGGTGCCGGTCCCACTCGGACGCGGGCGTCCACCACGATGGCGCCCTCGCCCGGTCTCAAAACCCGGACAGGGTTCAGGTCCAGTTCGAGGAGTTCTGGAATCTCCTCGACGAGCGCCGAAATCCTCTGGAGCACTCTCACCAGCGCGAGGCGATCGGCGGGAGGCGACCCGCGATAGCCGTCGAACAGGGGCCGCAAATGCAGCCGGTCGATCATCTCGATCGCATCCAGATGGCTCACTGGCGGCAGGTGGAAGGACACATCGCGCAGCAGTTCGACCTGGACGCCGCCGATTCCGGCCACGATCAGGGGGCCAAACGTGGGATCGACGACCACGCCTACCAGCGCCTCAAGCCCACCATCCACCTGTCTCTGCAAGAGGATCTTCTCGAGGGCGAAGCCAGCGCTCTTCAAGTCGATACGCATCCTGGCGACCGCCCCCTCAACCTCCGGCGCGCTGCCCAAGTTCAAAGCCACGCCGCCGGCGTCGGTCTTGTGCAAGAGCCCGGGGGCGATGGCTTTGGCCACGACCGGGAACCCCATGGTCTGCGCGTCCCCAGGAGCGGCCTCCGGGGTCACGACGTGAATTTCCGCCATGTCGATTCCAGCCACGGCGAGCAGCGAACGGACCTGACCCGGTTCGAGCCAATGCGGGTCCGGTCGAGCGTCCAGCGAGGTCTGCACGATTTGACGAGCCTCCGATCGCTGATCGTCGGTGAGGCGGACGATGTCGCCTGCGGGGCGTTCGCGCCAGCGGTGGTACTTGAGCGCCGCGGACAGCGCACGCGCCGCGTTCTCGGGGAAGGCGTAGGAGGGTAACCGTCCCCGCCCTCCGGAGGCGAGCACGGGAGGTCCGCCCTTCCTCGCGAGAAACACCGTGATCACCGGTTTCTCCTTGGGGACCATACCTGCGCCCTGAGCCACCGCCGCCGCGATTTCTTCGACGGTTGTGACCAGGGGAGGCACGTAGACCACAACGAGGGCATCAACATTCGGATCGGCGCCTACGATCTCGATGGCGCGCGCGTAGTGCTCTGCGGTCGCCGAAGCGATCATGTCGACGGGATTCTTGAGGCCAGCGGCGACGGGGAGAAACGACCTCAACTGTTCGAGCGAATCCGGCGTGAGTTCCGGAAGGATCAGACCCTGGGCCTCGCATGCGTCCGCCAGCAGGATGCCCGGCCCTCCCGCGTTGGTGACGACGCCGACCCGCGGTCCGCGTGGCGCGGGCTGCGTCGCGAGGAGGGAGACTACGTCGAACATCTCTTCGAGTGTGTTGGTGCGGATGACGCCCGCTTGTTCGAAGAGCGCGTCGACACCGACATCGAGACAGGCGAGCGAGGCCGAGTGCGAAGACGCGGCGCGCGTTCCCGCAGCCGACCGCCCCGACTTCACCGCCACGATCGGCTTGAGCCGCGCCACTTGTGGGGCAAGGCGCGCGAAACGACGGGGGTTGCCGAAACTCTCGAGGTACAGGGCGATTACACCCGTGCGTGGATCGTCCTTCCAGTACGCAAGGAGGTCGTTGCCGGAAACGTCGGCCTTGTTTCCCACCGAGACGAAAGTCGAGATACCCACGTGAAGTTCGCGGGCGTAGTCGAGAATGGCGAGGCCAAGGGCGCCGCTTTGGGAGAGCATCGCGACATTGCCCTCTGGCGCTTCGGTTGGTGCAAAAGTGGCGTTGAGTCCGACCTGGGGGTCGGTGTTCAGGATCCCCATGCAGTTTGGACCCACCAGCCGCAGGCCGGAGCCCCGCACGAAGCGGCGGAGGCGATCCTGCTCCGCGCGCCCCTCCGGCGACACCTCGGCGAAGCCCGCTGAGATCACGACCACCCCGCGGGCGCCCGCCGCCGCGCAATCGCGCACGGCCTCAAAGACATCCTTCGCCGGAACCGCAATCACCCCGAGATCGATCGGAGCCCCGACCGCAACCGCCGTCTTGTAAGTCGGGAGCCCGTCGACCTCGGTTACGTTCGGATTGATCGGATAGACCGGGCCCAGAAAGTTCGCCCGCAGGTTTTTGAGGAGTGCGCCGCCGATGGTGTTCGGCCTGCGCGAGGCCCCAAGAAGCGCGACCGACCAGGGTTCGAAGAGCGCGCGGATACTCTTCGCGGCGGCCGCGAAGGCCCGAGCGTCGCTCGCTCGGCGCGCGGCCTCGGTGAGACGCACTGGGAACCAGGCGCGGATCTGGCCTTCGTCTTCTTCCGCCGAGATGTCGAAGCCGATGTGAGCGAGGAGTTCCAGCATCGACGAGTTGCTCGACAAGATGTCCGCCTCGAACCGCTCGATGCCCGCGCGCGAGGCGAGAGAGGCGAGCGACTCAAGGAGCACCGTTCCGACACCGCGTCTCTGCCAGGCATCCTCGACCGCGAGCGCGAACTCCGCTCGCGACACGCAGTCGTGACCGGGGGGGAGCCGTACGTAGCGGCCGACGCCGATGAGTTCCTCTCGCCCATCGATAATGTGGGTGGCCACGACTCCGACGTGGTCCTGGAAGTCGAGTTCCGTGAGCTGCCGAAGCTCTGCTTCGGTGAGTTGAGATTTGGCCCCGAAGAAGCGCTGGCGAACCGAAGGCGCGCTCAGACCGTGGAAGTGCGCGGCCAGTCTCTCCTTGTCGTCGGGACGGATCGCCCGAAGGAGCAGGGAGGTGCCATCCAGGAGGAGCATGTCGCTGGAGAAGCGGCTTGCGAATTCCTGTGCTGTGTTCGTCGGTCCGGTGGGAGACGACAAGGCTTTCCCTCCGATTGAAAGCGGTCGCGCGCTTCAGGTCACGGCGCCAACCTCAGGCCCTAAGGTAGCTGAACCCGTCCGAGGAAACCATGGCTCATATGAACGCCTGGGGCGTCAATTGACTCATGCGACCGGAGCCGATCGGAGTCGCATGCTCGTGAAGGCGCGCAAATCCTGCTGGGAGCGGCTTAGCCCGGATCAGGGCGTTTCGGTGAAGCTTGCCGCGAACTCAACCAACGGATAAGCGAAGAGGTTGTGGCCCCCGGGGGTTTGCTTCTTTGAGCTTCCGGTCCAGAACGATCCTGCGCCATCAGGGGCGCGTTCTCGCTACACCCCGGGCAGGCAGAGGCAGGCCGACCGAATCTTGATGTCGGCGTTCTTCCAGACCGTTTCGAACTCCTTCTCGTACCCGGCCGCTTCCGCATCCTTCTTCTGAAGCCGCAGCGCTCGTCCGAGGCCGTACAGGCCCCAGCCGTTTCCGGGAAGCTTCGCGAGGTCGGCGCGGAAGACCGCTTCCGCCTCCTCGAACCGCCCGGCCTGCAGAAGGGCCGCGCCCAGCGGGTGCCGGGTGGGTTGAATCCAGTCGGGCGGCTCGTCATAGCGGACCCCGTCCTCCCGCACCACCGCCTCCCGCAACGCCGCGAGTCCGTCCTCGACCTTGCCGGAACGGAAGAGAATCTCGCCCTTCATCAACCATTCGGCCACGTCGAGGAGATCGGACCCGGTGTTGTTCCCGAAGGTGGCCTCCTTGGGCACCCGGGCCCGCGCTTCCGCGAAGGCTGACTGCTCCTTGACCGCATTGGGCAGGTCCTCCCGGGCGGTGTACGAGACCGCGCGGGCGTAGTGCTGGATGGCCCGGGAGATCGGCGCGAAATCAGGGAAGAGCGGCCGGGCCAGGATTTCATCCCAGCGGCCAAAACGCATCAGAACCTCGAGGGGTGCGGCCATCAGGCCGTCCGCCCAGGGATTCTCCTTGAAGAATTCCAGGGGGATATCAGCCACCATCTCTTCAATGGTCTTGAGGGCAAGGGCGCTCTGCCCGGTCATCATGGCGGCATAGGTGAGCATGTGGTAGTTGTGCGACATGTACAGGCGATAGAACCCCTGCTCGGGGGCTTTGGCTGCGTAGCGTCGGTCCGCATCGATGGCCTTTTGGTTCGCGACGATGCCTTCCTGCCAGCGTCCGCGGCGAATATCGATGTGCGACGGCATGTGGACCATGTGTCCGAGGCCCGGCTGCAGGTCGCGGAGAGCATCGGCGGCCCGGTCGGCCTTTTCCGGATGCGGCGAAGCCTCGACCGCGTGGATCATCAGGTGATTGGCGAGGGGGTGCTTGGGATCGACGGTCAGAACCGAGTCGAGGGTCGCCACCAGTTCCTCGGTGCCTGGCTGGGGCTTGCCGTCGGGAAGCCACAAATCCCAGGGACGCAGGTTGGCAAGCGACTCCGCGAAGAGAGCGCCCGCGTCCGCGTCCTTCGGATGTGCCTTCCAGACCTTCCGCATCGCTTCCGCATAGGCTTGATTGAGCGCGCCGCGATCGGCCGGTTGCGGATCGGCATAGCGGGCCGAGAGTGCCGCGATCAGGTCTTTCTCGATGGGAGTCCCGTTCGCCGCGAGCGCCCGCGCCTTGGCGACCGCGCCCCAGGCCGCCTTTTCGTTCTCCGGAGGCACGGCCATGTTGTTGATGTGCGGCCCGTTCGCGAGGGCCAGGCCCCACAACGCCATCGCGCATCCGGGGTCGACCTCGGCGGCGTGGGCGAAGGCCCGGATCGATTCGTCGTGGTTGAAGGCGTAGAGGAACGCGAGGCCCTGATTGAAATAGGCCTGCGCCTCGGGCGAGGCGGTGGTCACCTTCCGGGCCAGGCCGCCGAGGCCCTCGTACCGGGGGACCGGGAGCGAGGCCGGCGTGCCTTGAGCCAGGGCTCGGTGCGGGCTCGACAACAAGGTGGCGGCGGACACAAGTGCGATGACGCGGGTGTGAATCATGGTGAACCTCCGGGACAGGTGGAGACGACGGATGCGGCGATGTCGGGGATATTACCGAACGCGAGGAGTCTTCTTCGCTGAGCCGGTACGATCGGGCTGCCCCCAACCGCACTCGCCCCCTGGACGAGTGAGTCCCGGGCATCCAGTTTGACGATGGTCGACAGCAGGACATCCGTCCCCTGCGCGATCTCGTTCCCACGGGAGAGCTCGCGCGGGGAGTGAGAGACGCCGTCGATGATTGGAACGAAGATCATTCCCATGGGGCCGAGGGTCGCCATCGCCTGAGCGTCGGGGGCCCGCGCCGCTCGGGAGACGCATGGCCTTGAGCTCGAGGCTGGCCGTCGCTTTCTCGATCGCGGCCTGAACCTCGGGCGTCCCGTCTCTCCGCCATGGGCGTCGGGCCGGCGTGATTCGCGAAGCCCCGGACGTGCACGTCATAGTCGTCGATGGTCACGATGCCTTCGGCCACGCCGATCGCAATGCGGGCGCGATCGGGTGTGCCGCCTGTTCGAGGTGAAGTTCGAGATAGGCGTGGAAGGAGCCCGCAGCGCGCCGCGCCTCCGCGATTCGGGACGCATCGCCGCCGATTCTCCCGATCGCCTCCGGTTTGGAGACGCCCCCCTCCATCGCGGACCGCGGTCGATCTAACATGGTGTCCTCCCAGGGTCACGACGACACCATCGAACCAGGGAATGGAGGCTTTGACTATGAATCGTTTCTGGACTGCGGGACTGTCGGTTCTTCTGCTGGGCGCATCGGCCATCGCCGATGATGGGGCCCTGCGTGGCTTCACCGCCGAGAGTGCGGCGAAGCAGCGCCAGTGGGAAGAAAAGCTGCGCGCGCTCCCGAAAGCGGACAACCTCCGCGAGTCGATGCGCCTGCTCTCCGCTCGTCCGCATCACGTGGGCTCGGCCTACGGCAAGCAGAACGCTGAGTGGATCCTGGCCCGGTTCAAGGAGTGGGGCTGGGACGCCCAGATCGAGACGTTCGGTGTGCTCTTCCCGACTCCGAAAGAGCGTCTGCTCGAAATGGTCGAACCGAAGCGCTTCGTGGCTGCTCTCGACGAGCCCGCTCTGGCCATCGATCCGACCTCCGGACAGAAGACCGAGCAGCTTCCGACCTACAACTCCTATTCCGTGGACGGAGATGTGACCGCGCCGCTGGTGTTCGTGAACTACGGCCTGCCCGAAGACTATGACCGTCTCGAACGACTTGGCATCTCCGTGAAGGGCGCGATCGTGATCGCCAAGTACGGCGGGTCCTGGCGCGGCATCAAGCCGAAGGTGGCGGCCGAGCACGGCGCGGTCGGCTGCATCATCTATTCGGATCCCAAGGACGACGGGTATTTTGTCGAGGATGTGTTTCCGAAAGGACCGATGCGCCCGGCGAATGGCGTGCAGCGGGGGAGCGTCATGGACTTCTCCGCTTTCTGGCCGGGCGACCCCCTGACTCCCGGCATTGGCGCCACCGCGGACGCGAAGCGTCTTGATATGAAGGACGCGAAGAGCCTGACCAGGATTCCCGTCCTGCCCATTTCCTATGGGGACGCCCAGCCCCTTCTGGCCGCGTTGGGCGGGCCCATGGCCCCGGTGGAATGGCGCGGCGCTCTGCCCATCTCGTATCACGTCGGTCCGGGACCCGCCAAAGTGCATCTGAAGGTCGCCTTCAACTGGGACATCAAGCCGGTCCACGACGTCATTGCGCGAATCCCCGGCTCTTCGAATCCCGACCAGTGGGTCGTGCGCGGCAACCATCACGACGCCTGGGTCAACGGAGCGGAAGATCCGATCTCCGCGATGGTGGTCATGCTTGAAGAAGCACGCGCGCTCGGCGAACTTGTGAAGCAGGGATGGCGGCCGAAGCGAACCATCATCTTCGCCGCCTGGGACGGCGAGGAGCCCATGCTTCTCGGATCCACCGAATGGGCCGAGGCCCACGCCGCGGAGCTGCGCGAGCACGCGGTTGCATACATCAACACCGATAGCAGCGGGCGCGGCTATCTGGGCATGGGCGGGTCCCATACTCTGGAACGCTTCATCAACGATGTGGCCCAGGACATTCGCGACCCGGAAACCGGTCTCACCGTCAAAGAACGCCGTCGTCTCGCTGGACTCGCCCGCGGGAGCGCCGAAGAACGCCAGGAATTGCGTGACCGGCGGGACCTCAGAATCGACGCGCTGGGTTCGGGCACGGACTTCACCGCCTTCCTGGATCATCTCGGTGTCCCCTCGATCGATCTGGGCTTCGGCGGCGAAGACGACGGCGGCATCTATCACTCGATCTACGACGACTTCTACTGGTACACGCATTTCTCGGACACCGACTTTGTGTACGGGAAAGCTCTGGCCCAGACGGTGGGAACCGCGGTGCTCCGTCTGGCCGATGCCGATCTGCTGCCCTTCGAGTTCACCGGCCTGGCCGACACGGTCAAGATGTACCTCAAGCAGCTGCGCACGCTCGCCGACCATCAGAGGAACGCGATCGTCGAGCGCAACCGGCAGATCGAAGAAGGTGTCTTCAAGGCGACCGAGGACCCGCGCCGGAAGACGGTGGCGCCCACCCGCGAGGATGTGCCGCCCTTCCTGAACTTCGCACCCATGGAGAACGCCTCGGTGGCTCTCGATCGAAGCGCCGCGCGCTACGAGGCGGCGCTCGCCAAGGCCTGGGCGGCTGGAGTCTCGGCGGCCACGATTCAGAAGTTGAATCAGGGCTTGAAGGACACCGAACGTCTCCTCACCGATGACGCGGGCTTGCCGCGTCGTGACTGGTACAAGCACCTCCTTTACGCCCCCGGCGTCTACACCGGCTACAACGTCAAGACGGTGCCGGCGGTTCGGGAGGCGATCGAAGCCAAGGCCTGGGCCGAGGCGGAGATCGAGATCGCGCGGGTGGCCAAGGCGCTTATGGCGGAGTCGGATTTCGTCAACGGAGCCGCCGTCGAGTTGGAGCGCGACGGGTCGCGTTGAGCCGGGGACGCCCTGGCTGGCCTTCGCGACCCCGCCCCTAGCCCGGACTATTCACGAGGGAATCCGCTGCGACGTTTCCTATGAGAGTCCTGATTACTGGAAGTAGTGGCCACTTGGGCGAGGCGCTCGTCCGCGAGCTCGGAGCACTGGGCCACGATGTCGTTGGCGTGGACGTGCTCGCCTCGGAGACGACGACCGTCACGGCCTCGGTTTCCGATCGCGTGGCGGTGAGGCGTGCGATTGCGGGTATAGACGCGGTGATCCACGCGGCCACGCTGCACAAACCCCACGTCGCCACTCACACCAAGCAGATGTTCGTGGACGCCAATGTCGTGGGTACCTTGACCCTGCTCGAAGAAGCCGTCCGCGCCAAAGTCGGCCGGTTCGTGTTCACCAGCACGACGAGCAGCTTCGGCCACGCGCTGCGCCCCGAGCGACCGAAGGCCGCGGTCTGGGTCACCGAGGAGCTGGCCGCGATTCCTCGCAACATATATGGCGTCACCAAGACCGCCGCGGAAGACATCTGCCAGCTGGTGGCCGCAGAACATGGTCTACCCTGCGTGGTTCTGCGCACGTCCCGGTTCTTTCCCGAGGCGGATGACATGAAGCACACCATGGAAGACTTCGCCGACGCGAACATCAAGGCCAATGAGTATCTGTATCGCCGGGTGGACATCGCGGACGTGGTGAGCGCGCACGTATGTGCGCTGGAGCGCGCGCCTCAGATCGGTTTTGGCAGGTTCATCGTCAGCGCCACGACTCCCTTCAAGCGGGATGACTGCGAAGCGCTCATCCAAGACGCCCCGGCGGTGGTGAGTCGAGAGTTTCCGGACTATGGCGACACCTACTCACGGATTGGCTGGAAGATGTTTCCAACCATCAGCCGGGTATACGTCAACGACAGAGCGCGGGAGCAATTGGGCTGGTTGCCCCGTTTCGACTTTGCCCATGTGATCGAGTCGCTCAGAGCCGGGGACTCGCCGCTCAGCCCTTTGGCGCGCGCCATCGGCTCAAAGGGCTATCACCGGCAGTAGACGAGTCGCCCTACATCTTCCGCACCCGCGACTACGGCAAGACCTGGACGAAGATCGTCACCGGCATCCCGCCTCAAGACTACGTCCATGCGGTGCGCGAGGATCCCGCGCGCAAAGGCCTGCTCTATGCCGCCACCCAGCACGGCGTGCACGTGTCGTTTCGACGAGGGCGACCATTGGCAGAAGTTCAACCATGGCTTGCCCGACGCGCCGGTCACCGACATCCGGGTGGACGGCGCCTCCCTGGCCATCGCGACCCGCGGCCGCAGTTTCCAGGTGATGGACAACCTCACCACCCTGCGCCAATTCGAGGGCCGCCTCGACGACCTCACCCTGTTCGCGCCGCCCGAGACCATTCGCGGCCTCGACCGCGTGCTCATCGACTACTACCTGGAGGCGCAGCCCAGGAGTGTCACCCTGGACGCCGAAGGCCAGCTGGTACGCTCCTTCTCGGGCGAGCCGCCGCGCAAGCCGGGCGAGGATGACGACGAGGATCGTCCGCGCGGGCCGCAAAGGACGGTTCCGCTGGCGGCGGGCATGAACCGCGCGACCTGGGATCTGGCGTCGCGGCCGATCGTGTCGTTCCCGGAGATGATCCTCTGGGGCGCCACCCAAACGGCCCTCCCGTGCTTTCAGGCGCCTACCAGGTGCAGCTCACCGCGGACGGCGTCACCCAGGACCAGCCCCTCAGCATCACCGGAATCCGCTACGCGACGTCAGCGACGCGGACCTGCAGTACCAGTTCGATCTCGCCACCGCGCCCCCGGACCGGGCGGATCAGCAGAACCCCTCGCGATTGCGTTGCGCTCGGCGTTGCTTCCGAGGCGTTGGCACTTTCCCTCGCTCGGCCCGAACTTGCGACGGTGTCACCGAAGGCGGGCGGGCCGCAAAGCGGCTACGCGCGCAGTTCAGGGTGTCCGCGATCTCCTCGTCGCCGCAGCCGGAGATGACATCAGGTGCGCCGCCTCCGTCTTGCCCGCGCTGAAGACGACCGACGATCGCTTTCCGCCTTCTACGAAGTTCACGGTGTTCTCCTGTTCGGGAAACAGATCGAGCAGGATGGCGTTCTTCATCGAGGATCGGTCGAGCGGCTCGGGCCAGGTGGCCTCGACATGGACCCAGGCCGCCTCTACCGTGGTCTCGAGGCCCACATACTTGAACGCCGTGCGCTGCTCGCCGGCCTGAACCGAGAACGCGGAGTTCAGCCAGGGCTCGAAAGCCGCCGCGAATTCCGGGGTGTCCTTGAGGGCGACGGTGCGGCCCGTGGCCTTACGGAGGGCCGCTTCCAGATCGTCGGGGAAGAACCGAATAGAAACCTCCAGCTGCCCGGTCGCCGTGTGTTCGACCTGGGCGAGGCTCGCGTAGAACTTGTGCGCGAGTGATGGAGCGCTGAGCATCAAAAGCCCAAGGGCGGCGGCCAGAGCGGGGTGCTTCCATGAACGCGGAGCGCATGCGGGACTTGCTCCCGCAGGAGGGTCGGGGCGGAGGCAGGTGAGCATGGCGACATTCATCGCTTACGAGCCCGGTGGCCTAGTGAACGCCCTTCTTTTCGAGCTCCTGCATCGGGTTCTTCTCTTTCTCCTCCTTGAAGAGTTGGAAGCGCGACTTCGCGGGCTGGGGCGGCCAGGTGTTGTTGGAAAGGTCGGTGTCGGCGATTTCGAGATGAGGATCCAGGGTGAGGCTCTGGATCTCTTTCGAGGTCACGATCATCTTTTGGACGAAGGTCGCGTTGCGGCGCCAGATCTCCGCCGGGATCCGCATCTCTTCGGTGCTGCCGTCGGTGTAGTCGATCTTCACAATGACCGGCATCACCAGACCGCCATGGTTCTTGATGGCCACGATGTAGAAGTTCACCGCGGTCCCGAGCAGTTCCTTCTCTCTCGGCTCCAGCTTGGCCAGCACCTCGGCGAAGGCCTTGCGGTCCGCCTCGGTGACGTCGAGCTCGTCGTAGGTGTTGTAGAAGTCGCTCAGCTCGGGCCGGGCGTCGACCACCTTCGGCAGCGGCTCGTTCCGTAGCTTCGAGAGGGAATCCGGTGCCGCCTCACGCTCTTGCTTCTGAAGGGTCTTCTCGGTGTCGGGATTCCGGGTGTCGACGGTGAAGACCTTGACGCTTTCGATGGCCTGATCGGCGTGATCGGTGGAATAGAACCAGCCCCGCCAGAACCAGTCGAGATCCACGCCCGAGGCGTCTTCCATGGTGCGGAAGAAGTCCGCGGGCTCGGGCCGCTTGAACTTCCAGCGGCGCGAGTATTCCTTAAAGGCGTAGTCAAAAAGCTCACGACCGAGGATGGTCTCGCGGAGGATGTTGAGGGCGGTGGCGGGTTTGGAGTAGGCGTTGGCTCCGAGCTGCTGGACCGACTCGGAGTTGGTCATGATCGGATCCTGGGTCTCGCTGGTCATGTACTCGACGATGTTCCGCGGTTCCCCGCGTCTCGACGGATAGTCCTTCTCCCACTCCACTTCGGCCAGGTATTGCAGGAAGGAATTGAGGCCTTCATCCATCCAGGTCCATTGCCGCTCATCCGAGTTCACGATCATGGGGAAGTAGTTGTGCCCAACCTCGTGAATGACCACGGAGATGAGGCCGTACTTGCGGCGAGGGATGTAGGTGCCGTCCTCCTCGGGCCTGGGGCCGTTGAAGCAGATCATCGGGTACTCCATGCCGCCGATGGGCCCGTTGACTGAGATCGCCACCGGGTAGGGATAGGTGAAGGAGTAGCGGGAGTAGACGTTCAGGGTGTGGATGATGGCCGCGGTGGAGTACTGCTCCCACAGCGGATTGCCCTCATTCGGGTAGTACGACATCGCCATCACCTGGTTGTCGTTCACGGCGTGGCCCTGGGCATCCCAGATGAATTTGCGCGACGAAGCGAAGGCAAAATCGCGCACGTTGTCGGCTTTGAAGATCCAGGTCTTCTTCGCGGTGGACTTCTCTTTCTCGTTTGCCTTCGCTTCCTCGGGGGTCACGATGAGCACGGGCTTTTTGGCGGTGCCCGCCTGGACCAGGCGTTCGCGTTGGGCGGCGGTGAGGACCTTCTCGGGGTTTTGCAGCACGCCGGAGGCGCCCACGATGTGGTCCTCGGGAGCGGTGAGGCGGACGAGGTAGTCGCCGAACTCGAGGGTGAACTCTCCCGAGCCGAGGAACTGCTTGTGATGCCAGCCGTTCACGTCGGTGTAGGCGGCGAAACGCGGGAACCAGTGGGCGATTTCGAAGATGTCGTTGCCGTCCTTGGGAAACGACTCGTAGCCGGTGCGCATGCTGATCTTCTTGGCGTCGTTGATGTTGTAGTCCCAGGCCACGTTGAAGACGAAGACACCCTGGGGCGGCATCGGCTGCGGGAGTTCGATCCGCATCATGGTCTTCACGATGGTGTGGGCGAGGGCCGTGCCCTTCGCGTCGGTCACCGCCGTGATGTGGTGCCCGCCCTGAAAGGTCATGGAGGTGAGCAGCCGGTCGAGCGTGTCGTAGGTCAGGCGCGGAAGAGATCGGCGCGGGGGGTCGCCTTGAACCCCCGGGGTCGCCGGCGTCACCCGAAACGGCGGCGCGGTTTGAGTGAGATTCGCGTCGGAATCCGGGCGGAAGATGTTCTGTTCGAGCTGGAGCCAGAGGTAGGTGAGGGTGTCGGGGGAGTTGTTCTTGTAGGTGATGGTTTCCCGGCCGATGATTCGCCGGTTCACTTCGTCGAGCTCGGCATCGATCACGTAGTCAGCCCGCTGTTGCCAGTAGCGGGACCCCGGCGCGCCCGACGCCGTCCGAAAGTCGTTGGGAGTCGGGAGAATTTCCTCCAGTTGCCTGAACTTGTCGACAGGATTGACCAGAGGCGTCTGCGCCGGGACGCTCGCGGCCAGAACCGAGAACGAGGCGGCGAGCAGGACTCTGTGACCGAGCATCGGGGTGAAGAGGGCGGGGATCATCGAGAGGACTCCTGAGCTGGGAGAGACTGCGTAGGGCCGGATCATAGCGGCTGCCGGCGAAGCGCCACATCCGCGTGGGTGCGCCCGGGGGCAGCGGCGCTTCGTCGGGCGCTGCGGTCAGGGTGAACTCAACGTCGGGCGCCAGCGCCTCGGCGCCCTGCCCGGTCCGCCCCGGGAATGGGGCCGAATGCGGGGCAGGGGTGGCGCCGACGCGTCCGGCCGCTCCGCCGAGGGAGGACAGACTCAAGAGGCAAAGCAGTTCGCGATGATTGTCGGGGCGGAGGAGCGCCCCTCGGCTTCCATCGGCCGACTGTTCATGGTTCGCGGGCTGCCCGTCCCGGCCAGTCAATCGCGCGTCTCCACCGTTCCCCATTTTTCGAGCATCCGCGAAGCGTGCGCCGCGGGTGCGTTGGCGGAGCGAGAGAACATCGCGCTACGACCAACTGCTGACCCGGGTTCTGCCAAATGGCGTCGAGCAGGTCTTTTCGAACAATCGACGCGCATCGCTCGACCATCACCTTCCGGCCTTTCTCGCATGCCCCTGAAGAGCCCCACTTCCGATTCCGGCACGGTATTCTTCGCCGATGAAGATCAACCGAGACTTCTGCTTCGGCGCGCTTCTCGCCGTCCTGCTGCCGGGGTTGGCCAGCGCGGCGCCGTCGACGGTCAGTCGCTGCGCGGACTGTCATTTCGCGAATCCCGGCGTTCCCGGAGGGTGGCATCTCTCCGAGTGGGACCATTCGGCTCACAGCCGTGCCGATGTGGGATGCGAAAAATGCCACGGCGGCGAGCCGACCACCTTCGAATCGTTCCTCGCTCACCGGGGCATCCTCGGCAGCCAGAACCCGGCGAGCCCGATTCATCGCGCCAATCTGCCCCAGACCTGCGGCGGCTGCCACCCGGGGCCCTTCAAGGCCTTTCAGAAGAGCAGGCACTATGAGCTTCTGCGCCAGGGCAATCGGGATACTCCCACCTGCGTCTCCTGTCACGGAGAGGTCGGCGCGCATCTGCTTTCGCCAAAGGCCCTCGCCTCCGCATGCAACTCCTGCCACGGTGCGGGAAAGGTGGCGCCCCGCACCGACCTCCCGGCCGAAGGCAAGATACTGCTCACCAGCGTGCGCGAGGTGCGAGCCTCGCTCGACGAGGCGAAAGCGCTCATCAAGCGTGTGAAGGACAAGGGCCGCCGCGTGAGTCTGGAGACCGAGCTTTCGGACGCCCAGGTTCCAGTGCAGGAGGCGGTTCAATCCGCCCACAGGTTCGTGTTTGATCAGATGCAGGAGATGCTTGAGATCGCCAGGAAGCGGGTGGAACTGCTGCTGGAAGCCTTGGCGAATCCACAGGTCCCGCCAGGGAAATGAGGCCCGCCATAGCCGCTCGTCACTGACCAGCGGATCAGCCCGCCGACGTCGGTTGACCCCGGGCGCCGACAGCGCGGGGCGACCCGCACGGCGGCGCGGCCTGCGCGGAGGGCGGGATCAGCGTGACGAAGCACTCTCCGGAGCGCGAACGAGCGAGCACGAAGGCGCCGATCCAGCGGACGTCGTCAGTCGACGGCAAGGCCATGTTCGACCAATACTGCGCCGTGTGCCACGGCACGGACGCCACGGGAAATGGGTCGACCGACGCCGCGGCGCTGAAAACGCCACTCGTTGACCTCACCAAGCTCCGCGCCCGAAATGGCGGCACCTTCCCGGAGGTCAGGGTGCAGCGGTACATCCAAGGGCGGGACGAAACGGATTCGCCCCATGCGCGTGATGGGCGCGAAATGCCGGAGTGGAAGAAGCTCTTCGAGTCGCTCGACCGGGACGCGGCACTGCTCCGGGTCAGGAACCTCGTAACGTGCTTGGAGACGCACGCAAACTCCCGATTGACCAGTAGGATGCGGGCATCCTGAGTCTCGGCCGGATCCCCCAGGACACGCCGCGACGGCGGAAGGCCGGGCCCCGCGCAAATTGTCCCGCGCACTGCGGGGATCCGACCAGAAAAGCGCTGGCAGGGGGCGCAGGAACTACCGCACCCGCTCCGTTCCGTGCGCATTTCTTTCGCGGGCTCGATGGAACCCGGGCTCGTCAACGACCGCCGTGGCTGACCGAGCAGTTTTATCCGACGCCTCTCCCGACTGGATCCGCCCCGAATCGTCCCGTGCGCGCTGCGCCAGGGTCAAGGGGCACCGGCTTTCCGCACCGCCCTCCTCGGCCGCCCTGGCATCCCAATTGCTCATGTTCCGTCCGGAGGCTACCCATGACAGCCACTCCCATACACATCGGACGCATCCTGCTTCCCATCGACTTCTCCGAGTTTTCCTCCCAGGCCCTGCGACACGCTCTCGCCACTGCTCGAAAGTTCAAAGCCCGACTCAAGGTGGTCTACGTCATCCCCCAGATCTATCCCATTGGAGAGGCGATGCTTGTCGGTACCCCCTGGCTCGCTACTCCCGAGGTGCGGAAGAAGGCGGAGGAAGACGTGCACACCTTCATGGCCAGCGCTCGCGAGGCGCGCATCGACCACGAGATGGAAATCCGCGAAGGCGACCCCTGGCGGGAGATCCTGGCCTCGGCCGAGGAAATGCCCGCCGACCTCGTGGTCATGGGCACCCATGGGCGCAGCGGGCCGGAGAGATTCTTCCTCGGCTCGGTGGCGGAGAAACTCGTGCGCCGCCTCCCGTGCCCGGTAATGACGGTCGGCCACGAAGCGGGGAGGACCTGGGAGGCGCCCGGCCTCGTCAGTCGCATCCTGTGCGCCACCGACTTCTCGGAGACCTCGGACCGAGCCTTCGATTTCTCTCTCGCCCTGGCGTCGAGCAATGAGGCCAGGGTCACGCTCCTCCACGCCATCGAATACATGCCCGACCTCGGAGAGGCCCGGTATCGGATGGTCGTTCCGGATGTGGAGCCTCTGCGTGAGGAGATTGAGGGCGGGGCCGTCGAAGGGCTCAAGAGAGCCATCGAGGCCGGGAGAGGCGAGTTCGTGGACGTCGAAGTGACGCCTCGGGTGGCCGTCGGGCGCGCGTACAAGGAGATTCTCCGGGTCGCCGCCGACGAAAGGGCCGACCTGATCGTGATCGGAGCGCAGGGCCACGGTCTGGTTGAACATCTGCTCTTCGGGTCCAACGCTCAGCACGTGATCCGGAAGGCGACTTGCCCGGTCCTCACCGTTCGTCCGCTGCAGGCCAGCGCTCGCGCAAAGGATCCTCGAGCCGAAATCACTCTGGCGAAGCCTGCTTGAGACAAGCCGGCTGGCCCTGACCACGCCCGGAAGGAGGCCATTGAACAGGCTTCGGCCCACCGGCCCAACCTCTCTGGCGCACCCACGACATTTCCCCCTGGGCCTCGGACCCCTGCATTCCCGATGGCATGGGGCAGACCCGGCCCGAGAGCGAAGATCGCACCGGCGGGGTCAAGTGAATTCGGGCGCCCCGGACCGTCGCTTGGCCTGAATCGTGCGGGAGAAAAGCAGGGGGCGTCGCCCTCGGGGGAACCCAGAAAGGAACCCAAAAGGAGAGGATTCATGACCATCGAGCCCGATCTCACTTTTCCGGCACCTTCTGGGCGCCTCTTTTGCGGAGGCAACCAATCCCAAGAAGGCGTTCCCCCAATCTCCGAGCCGGGAGGTTCGCCATGAACGCGCGGCTTCATAATCGTGCGGATGCCGGGAAGCGGCTGGCCGCCAAGTTGTACCGCTATGCGCATCGCGGCGACGTGATCGTTCTCGGCCTTCCCCGAGGCGGTGTGCCCGTGGCCTTCGAAGTGGCTCGGAGCTTGGGCGCTCCCCTGGATGTCTTCATTGTGCGCAAGCTGGGCGTACCTGGCCGTGAGGAGCTGGCGATGGGGGCCATTGCCTCTGGGGGGATGAGAGTCCTCAACGACCGGATTGTGCGAAATCTGGGGATCCCGCCCGAAGCCGTCGAGGCAGCCATCGCGGTGGGGGAACGCGAGATGGAGCGACGCGAGCGAGCCTATCGGGGCGCCCGGGCCCCTCTCGATGTGCGAGGGAAGACCGTCATCCTGGTGGACGATGGCCTGGCGACGGGGGCCACGATGATGGTCGCGGCCGAAGCGCTGCGGACGCGCCGACCCAGGGCAATCGTCGTGGCGGCCGGCGTCGGCGCCGCAGACCTCTGCGAAAGCCTGGCCCGTTTGGTCGGCCAGTGCGTGTGTGCGCTTGAACCGCCCGAGATCGAAGCGATCTCAAAGTGGTACGACGACTTCACCCAAACCGGGGACGACGAGGTTCGCTCGCTCCTGGCGCGGGCGGATGCCGCATCGATCAAGGCGGTGCGACATCAGGCCAAATCGAGGCTGAGTGCGGCATGAGGGCCGCCTTGACTGCCCTCGAGGCAGCCCCTGGTGGTCTGTTTGCTCCCACAGAATCTCTTCGAGATCGTGTCGGCGTTGTGCTTGTCAGTCCTCGCGTAGGGTCTGAATAGGGTCCACGCCCGCGGCCCGAACCGCGGGGCCCATCGCCGCCACGGTGGCCACGAGCATCACTACGACCGTGACCACACCGAAGGTCAATGGGTCGTAAGCGGGCACCTCGTAGGGTTCGCCGGAGAGCAGGCGGCCGCCGAAGGCGGCCAGAACCAGTCCCGAAAGGAGACCCAGCGCCACCGGGCGCAGGCCTCCACGAATCACTTCGCCGAGCACGGTTCTTCGGTTGGCACCGAGGGCCATTCGCACCGCGATCTCGCGACGGCGCTGAGAGACTCCGTAGGAGATGACCCCGTATATCCCCAGAGCCCCCAGCAGCAGGGCCAGAGCGGCGAGGCCGGCCAGCAGGCCACTGAACAGGCGGCTGCGCGCCGACGAGCCGCTCACCACCTCGCTCATGGGCACGATGCGATTGATGGGCACCGCCGGGTCGACGTTCTTGACCGCGGCTCGGACGGCTCCGACGAGGGCCCTCGGATCGCCTTCCGTTCTCACCACCGCCTCGCTCCCGGGCGCCTCGTCCGCGCGAGTGAAGGTCCGTCCCATCGCCGGCGTCGCGCCGAGCAGATCGAAGTGACCGCTTGTGACCTGCCCGGCCAGGACTTCCCACGCGTCACCCCGGGTCTCCAATGACAAGGCAACGGTGTGTGATCCGTCGAGCTTCTCCACCTGAGTGAGACGTTCCTCCAGAAGGGTGAACAGCTCCGGGCTCGCCCGGTGCTGGGTCCAGACCTGGACGATGCGGTCCGGCTCGGGGTAGGGCAGGGGAGAGAGGAGGATGCCCCGGACCGCGCTGAAGATGACCGAGTTGGCGCCCACGCCCAGGGCCAGCGCAGCGATGGCGAGCCCGGTTGGAAGGGGAGCGCCGGCGAGGGACCGCGCGGCGGTCCTCAGGGTATTCTCTGCATCTGGGCGGCTACGGCCTCGACGCGCTCCATGAGGCGGAGAAGATTCTCGCCCAGGATCCCTTTGATCTGTGCCTCCGTGTAACCACGACGCAGCAGTTCCTCGGTGATCTTTGGCAGACGGGTGACGTCCTCCATCCCGTCCGGCATCGAGGCGCCGTCGAAATCGGAGCCCAGTCCGACATGATCGACGCCGGCGATCTTCGCCGCGTGCTCGATGTGATCGACGATCCGCTCCCAGCGGGCAACCGGAAGGGGCGGCTGGAGCGCCCCCACCGCGGCGATGGCTTCGAGCATCCGCTTCTCGGCGTTCTCGGGCCCGGGGAACCTCGCCTCCACATCCTTGCGAATGACGTCGACCTGAGGCTGCCTCGCCACTTCGGCAAGACGGAGGGTCTCGTCAATGTAGCTGTTGAGGTAGTTGATCTGGATCACCCCGCCCTTTGCCGCCAGCGCACGGATCATGTCGTCCGTCAGGTTGCGGGCGTGGCCGGTGAGGGCGCGGCAGGACGAGTGGGAGGCGAGCAGAGGCGCGCGGCTCGTGGCCAGGGCATCCTCGAAGGTCTTGTCGGCCACGTGCGATACATCGACCATGACGCCGAGGCGGTTCAGCTCGCGGATCACCTCCTTGCCGAAGTCCGTCAGGCCATCGTGGGCCGGCTTGTCCGACGATGAATCGCCCCAGGTCGTATTGACCGAGTGGGTCAGGGTGAGATACCGGACTCCAAGCCGCGCGTAGTCGCGAAGCACGGGCAGGCTCTCGTCGATCATGTGGCCGCCTTCCATGCCCATGAGGGCAGCGATCCGGCCGGCCTGGTGGGCCGCGCGGATGTCGGCGGCGGTGGTGGCGAGCACCATCGCGTCGGGCCGGGCCTCGGCCAGACGCCGCACCGCGTCGATCTGCTCCAGGGCGCGCTTCACCGCCGGTGGCCCGGTCACCGTTCCCGCCATGTAGATCGAGAAGAACAGACCATCGAGCCCGCCGTCGCGCATCCGCGGATAGTCGACTTGATTTCCAGAACCCCCGGGACCTCGTTGCCCGGGGACGGAGGGCGCGTGTCGCTCGAAGAAATCCCATCCCGGCCGCATCAGACGCTGGGTGGTGTCGATGTGGGTATCGAGCACTATGGCTTCCGCGTGAATCCGTTTCGCTCGCGCGGCGAGCTCGGTCCCCGGAACCGGTTGGGCCCTGGCCGCGACCACGGCCAGGGGGGTCCCCAGGACCAGCGCCAGCATGACTTGGGAAGATCGGCTCATGGCATCTCCTGAATGAAGGGGCCGAGTTTGACACGGAGGCGTCTTGAGGAACGGCCCCACTCCGGTTCCTTCTGTCATGCTGAGGCCATGGCAACCACTCAGACTCTGACCCCGGCCGAGGCCTTGAGCCTCGACTCCTTGATCACGGCCACTCCGGGCGGCATCGCGAGCCGCGTTCTGGCGAAGACCACCGGCGGTAACGTGACCCTGTTCGCCTTCGATGCCGGGCAGGGCCTCACCGAGCACACCACGCCCTTCGATGCCCTGGTCATGGTGCTCGAGGGTCTGATGGTGTTGACCATCGGAGGCAAGATGGTGGAGGCCACTCCCGGCACCCTGGTCCTGATGCCGGCCAGTGTGCCGCACGCGCTCGAGGCCAGGGAGGCTTCGCGCATGCTCCTGATCATGTTGAAGGACCTGAAGACGACATAACCCAGGGAGTGGCCGGCGCTAAGATCCGCCCGTGACTCCCGTGGATCTCGCCGCGCAGTTCGGCACCGCCCTGGGCCTCGGTCTGCTGCTCGGGTTCGAGCGACAGCGCAGGCAGCGGGAGAACGAGGAGCAGTTCGCGGGAGTGCGGACCTTCGCCCTCATCTCCCTCCTCGGCGCCACCGCCACCCACCTCCAGATCGAACTGCAACTGCCCTGGATGCTGCCCGTGGCCTTCCTGGCCGTGGCCGCCCTGGCCCTCGCTTCCTACATCCTCACCTCGCGCGGCGGCGATGTGGGGGCCACCACCGAAGTCTCGGCCCTGATGACCTTCTTCATCGGCGCGCTCTGTGCCGCGGGGGAGGCTACCCTCGCCACTGCGCTCACGGTGGGAGCCCTGCTGATGCTCTCCATCAAGTCCTGGTCCGCGGAGACCGCGCGTCACATCGAGGCGGCCGACGTGGAGGCGGTTTTGAAGTTCTCCATCATCACCGTCATCGTTCTGCCTCTTCTGCCCAATCAAACCTACGGCCCCGAGCCGCTGAACGTCCTGAATCCGTTCAAGGTCTGGCTGATGGTGGTCCTGATCTCCGGCCTGAACTTCGCGAGCTATGTGCTCGTGAAGGTGCTGGGGGCCGAGCACGGCATCGGGGTCACGGGCCTCCTTGGCGGCCTGGTTTCGAGCACCGCGGTGACCCTCGGCTTTTCGCAGCGCTCGCGCCACGAGCCCCAGCTCGCCTCGTCCTTCGCTCTGGGCATTCTGGTCGCGTGGACGATCATGTTTTTCCGCGTCCTGATTGCAGTGGCGGTGATCGACGTCAATCTCGCGCGCCGGCTGGCCCTGGGCGTGGGTATCCTGGGCGGCGTCAGCCTGCTCTTCTGCGCCATTCTCTTCTTCTCCCACCAGAGCGATGAGAAGGGCATGGTGAAGTCGGGCAGCAATCCGTTCGAGCTCGGAGAAGCGGTCAAGTTCGGTCTGCTTTTCGGGGTGGTGACTCTGGTCGCCAAGGCCGCGGAGGTTCACCTCGGCAGCACGGGTCTGTACATCGCCGGTGCGGTGGCCGGACTCACCGACGTGGATGCCATCTCGCTGTCGATGGCGAATCTGGTGGACCAGCAGCCCGACATGATCGGGGTGGGCGCTCGTACCATCCTCATCGCCATCATGGCCAACACCCTGACCAAGACGGTCATGGCGGTGTCCGTGGGCGCGCCAGAACTGAGGAAGCGCATCCTGCCCTTCGCGGTCCTGCTGCTGGCGGCCGGTTTCGGCGCGGCGGTTCTGGTCGGCTGAGGCCCCGGAGCTGTTCCTTTCGGCTTCAGAACCTCAGACGAAGAACCGTGGGCGGGCCCGAAGCCTGCGGCACGACCACGAACAGGCTGTCGTATTCGTCGGAGCCGATTTCGATCGATTCCGTGGCGCCGAGCAGCTTTACGATGAGGGGCACGGTGTTCGAATGGCCGACGGTCAGGACGACGTCATTCGGATGTTCCTTCCTCATCCGGCCCACCAGTTCCTCCGTGGCCTCCGCCTCGACCACGATCGGCTTCAGGTTCATCCGGCCGGCGAGCGGCGCCGCGGTGAGTGCGGTGCGCTGGTACTGGGTGACGTAGGCGGCCTTGACCTCCAGGCTGGCGAGGGCCTTCGCCAGGGCTTCGGCCCGCGCCGTGCCCACGGCGGAGAGAAGGGGATCCGCGGACTCATCGACCTTCTCCGCGTGTCGCACCACGATGATCGCCTTCTGTGCGAGGGCGGGGGTGGTCATCGACATGAGCAAGGCGAAGGCGGCGCCCTGAATGAGCGCGCGCAAGGAAGGATGTTTCATCGGGATCTCCAAACCGAAATGTTATCCCCCCAGGCCGTGCCTCGCGGGGGCCCGACCGTTTAGGCTTCTCCGGTGACTTCCGAAGGCGCGCTCGGCGTTCCCGCTCCACCGGTCTCGATCACGCGGGCGGTTCGGCTGGCCTGCGATCTGTTTGACCTCGGTCCGGAACGCGGTGTTTGCACAAAGCCTCTGCCGGGGGAGTACGACGCCAACTTCGAGATTGCCGCAGGCGACGGTCGTCGCTTCGCCCTGAAGGTGATGCATCCGGCGCGCGACCCTTCTCTGGTGGATCTCCAGTGCTCAGCCCTCCAGCACCTGGCCGCGACGGCTCCGCTCCTTCCCCTGCCCCGGGTGGTCTTGACCCGATCCGGGGATCTGATGGCCGTCGTTTCCATCCCGAATGAAGACGGCGGCGCCCCCGTCGATCGCATCGTCTGGATGCTGAGTTTCATCGACGGCACTCCTTTCGCCGAGGTTCGTCCGCAGACCGACCTGATGTTGCTGAGCCTCGGCCGGACCCTCGGCGCCATCGACCGGGGCCTCACCGACTTCTCCCATCCCAGGAGCGAGCGCGACTTCAAATGGGATCTCTCCCGCGCCGGCTGGATCGAGGCATCGATGGCCCGGATCGCCGACCCCGTTCGGCGGAACCTGGTCGAACGCGCGCTGGCCATGTTCAAGGCGCGCGTGGTCCCGGCCCTCCCGCGATTGCGTCGCTCGGTCATCCACTCCGACGCGAACGACTACAACGTCCTCGTGAACGCCGTGGACGCGGAACCGCGAGAGGTCAGGAGCGTCATCGACTTCGGCGACATGCATCTCGGCCTGACCGTGGCCGAGGTGGCGATTGGCGCCACCTATGCGCTGCTCGGTCGCAAGGACCCGCTCGAGGCCGCGGCCCTCGTGGTCCGGGGCTATCACGCCGCCTACCCGCTCGAGGAGTGTGAAGTGGATGTGGTCTTCCCGCTCATCCTCGCACGGCTCGCGGTCAGCGTGACGAACTCGGCCCTCCGGAAGACCCTCAAGCCCGACGATCCTTACGTGACCATCAGCGAGGCGCCGGCCTGGAAGGCCCTCGAGTCGCTGATGCGGTTTCCGCCCGATCTCGCGGGTGCCACCTTCAGGCACGCCTGCGGGTATCCGGCGATCGGCGAGGCGGTTGCGGCCGTTTCCTGGATCGAGGCGAACCGCAGCCGCATGGCGAATGTTCTCGAGGTCGACCTCAAGACCGCGCCCAGCCTCGTCTTCGACCTGAGCGTGGGCAGCCCTCTCCTCGGCGCCGACCCGCGCGCCACGGAAACGAAAGCCCTCACCGATCTCCTCTTCGGCGAGATGAAGAAGGCCGGAGCGAGGGTGGGGGTGGGCCGGTACGACGAGGCGCGGCTTCTCTACGTGTCGCCTTTGTTCGGTCAGGGCGAAGCGCCGACCGATGAACGTCGCACCATCCACCTCGGGGTCGACCTCTTCGTGGAACCGGGCTCGGCGGTGCGGGCTCCGCTCGACGGTGTGGTCCACATCCTGGCCCACAACGACAAGCCCCAGGACTACGGGCCCATGGTGGTGCTGAAGCATCTGACCGGGGACGGCCATCCCTTCTTCACTCTGTACGGGCACCTCAGCGAAGACACCCTGACCGGCCTCGAGGAGGGTCAGCAGGTGAAGGCGGGGGAGAAGATCGCCCGCGTGGGCACGCCGCCCTCGAATGGCGACTGGGCGCCGCACCTGCACTTCCAGATCATTCTCGACCTGCTCGATCTCGGCCGTGATTTCCCCGGCGTCTGCCGCGCCTCCGAGAGGGAGTTCTGGAAGGCGGTTTCGCCCGATCCCAATCTCATCCTCGGGATTCCCGGCGAGCGTTTCGGCGAGCCCGCGCGCAGCGCCGCCTCGACCCTGGAGAAGCGTCGCCGCCTCCTCGGCGGCAACGTCAGTGTGTCCTATCGCTCACCGCTCAAAATCGTCCGTGGCTTTGGGGTCTGGCTCTATGACGACACCGGTCGCGCGTTCCTGGACATGTACAACAATGTGCCTCTGGTCGGGCACTCCCACCCGCGAGTGGTCCGCGCGATTCAGGCCCAGGCCGGCCTCCTGAATACGAACACGCGATACCTCCACGACCACGTCGTGCGCTATGCCGAGCGCCTGACCGCACTCATGCCCGAGCCTCTCCGCGTCTGTTTCTTCGTGAATTCGGGCTCAGAAGCGAACGACCTGGCCTTGCGAATGGCGCGGACCCACACCGGGCGCGAGGATGTCATCGTCCTCGAGAACGCCTATCACGGACATACCGCCTCCCTCATCGACGTGAGCCCGTACAAGTTCGATGGCGCGGGCGGGGGCGGGCGGAAGCCCTTCGTCCACACCGCACCTATGCCCGATGACTATCGCGGGCCGTTCCGGCGCGACGATCCCGAGGCCGGTCTCAAATACGGTCGCGCAGTGGGTGAGGTGGTGGACAACCTGCGTCGGGCCGGGACCTCACCGGCCGCTTTCATCGCGGAGACGTTGCCCAGCGTCGGCGGGCAGATCGTCCCTCCGACGGAATATCTCGCCGAGGCGTACCGGCACGTACGCGCGGCCGGGGGACTGTGCATCGCCGACGAGGTTCAGGTGGGCTTCGGTCGACTGGGGGCCCACTACTGGGGTTTCGAGATGCAGGGTGTGGTCCCGGACATGGTGGTCCTCGGGAAACCCATCGGCAACGGTTTTCCCCTCGGGGCGGTGATCACCACCGAGGCGGTGGCGCGGTCCTTCGACAACGGCATGGAGTTCTTCTCCACTTTCGGAGGGAACCCCGTGGCCTGCGCCGCCGGCCTTGCCGTGCTGGACGTGGTGCGGGACGAAGGCCTGCAGCAAAGGGCGCTCGAGGTGGGACATCACTTGATGGCGGGCCTGCGCGGCCTGATGGCGAAGCACCCGGTGATCGGCGATGTCCGCGGCTCGGGCCTGTTCCTGGGCGTCGAACTCGTGTGCGATCGCGCCACCCGCGAGCCGGCGCCCGCCCAGGCGGCCTACGTGGTGAATCGTCTCCGGGAGAGGGGTGTCCTCACCGGCACCGACGGCCCGCATGAGAACGTCATCAAGCTGCGCCCACCCCTGGTGGTTTCGCCCGGGGAGGTCGATCTGTTTCTGGACCTCCTCGACCAGGTTTTGGGCGAGGACCGGTCCCTCTAGTCCGTGTGCTTGAACGTGGCCACGAGATCGCACCTTTCCCGTGGCCCCGGCGAACCCCGGATCGAGTGAGTCCCAAGAGTATTGTCGAGGATGAGACTTCGACCGCACCGGACACCTGACCGTAGCGCCCCAGCCTTCCGCCGCGTTCGAGCAGCCGCCCGCCCGAACTGCGGGACCTCCTCAGGGTTCGTTCCTGAACTCCCGGCGAAACCGCTCCCGCCACTTGGCCGCCCAGGGGAGAATGGCCTCAGGGGGCATGGCCCGACCTACGAAGTAACCCTGAGCGATCTCGCACTCGCTCGCGGTGACGAACTTCCAGTCGTGGTGGTCCTCCACTCCTTCGGCGACGGTGATCATCTTGAGCTGCTTCGAGAGTCCGAGGCAGGTGCTGTACATGGTGCGCACGGTCTGGTCGATGTTCCCGCGATGGACGAAGGATCGGTCGATCTTGAGTTCGCTGAAGGGGATGTCCTGGAGCTGAGCGAGCGATGAGTAACCCGTGCCGAAGTCGTCGATGGAGAGCTGGAAGCGCATGAGGTGCAGACGGGTCAGCACTTCGAGGGGAGCGCGCAGATCCCGCATGATGCGGCTCTCCGTCACTTCGACGATGACGTCCTTGGTCGGCATCCCGGCCCGGGTGGCCTGCTCGTGAGCGAAGGTTGCGAAGTCGACGGTCTCAAGAGCATCGACGGAGAGGTTGACGGCCATGCAAACGGACAGGCCCCCGGCCCGCCAGACCGCCGATTGCGACATGGCAGTGGAGAAGACGAAGCAGGTCAAGGGGTAGATCAGTCCATTCGCCTCCGCCACCCCCACGAACTGCAGGGGGCTCACCAGGCCGTCCTTGGGGTGACGCCAGCGCACCAAGGCTTCCACCCCCACGAACTCCCCGGTCCGGATCGCCACCTTGGGCTGGTAATGGACGGTGAGCTCCAGGTTCTCCACCGCCTTGCGGACATCCTCGGCGGAGTAGGTCTTCTTCCAGGTGATCTCGAAAGTTCCCGAGGGCGGCCGCCATTTCCGGAGCAGGGCGGCCAGCTTTTCCTCCTCCAGCGGTTTGCCGAGGTGTCCGAGGACCCGGATCTGATGCGCTTCGGCCAGCTTTTCCACGGTTCGCCGAACCCGCTCCTCCTCGCCGCTGACCAGGATCAGGCGGCCCTTGAACGCGCGGTCCACCAGACGGCGGATGAATATGATCCCGTCCATCGAGGGCATGGTCAGGTCGAGCAGGATCAGATCGGGGTGCGTCCCGTTCTGATCCATCCGGGCCAGGGCTTCCTCGCCGCTCTGGGCGGTGGTGACCAGATTGAAGCCGAGCCGGGCCAGGGTCTGCGCATGGAGCTTGAGCATGAGCAACTCGTCGTCGAGCACCAGGATCTGAAGATCTACGTTTTCGGCCATCGGTTGGACGATATTACAGTTCCGCCGTCTGGTCGAACGTGACGCCGGTAACCTGTGGGGGGAACCACGGCCGGAGTTCTTGCGGTGTCCCATCGAATACTCGATGACCATCGGTTGCCTCCTGGATGGATCGCGTGGTCGCCGCCCAACCGCCGGCTAGTTCTCGAGCGGCATCGCCGCCGCGATGATTCCCACCGATCCGAAGAAGTGTCCCAGGCGCAGGTTCTCGTTCCCGCCGTGCTGGTTGTTGTCGAAGTTCAGGGTGGGGACGGAAACCGCGGGGAAGCCGAGGGCATCGATGAAGGGCGCGATCGGAACCGTGCCGCCGCTGGTGCGGATGCGCACCGGATCAACCCCGAAGGCACGCTTGAGGGCCTTCGGGCGCTTCGCCACGTTCGTCTCAAGAATTCGGCCTCGAAGCCCCTTCCTTCGAAGCCTCTGGGCAGAAACTCGGCCTTGCGACGAATATTCGGTTTGTCGGAGGCGACATTGGGAATGGAGAGGGCTTACCAGGTTCCGAACCAGGGCGGTCTGGTTCGCTCTTGCGTGGGCCTCGGCCTGATGGGGGGGGCGCCGCCATGACGGCAAGGATGAGGGAAAGGAAGAATGGGCTCAAGAACGTCTCCGGGCATGCGGGGAATCCAAAGGACGAGGTTCCGCGGCGGCCAGATTAGCGCACCCGTGGGCTCGGATTGTGGGGGACCCGCGTTCCTTCCGGGTGAGGGCTGGTGTACGATCCGTGGACTTATGGACCAGGCCGAACCCAACCTGAAGGTGACAGACCGGCGTCACTTCACCGCCGAAGGGGAATTGAGGGAGGAAGTCCCGTCGGAGTCCACTGAAGCGCGGGCCGAGACCCCGTCCACGGCCCCAGCTGAGACCCCATTCGTGGCCCCACCCGAGCCCTCGGAAGCGCCGCCCGTGAGCTTCTCGTCCTTCGTGATCTCCCTCGCGACCCAGGCCGCCGCTTTCATGGGCGGCGAGCAGAGGAACCTGAGCGCGGCCCGGCAGGTGATCAGCGCTCTCGAGATGCTCAAAGACAAGACCGAGGGGCGGCGCACGGAAGACGAATCGAGAATCATCGACGCCATTCTTTTTGATCTGCGCCTCGCCTTCGTGGAGTCGGCGAAAGGGTCCAGGCCTTGATGGATCTTCTGCTCGCGTCCGCGCTTTCCTCGCTCGTTCTGGCCCAGGCGCCCACGGGTTCCCCGGATCCGGTCGCGGAACCGCCCGCGGTCACCGCACCAACCCGCCCGGTGCTGCGGACGCCCACCGATGGTTTTGGCCCTGACCTCAAGGCCTGGCTCGATGCCACCACACTGCGGGACCAGGAGTCGGCGGCCCGAGCGCTCGCCGGACTCCAGCGACTTCGGGCCGAGCGGAACCTCACCTCGGTCGATGAACTGGCGGGGGCCATCTCCGGCCGGGCCGAGGTGCGAGCCGGTGAGGGGACGAAAGCGGACGCCCTGGATTCCCTCGATGCCGCCCTGTCTTTCGCCCCCGACTCATCCTCCGACCTGGCCCGCAAGGCCCAGGCCACCGGCAATACCTCACAGGCCTGGAGCGCCATCCGCCTGGCCTGGGACAACCCGCTCGAACACGGGCGTCTGGTTTCGGCGATGCTTCTGGGCTTTCTCATCGTGGGCGCCCTGTTCACCCTTGGTTTCTCCCTGGCCCTCCTCCTCCGCTACGCGGCGGTCTTCAGCCATGATGTCGCGGAGGGCCTGCCCGACTCCTTGAAATCAATCGCTCTTTTCATGGCCGTGCTTTTTCTCGCCATGCCTCTGGCCGCTTTTCTGGGCTGGGGCTACCTGCCCTTCTGGTGGGTCACCCTCTTGTTCATCTTCCAGTCCCGCGCCGAAAGGACGGTGTCCGTGGTGATCCTGGTCGCCCTGGTGCTGTCCAGCCTGGCCATACCCATGATCACGCACCAGCGGGCGGTGGCCGCCGCTCCGTCCGCCCGGCCGCTCTATCTGGTCGCGAGCGGCGGCACTTCGGCGGAGGCGGAGGCGCTGTTGCGGCGCCGTGCGACCGAGGATCCCACCGACCTGGACTGGTCCCTCCTCTCCGCCAGCCTGTCCCGTCGAGCCGGCCGCTTCGATGAGGCTGCCGCGGCGCTCGCCACCCGGGCCGGCGCGGATCCGCGGTTCGCCCACAACGCGTCGGCCATCGAACTGATGCGGGGGAATTTCACCGGCGCCGTGCCAGGGTTCATCCAGGCCAGCGAGGCCCCGCTCTCGCCCCGGGACCGGGCCACCGCCTTTTACAATCTGGCCATCGGCCAGGTGAACACTCTGGACTTCGAACAGGGCAAGGAATCACGGCAGAGGGGCGACGCCATCGACAGTCCGGCTCTGGCCCGCTACGACCGCCTATTCTCCTTCGATAGAGACGGCTCGACGCTGCAGGCTCCTCCCGACATCGTTCCCCCGGCTTCGCGGATAATCGGCTCGGCCATTCCCGCCTTTCACTTCACTCTGGACAATCTGAGCGGCCGGCTCCTGATCATTGCGTTGGCCCTGCTCCTGTTCATCCCCGCAGTGGTGAAGGTCCGTGGGGCCCACAGTTTCTCAAAGCAGTGTCCCAAGTGCGGCACCACGTTCTGCTGGCTCTGCCAGACCCGCTCGACCTCGCAGCTGGTCTGCTCCCAGTGCCATCACCTGTTCGTGGTGAAGCGCGGGATTCCGCCCGCCGCCCGGGCCGCGAAGGGCCAGGAGATCGCCCGCTACGCCACCATCCGCGATGTGCTCCATCGCGCCTCCTCCGTGGCCGCTCCCGGAGCCGGACATCTGTCGGTTGGCGATTTCAGACTCGGCCTTCCTCTGCTTCTGGTCTGGGCGGTCTCCCTGGGTTCGGTGGTGACCGTCCAATACCTCGCGCCCCAACCGGTGTCTGGAGGGCCGCTCGGATCCACCCTCAAGATCGGTTTCGGCGTGCTGAGCGTCCTCGCTTATGCGCTCGCCCAGATGGTGAAGCCGCGGCTGCCCGCGGTCGCCAGCGTTCGGCGTCGCCGAGCGGGCACCAGGGGGGAGGCCTAGCTATGGCTCTGGCCGGAACCCTCAAGGACTTCGGTCTCCCCGACATCGTTCAGCTGATCGGACTCCAACGGAAGACGGGCACCCTCCACCTCAAGACGGCGGGCGAGGCGGTGAAGGTCGTCTTCGAAGGCGGCAACATCGTGGGAGCCGAGTCTTCGCGGATCCGCCCCGCCGACCGGCTCGGCGAAACCCTGGTGCTCCAGGGCGCCATCACCCAGGATCATCTGGACCAGGCCCTCTCCGTGCAGAAACAGACCATGCAGCGCCTGGGTCATGTGCTGATCTCCCAGCAGATCGCAACGGAAGACACGCTGCGCCGGGCGGTCGAAGCCCAGCTCTTCCAGGTGGTCTTCCGGCTCTTCCGCTGGCGCGAAGGCGAATACAGCTTCGAGACGCAGAACACCGTCGACTACGAAAAAACGGGCGCGGTCGCTTTGGGCGCCGACTTCATTCTGATGGAAGGCATTCGAATGGTCGACGAGTGGCCGATCATCGAACGCCGCATCCCTTCTATGGAGTCGGTCTTCAAGAAGGTCGTGGATGCGAGCCAGGTGCAGGCCAAGGGCGCCGAGGAAGACCTCGAAGGCCTCGACAACCTCCTGTCGGGGATGTCGTCTTCGGGAGGAGGCAAGATCTCCCTTTCGGGCGACGAACTTGCGGTCTTCACCGCGGTCGATGGCCAGAAGTCGTGCCAGCAGATCGTGGAGTCGACGGCCCTCCACGAGTTCGCGGTCTGTCGCACCCTGCTCGACCTCATGGACCGGGACGTGGTGGCTCTCACCGACCTCAAGGGCTCGACCGCCAAAGCCAAGAAGGGGGCCTCGGGAGGGGCTCCCGGAGTGGCCCTCATGGTGGTCGCGCTTCTGGCCGCCCTGTTTGGAATCTATCGAAATCTGACCACTCCGTTCGGCGTCTTTGGCCTGCCTCCTCTGGTTAAGGAGGCGGTCGACACCGCTCTGGAGGCCCAACTCCTGGAGAAGCTGGAGGTGGCCGACGCCCGGGTCCGCGCATTCCGGCTGGCCTACGGGCGGCTCCCGTTGTCCCTCGACGAGCTGGTCTCCGAGGGCCTCGCCACCCGTGCATCGGTCGAAGGGATCGGGCTGGAGCTGTCCCCCAATGGCTACCGGGTCGCGATGACCGGTCCGGCGGGCGCGGTTCGTCTCGATCGCGACCTTCTGGTCGGGGAGGCGGAGGTTCCGCCGCCGGGGTCCGAACCCGCACCGTCCCCGATTCCCAGTCCGCAAAAATAGGGGTCTTGGAGCTTCGGATCGAGTCCCTGGCTGAGCGCCCCCGCGTTCCCACGCGTCGAGCGGTCGCCATCGGGAACTTCGACGGTGTTCACCGCGGACACCGCCTTCTGCTGAGGGCCTGCGTGGGCGCGGCGCGCCAGTTCCAACTCGTTCCCACCGTGCTGACCTTCGATCCTCATCCTGGGAGCGTGGTGTCGGACCGGGGCGCGCCCCCGCGGATTCAGACTCTGACCTCGAGGCGCCGTCATCTGGCCGAGTGCGGCATCCTTGACCTCGCGCAGCTGCGCTTCGATCGGACCATCGCCGGACTGTCGCCCGCGGGGTTCGTCGATCAGGTTCTCATCCAGGGTGTCCAGTGCGGCTGCGTCGTGGTGGGCGAGGGGTTTCGATTCGGGGCGGCGCGAGCGGGCGACGTGAAGACCCTAAGGAGCCTGGGCCAGGGCCGGTTCGAGACTGTCGAGGTGCCCGCCCTCGATGAGGACGGTCAACGGGTCAGCTCATCGAGAATTCGCGACGCCCTGCTCCAGGGGAATCTGGTCGAAGCGGAGCGTTTTCTGGGCCGTCCGTATGAGATCGAGGGAGTGGTGGTCCACGGCGACCGGCGAGGGCGTTCGATCGGTTTCCCCACCGCCAACGTCGACCTCGAGGGTGTCTCGGCTCTGCGGCCGGGTGTCTATGCGGCGGACGGTCTCATCGAGGGTGAGCGCGCCCCACGGCGCGCGGCCGTGAATCTCGGCCGGCGTCCGACCTTCAATGGTTCGGAACCGACGCTCGAGGCACACTTCCCGGGGTTCGAAGGGGATCTGTACGGCCGCACCGTGCGCCTGACCTTTCTCACCCGTTTGCGCGACGAGATCCGATTCGATTCGCTGGACGATCTCAGGGTTCAGCTTGGGGAGGACGTGCGGCGGGCGCTCGAGGTCCCCGCATCGAGGCAGCCGTGAACCCGCGGGCTCTCCGGCATCGACCAAAACGGGATAGCCTTAGCGTCTGATGAGGCGGCCTCCGATCCGGGTCTCCTCCCAACTGAAGATTCTCACTTGAAACAGGAACTCACCGTCGAAACCCGGAGCGGCCTCAAGGTCGCGGTGCTCGTCCCCATTGGGTTCATCAACGCCCACACCGTCGAAACCTTCGACAGCGCGCTCCGAGCCGTGCTGGATCAGGGCCGGTACGAGGTCGTGATCAATGCGAGCGCGCTCGCATACGTGGCCAGCGCGGGCCTGGGCGCTCTGGTCGGCACCATCGAGGAGATTCGCGAGAACGGCGGCGACCTGCGCATCTGCGAGCTGTCCGAATCGGTCGCGGCGATCTTCGAGATGGTGGGCCTGCCTCATCTCTTCAGGATTTTCAAGACCGAAGAGGAAGCGATCTCGAGCTTCATGGCGTGAAGCCCTCCCCTTCCGTTCTCTTGCACCTGGCGGTTCCGAGCGATTCGAAATACCTCTCGGTCGTTCACGAAAGGGCGCTCGAGGTCGCGCAGTCGAATCGATTCGGCGAGGTGGAGAGCGAACAGTGGGCGCTCGCGGTGGAGGAGTGCGCGGCCAACTCCATCGAGCACGCCTACGCGGGTCGGCCGGACGGGGAAGTCGATATCACCCTCTCCCTCGAAGGCGAATATCTCTGCGCGGAAATCTGCGATGAGGGCCAGGCCTTCGAACCCAAGGGGCTCCCCCCGGTCGCCGACCTCAAGGAACTTGCCCGAAAGGGAATCCGGGGGGGGCTGGGTCTCACCCTGGTTCAACGGATCGCCGATTCCGTGGTGCGGGAGCGCCGGGGCGGGAAGAACGTCTGCCGGCTGGTGAAGCGGCTTCCCGCCAATCCTCTGACCGACAAGGAGAAGCTCGCTTCGGCTGAGTTCCAGCTACGTACCCTGGTGGACCTCGGGCGCGAGTTTTCGACCAATTTCGATCCGGAGAAGGTGGCTTCGATCGCTCTCGCCTCCCTGATGGGACATCTGACCATCCTGCGCGCCGCCTTTCTGACCGCCACACCCTTCGGCCGCTTGCGGGTCCTGGCTTCCCGCGGAGTCAAGCACGTGGACTCCATCGAGGGTCTTCCCTGGGACTCTCTCGAGGGAGAGGGGGAATCCACCCAGACCCCCGAGGCCCCGCTCACCGCCCTCCGCCTCGACGTCATCTTTCGCTTTACCTCCGGGGAGGAGAAGGGCGCGATCCTTTTCTCGCCGCGCCTTTCCGGCGGTGGGTTCGGCGAAGGAGAGAAGAACCTGATCCACGCGGTGGGACGCCAGGCCCTCGCGGCCCTCACCGGGGCCCGCGCCCAGGAGCTCCGGATCGAGAAAGCCCGGGCGGACTCGGAGCTGCAGGTGGCACGAGAGATTCAGAAGAGCCTCCTGCCCACGGTTCTCCCCCACATCCCCGGCTTCGAGGTCGCGGCTTCGAGCGAAGCCTGTTTCAGCGTCGGAGGCGACCTCTTCGACGTCATACCGCTCGACGACGCCCGCTTCGCCATCGTCCTGGCCGACGTCTCCGGCAAGGGGACGCCGGCGAGTCTCATCATGGCCTTCGCGCATGCTTCCTTCAGGTCTCTGGCCAACAGCCTTTCCCCGGTGGCCCTGATGGCGCGCATCTCCGAGCTGATCCGTAACGCCAACCAGTCCCATCGCTACGCCACCTGCTTCTACGCCGAGCTCGACCCGGGGACCCGGCGGATGATCTACGTGAACGCTGGCCATCAGCCCCCCGCGATCGTGCGTGGAGACGAAACCATCAATCTGAAGGTGGGCGGCTCGGTTCTCGGCCTTCTGCCCGGGACCACCTTCGAGCAGGGTGAGGTGACCTTTCACTCGGGCGACGTGCTGGCCATCTACTCGGACGGGCTGAGCGAAGCTCAGTCCGCGGACGACGACGATGATGAGTTCGGCCCCGAGGGGGTGGTGGCCTGCGTGCGCGCGCTCCGCACCCGCCCGGCTTCGGAAATTCTCCGGCTCCTGGATCAGTCCCTCTTCGAATTCGCCGCCGGTCGCGCCTTCAGCGACGATCGGACGGCGTTGATATTGAAGGCTCTATGACCCCTCTCAAGCTCCACAACACCCTGAGCGGACGGATCGAGGAGGTGGTTCCCCAGGAAGGAGAGCCGGTCCGGATGTACGTGTGCGGTCCCACCGTTTACAGCCGGGCCCATATCGGCAACTTCCGCACCTTCGTGGCCACCGACATCCTGCGGCGAACCCTGAAGTTCCTCGGGAACAAGGTGCTCGAGGTCATGAACATCACCGACGTGGACGACCGCATCATCCAGTTGGCCTCGGCGCAGGAAACGAACATCGAGGAGTTCACCGAAGCGCCCACCCGGGCCTACCTGGAGGATCTCGGGACCCTGCGGATGGAGCTTCCCGAGGTCATGCCCAGGGCGACCGAGCACGTAGGAGAGATGGTGGCGCTGATCGAGAAGCTCATGGCCCGGGGTCACACCTACACCGTGGACGGCAGCGTCTATTTCCGGATCGCCTCGTTCCCCTCTTATGGACGTCTGTCTCGACTCGATGTCTCCGGGATCAGGGCCGGGGTGCGCGTGGACACCGACAAGTATGAGAAGGAGGATGCCCGCGACTTCGTTCTGTGGAAGCTCAAGGGGGACGAGCCCTCGTGGGCTCAGTGGGACGCGTCCTTCGGCCGCGGCCGGCCCGGGTGGCACATCGAGTGCTCGGCCATGAGCATGAAGTATCTGGGCGAGACCTTCGACATTCACTGCGGCGGGGTCGATCTCATCTTCCCCCATCATGAGAACGAGATCGCCCAGAGCGAATGCGGCACCGGGAAGCTCTTCGCGAAGCACTGGATGCACGTGGACCATCTGCTGGTGGAGAACGAGACGATGTCCAAGAGCAAGGGCAACGTCTACAACATCCCCGATCTGCTGGCCCGGGGTTTCCGGTCCGACCAGATCCGATACATGCTGGCCCAGTCGCACTACCGCAAGGCGTTCAATTTCACCTGGGAGGGCCTGGCTCAGGTGGAGACCGCGCTCGGGCGCATCCACACCTTCTGGAATCGCCTGGCCGAGGAGTCCTCGAGCTTGGCCGCTCCCGCGCAAGAGGAAGTGGCGAAGGCCGCGGCGTCGGCTCTCGCCGCCTTCGAGTCCGCTCTGGCCAACGATCTGAACGCACCGGAGGCACTGGCCGCGGTCCATGGGCTGGTGAGCGAGGGCAACACTCTGGCCGACCGCGGGGCGATGAATGCCGCGGGAGCCCGGATCCTGCTCGACGCGCTCAGGAGCATGGATCAGGTCTTCGCCTGCTTCGAGCCCCCGAAGGGCGACCGCCTGTCCGCGGAGGAACAGGGTCTGTTCGATGAGAGGCAGGATGCTCGAAAGCGGCGCGACTTCGGGGCGGCCGATGCGGCCCGGAAGGCCCTTCAGCACCGGGGCGTGATCCTCGAAGACACGGCCAAGGGCACGAGGTGGAAGCGAGTCCGCGCGTGAGACGAGGTCCGGGCGTTCTGGCTCAGCGCCGGGGTGCTGCGGGCGAGGATGTCGCCTCGCGTTATCTGTCCAGTCTCGGTTATGCGATTCTCGACCGGAACTTCAGAACCCGGTCCGGCGAAGTGGACATTGTGGCCCGGGACCGGAACACGACCGTCTTCGTTGAGGTGAAGCGGCGCGAGACCGCAGGCCACGGCGCTTCGGTCGAGTTCGTGAGTCCCTCGAAGATGAAGAAAGTGGTGAGGGCGGCTCGACTCTATGCCGCGAAGCACGGCCTCAGCGAAAACGTCATCCGATTCGACGTGGTGGCCATCGACGTGATCGATGGACGCGAACGAATTCAGCACCACAAGGGTGCTTTCGACGCAACCTAGAGTCTTTCGCGCCGCTTGACGGAATCGAGTTGTAAGAAGAAGAAGAACGGCCTGTGAAGGCCGAGGAGGGGGCTGGAACCGATGGAGCGGGAGACGGGATTCGAACCCGCGACGTCCACCTTGGCAAGGTGGCACTCTACCACTGAGTTACTCCCGCGCTTTTCAGCGCCAGCGGCTGTCAATTTAGCTTCTGGAGCCTGCCCCCGTCAACGGCTTCGGAGCTCCGATGTCCGATCCACAAGTGTTTCTAAATATATAGAAAGACACGTGTTACTGTGTGCATAAGGAGACGGCACATATTTCTTCCCGTACCAGAAAGGGGTTGGCTCAGGATATAGTCCCGATTTGCCCCGATCAGAGTATGAAGACGTCCGGGGCGGCGTAGCCAAGTGGTTAAGGCGGAGGTCTGCAAAACCTCTACTCACCGGTTCGACTCCGGTCGCCGCCTCCATTGTTTAGCTGGGGGGCCGCAATGGCCGACGGAAGTGCCTGCTTAGCCCCCCAGACCCCCGGTTCGCTGCGGCGGGAGTGAATCCCGCCTCCGCTCAGGTGCCCGGACCGATAGGGGTTTCGGTGTGTGGCCCCAAAGGCGGTCCCGGCCTTTCACCGGCGCCGCTCAGGTGCCCGGACCGATAGGGGTTTCGGT